>JANLXZ010000458.1:0-2909 GCA_031365375.1 Hyphomicrobiaceae bacterium | reverse complement strand
AAGAGCGGGAGGCCGCTGATAAATTGCAAAAACTTATTTTAGAAGAGATGCATCATCGCATCAAAAACACGCTCGCCACTGTAACGGCTATTGCCGCCCAAAGCCTGAGGACCGCGACCAGCATAGAGCACGGGCAGCAGGCCATCGAAGGCCGACTGATCGCGCTTGGGCGCGCGCATGATTTATTACTGCAAGTAAGCTGGGCAAACGCTAGCTTCGCGGAGACCGTGCGCGCCGCGACGAGTCCTTTCGACCAGCAAGGTACAGAACGCTTTTCGTTAGACGGCCCCGATCTCGGCATCACATCCGGCGCCGTTATTGCCCTGGCGATGACTTTGAACGAACTCGGTACAAACACAACCAAGTTCGGTGCGCTTTCTATGCCATCGGGCAAGGTTACAATTACTTGGAAGATTGACAGCGGCACTCAGCGACTGAATCTGACATGGACTGAAAACGGCGGCCCTGCGGTCCTTGCGCCAACCCGGCGGAGCTTCGGGACGCGCATGATCGAAGCGCTCGGACGCCAGTTGAATGGCCAGGTAAATCTTGCCTATCAAAAGCAGGGTTTCGTTTACACCTTAGACGTGCCCCTCAAGGCACTGATGGATAAGCCATGACGCCGAGGGCCGCGGCAGGTCAGGGTGTCGGAGTTATGATAAGGGCTGAGCAACCGAGCAGCGTCCCCGAATTATTGCCACGCTTGCGTCGTTTCGCTCGCGTTCTCACCGGGAGCCAGGAAATTGGCGATAGCTGCGTTTCGGCAGCCGTCGAAAATATCCGTGATGGCAAATTTCCGGGCGTTCCAGCCCGAATGGCCCTGCATCGCTCTGTCCTCGCAGAAGTCGACGCCACCAACGCCATTCCCGTTTCAGACCGCGTGGCGTTGCGGGATTCCGTTCAGAAGAACCTTTCCACTCTGACCCCAGTGGGGCGGCAAGCCTACTTGCTTGTGACGTTGGAGCGGTTTTCCTTGCAAGAGGCGGCGATGTTGCTGGAGATGACGCCTTCTGAAATTGGCCTTTTGCTGGAAGACGCGGAACAAGACATCGCGTCTCAGATGGCCACGGATGTCCTGATTATCGAAGATGAGCCCTTAATCGCAATTGATCTTGAAGAATTGGTTCAGTCGATGGGTCATCGTGTCGTCAGGATTGCGCGAACTGAGCAGGAGGCGCTAGAGGCCATCAACGAAACCCGCCCCGGTCTCGTACTCTCCGATATCCAATTGGCTGATGGAAGTTCGGGCCTAGACGCGGTGATCAAATTCCTACCGTCATTTCCTGTACCGGTCGTTTTCATTACGTCGTATCCCGAACGATATCTGACGGGCGTCAAACCCGAGCCGACCTACTTGGTAGAGAAGCCCTATAAACGGGAGGCGTTAAAGGCTGTCATCCACCAAGCACTATTTTTTCACAGCGTTTAATGATGGGACCGCGTCGCTCGTGTAATAAAGGTGCCCGAAATGGTCGCGTAGGTTGATGTTTCGTTCGCTCATATGCGTGAAGTAAATCACGAACTCGAAGAGACCCAAAGCAACCAACGTCGGAGAGCACACGCTTAGGCGCCAATGTGCTTGGGGTACCCGCAATGACGGTGAAATGAAATCACCCCGCCAAGATTGACGGGGTTTTCTAATGAAGCCGGCACCGATGAGATTGCCGATCAGTATTCCTCAGCCAACATGATCGTAAGCACGCGCGCCGTGGCGGCGGCGTCTGCCGGATCTCCGGCGCCGAGGTCGGGGTCACGGCGGTCGTAGTAGTCGATCTTCCAGAAACAGCGCTGGCTGTCGACTTCGACGGCACCGAAGTCGTGTTCGCCATAAGGATCGTTGTCGGCGGTGAATTCGGCAAAAGTCCGTACCGCTTCCAGTATCTTGGCTTGCACATCGACTTCGAGCGCATCGATGCCGTCCGTCTTATAGATTCGCCCGCCGGTCAATGTGCGCCGCAGTGCATCATTGAGTGCGGCGATCTTGGCATTCTTTGACATGTCATCCTCCTGCTCACATGCGGCATCCGAATGATTTCGGGTGACGCAGCGCGAACGGGAAAAACTGAGATCAGTATGCCATGCCCAATCGTACTGCCTATAATCTGAGAGATGCGACTCTGGAACTGAGGCAAGTGAATGTGCAATCTGTATTCATTGACGACCAATCATGCTGCAATCGGCGACTTGTTCCGCGTCTCGCACAATCGCAGTGTCGAGTTCGATCCGGTGGCTTCGATCTTTCCCCGTCAGAGTGCGCCGGTTATTCGCCGTGCCGCCGATGGCGAGCATGAACTCGTCATGATGACCTGGGGCTTCGTGCTGTTGCAGCCGGGAAAAACGCCGCGGCCCGTCACCAACGTGCGCGATGACAAGTTGCGTACCAGCCCGTTTTGGAGGCCGTCATTTGAGCAACGGCGATGCCTGGTGCCGGCGTCGTCGTTCTGTGAACCGAACGGAGACGTGAAGCCAGCAACCTGGAACTGGTTTGCGCTCAACGGCGACGATGCCCGACCACTGTTTGCTTTCGCCGGTATCTGGCGGCGTTACATTGGGCCAGTAAAAAAGGACGGTCCCACCGTCGACATCGAAACCTACTCGTTCCTCACCACGACGCCGAATGCCCTGGTGGCGACGATCAACCACGAGCGCATGCCGGTGTTGTTGACCAACAACGTGGAATTCGAAACGTGGCTAACGGGCTCAGCCGACGACGCGTTCGCCCTCGCTCGAGAATATCCGCCCCAACACATGCGCATCGTCCAGCAAGGCTTCGACAAGATGGATCTGCTCGAAACCGCCTAACGGCAGCCCGGCCACCGGGGCCGGTCTGCCGGCGCGGTGAATTCGCCGCCGAAGCGAAGGCTGAATTTTTCGGCGTGCTCAAGCTCGGCAAAGCAGAACACGATCAT
>JANLXZ010000473.1:0-35907 GCA_031365375.1 Hyphomicrobiaceae bacterium | reverse complement strand
CCGCATATGTGTACTCACCGCTTAACGGGCCGGTTTCAGGCGCTTGCCTTCGCGAAGTTTGACTGCGCCTTATCCCAGTTGACGACGTTCCACCACGCCTTGACGTACTCGGCACGCTTATATTGATGCTTCAAATAGTACGCATGCTCCCATACATCGATGCCGATGACAGGCTTGGCGCCAGTGTCCATGTGCGGTGTATCTTGGTAGGGCGTGTTGATAACCGCGAGCTTCTTGTCCTTGTTGACCACAAGCCAAGCCCAGCCTGAGCCGAAGCGGGTCATCGCCGCCTGGGCGACCGCTTCCATCATCTTGTCTTGCCCGCCGAGGGTCCCGTCGATAGCGGCCTTGAGATCTCCCGCTGGTGCCTTGGCCCCGCCGGGTGTCATCAAGTCCCAAAAGAATGTGTGATTCCAGTGCCCGCCCAGATTATTGCGCACCGGCATGCGGACCGCATCGGGAATAACTGAGAGGTTCATCAACACCTCTTCGATCGGCTTCGACTTGAGTTCGGGAGCTTTCTCAATGAGGCCATTGAGGTTGGTGACAAACGCATTGTGATGGTTCTTGTGATGAAAATTCATGGTTGCAGTGTCGATATGAGGCTCTAGCGCGTCGTATCCATACCCCAAAGGGGGCAATGCAAAGTGTCCCGGTGCTGATTGTGCGGCCGCGGTTGAAACAAAAATCTTGGGTGCTGCTGCCAAGGCGGTCGCACCGATTATCAATTTCAAATTGTCGCGTCTGTTCATGGGAAACCTCTGGTTGTGCTACTGGTCGGCATTAAAGGTCATAAAGGTACGCCCAGACACCAAAGAAGTTTCATCAACCGTCTTGAAAGCTTGAAGATATAGGCTTGATCGCGCGATGTACCTCGAAGCTCGCCAGGTCACAGCACTCGAAACCAACGTCGGACAGTCGATTGGATAAAAAAGAACGACTGGATCAAATGGTGGTCGCCAAAGGATTGGCGCCGTCGAGGGCCCGCGCGCGCGATCTGATCCAGCGCGGCTTTGTAACAGTCGACGGGCAGGCCTGCCTCAAAGCCAGCACGGGCGTTGCAGCACTCCAGCACATCGCACTTGAGAGTGCCGCACCCCGCTACGTGTCGCGTGGCGCGGAAAAACTGATTGCGGCGCTCGACACCTTTGGGTTTTCGCCAGCCGGCCGAATGGCGCTCGATGTAGGCGCATCGACCGGAGGCTTTACCCAAGTCCTGATCGAACGGGGGGCAGACCGCGTCTACGCGATCGACGTTGGACATGGACAGTTGCGGGCGGCCATAAGCGGTGACCTGCGTGTTGTTGCACTCGAAGGCACCGATGCGCGAGACCTGAACGTTGCCATGGTGCCCGACTCGATTGCGGCCATCGTTGCAGATGTCAGTTTCATTTCGGTGACAAAGGCGCTACCAGCAGCGCTGGCATTGGCCGCGCCCGGTGCTTGGTTGGTCGCTCTGATCAAGCCGCAGTTCGAAGCCGGGCGGGAGCATGTGGGGCGTGGCGGCATCATTCGCGACCCCACCATCCAACAACAGGCGGTCCGTTTTGTTGAGACCTGGATCGACGCACGCAGCGGATGGTCTGTCGTCGGCGTCGTGCAATCCCCCATTCTCGGTGGGTCGGGTAACGCCGAATTTTTGATTGGGGCAACGTTCAGTGGCTGACAACGATACGTTCGATATCTCGGTACTAGGCCATCAAGGCGATGGCATCGGCAATGGCCCGGCTGGTCGCGCCTACGTGCCCTTCGCGTTGGCTGGCGAGCGCTGGGGCCGCGCGGGCACCGGTTTCAAATTGGTCGGCGATCCAAGCGCAGATCGCCGTGCGCCCCCTTGCCGGCACTTTGGGGTGTGCGGCGGCTGCGTCGCGCAGCACATGACCGACGAGCTTTATCTGAAGTGGAAGCGTCAAATTCTCGTCGATGCATTTCACAGTGCGGATATCAACGCGAGCGTCGAGCCAATGGTGACGATTGCGCCCGGAACGCGCCGTCGCCTCGTCATGACGGCGATGTGGCTGCCTTCCGGCGTGGCACTCGGTTTCCACGAACGCGGCAGCGATCGTCTCGTCACACTCACCGAGTGCGTCGTCTCCGATCCGCTCATCGTCGAGGCATTACCGGTTCTGCGGCAGCTCGCTGCGCGCTTGCTACCGCGTCGGGAACAGGTTCGCGTCGTCGTGACAAGAACAGACAGCGGCATCGATGTTGGCTTCGAAGGCGCCAAGCAAGAGATCGGAGCGGTTGATCGCAGTGCGCTAGCGGACCTGTTGGAGAATACACGGATTTTGCGGGTTTCGGTGGATGGCGATCCGGTCATTGCGCGCTCTGAACCCTATCTGACGGTCGGCGCCGCCAAGGTGGTGCCACCGCCCGGTGTATTCCTTCAAGCCGCAGCGCCCGCCGAAGCGGTAATGATCGAACACGTGGTCGCAGCGGTCGGCAAAGCCAAACGCGTGTGCGATCTGTTCTCGGGCCTGGGTACATTTGCGCTTCCGCTGAGCCGAACAGCAACCATTCTCGCGATCGACAACGATGCGAAGGCGCTGGCGGCGCTCAACGCGGCGGCACGCAATACGCAAGGGCTCAAGCCGATCGAGACCCGGCAACGCGACCTCATGCGTGAACCTCTGTCGCGCAAGGAACTGGAAGACGTCGATGCCGTCGTCTTCGATCCACCGCGCGCAGGTGCCGAAGCGCAAGCCCAGTCGCTGGCCAAATCGAAGGTTGGCAAAGTCGTGGCGGTGTCGTGCAACCCGACAACTTTGGCGCGCGATGTCGCGATTTTGCTGGATGGCGGCTACGAGCTACAGACCGTCACACCAATTGATCAATTTTTATATTCGAACCACCTCGAGGCGATTGCCGTTCTTGTGCACGGGTCGAAAATCAAACGGAAGCGGGCGTAGGCAGCACCATGTTGCAGGGTCTGACCATCGCGTTCGATCTCGACGGCACGCTTGTCGAGACGGCGCCGGATCTGTCTGCCGCCGCAAACCACGTTTTGCTGCGCGCGGGGCTCGATGCCGTGGCGCCGCACCTGATCCGAGACCAAATTAGTTTCGGTGCGCGTGCGATGATCGTAAAAGGCATCGAAGTGCAAGGTGCACGCCGTACTCAAACCGAAATCGACGGTCTGCTTGCCCACTTCCTCGCTCATTATGAGGCGAATATCGCGGTGCACAGCCGTCCGTTCCCGCGTGTTTTGGGAGTCCTTGAGAATCTGCGATTACGCGGTGCCCGGCTTGTCGTTTGCACGAACAAGCGGGCCTATCTGTCCGAGGAGTTACTCGCCGCACTGAATATGCGCGAACACTTCGAGGCGATCGCGGGTCGCGATACCTTTGCCGTTTGTAAGCCGCACCCAGACCACTTGCTTGGTGCAATCAAGATGGCGGGTGGTGATCCTGCACGCGCAATTATGGTTGGCGATAGCGACACCGACATTTCGACCGCCCGCTTGGCTGGCGTTCCTTCAATCGCGGTCACTTTCGGCTACACGGACGTTCCAGCGATCGAGCTCGGCGCAACGGAAGTCATCGAACACTACGATGAATTCGATCGCGCTCTCGACTGCATCATGTCGCGATTTCCAGCCTGAGTGATCCGATCATCAGGCCGCTCTGCCCGCCGGCCTGGAATGGGACTGTTCAGTTGAATGTTCGCCCGCTCCGGAGCTGAATAATTTCAGTCGTCGAAGCGCCATATTCGAGGGTCATCAGCGTCGCTAGATCGCGGACTTGGAATGGCAGTTTTTCAGCCGCATCCGCGACAGCCGAAGAAGGACCCTAGCCATGCTCAAATCACTCCTCGCGACCGCAGTTTTCGCGTTCGTTGCTGCGTCGGCGGCTGCGGCAGAGACACCGGCCAGCGCCGAGGATTGCTTGAAGGCGGCCTTTGATATCGCACAGGCTGCCGAAAACAAAAATTTGCCGAGCGATGAGCTCGACAAAGTTGAAGAGATGTTGATGAAAATGGAAAATCTTTGCGACGCCCGGCAGTTCAACGAAGCAGCTGCCGTTGCGACCGATTTAAAAACGATGATTTCAAAAGAATAACAGTCATCGGACTTTGATATTTTTTGCACGCGTCGCTACGGGCAGCTCTCTTGATGCTGCCCATTTGGCGTTGTGGGGGGAAAACCTCGAGTTCTGCATGGCGCATCTTTCGGGTCGCTGGTTGTGCCGTCGACGGATAGCTATGACGCTTACGCCGGCCAAAATGAGACACCCGAATGAAGCCGATTGCCACGCACATGTCGCTGTCCCAGTGGGGATTGCTTCTGATTCTCGCTTTCCTCTGGGGTGGCTCGTTTTTGTTCGTCGGAATCGCGGTCAAAGAGTTGCCGCCACTCACGATCGCCCTCGTGCGGGTGGCGCTCGCTGCAGCTCTACTCATCCCAGTCGCCTATGGTCTTGGTCACCGTCTGCCATCGACTGTTGCAGCTTGGCAGCCATTTTTTGTCATGGCGATCTTGAATAACGTGATCCCATTCTGGCTCATCGTGACTGGGCAAAGGGAGATTGCGAGTGGGCTGGCGTCCGTTCTCAATGCGACGACGCCTGTGTTTGCATTGCTGGTTGCCTACCTCCTTGCTGGCGAGCCACTGAAAGCCAACAAACTTCTCGGCGTGCTGTTGGGAATTGCCGGCGTGGCGGTTCTCGTTGGGCCAGAAGCGATGTTCGGGCGCACATCGAATGTCATAGGCATGCTTTGTCTGCTGGGAGCCGCACTATCTTATGGATGTCCAGGATGGTGGGGCCGCCGGTTGCGTGGCCACCCCCCGCTCGTCACGTCCGCCGCTCAATTGCTGTGCTCGACATTGATGCTGTTACCGCTCGCCGCTTTGGTCGATCAACCATGGGCGCTGCCGGTGCCGTCTTACGCGACGATTTGCTCGCTCGTGGCACTGGCGGCCTTATCGACGTCGCTCGCGTATGTCGTATTCTTCCGGATCATGGCTGTATCGGGTCCGATGAATGTATTGCTCGTGACACTGCTCATTCCAGCATTTGCAATTCCGATGGGTGCATGGTGGCTGGCTGAATCACTGCAGTCGCGGCACTTCTTGGGGGCAGCAATCATAGGACTATCCCTGCTGATGATCGACGGCAGAATTTTACCGCGCGCGCTGCACGCCTGACATGCGGCTGGAACCGCGATTGATCGCGTGCGCTCTGGGCGATGTCGTGACTAAACTGCCGCGATGACCGTCGAGACCACCAACCGATCTCAATATATGACCGCGTCGCAGTGGGCTCAGTTGACGTTCCTTTCGGTCCTTTGGGGCGCATCCTATCTATTCACCGGCCTTGCCGTGCGCGAAGTGCCGCCGTTATCGATCGTGCTCGCGCGGGTCGGCATAGCGGCTGCGATCCTTGTGCCGTTACTGTACGCACTGGGCCTTCGTTTGCCGGCGACCCTGGCTGCCTGGCGTCCATTCATCGTCATCTCGATCCTCAATAATCTCATACCGTTCACACTGATCGTGTTCGGCCAGCGCGAGATCGCCAGTGGCCTTGCGGCCGTACTGAACGCGACGACACCGATCTTTGCACTTCTCGTCGGGCATTTTTGCGTAACCGGCGAGCAACTTCGCGCCAACAAGGCGGTCGGCGTTGTGATCGGTATCGCGGGGGTCGCTGTGCTTGTAGGGCCTGAAGCCCTGTTCGGTCGATCCTCGCACGTGATGGCTATGGTATGCGTGTTGGCGGCCTCGCTATCCTACGCCTTGGGCAGCTACTGGGGCCGACAATTCAATGCGTCGCCGCCGCTCGTGACCGGTGCGGCACAGCTTTTGTGCTCTACAATCGTGCTGATCCCGATCGTCGTTCTGGTTGATCAGCCGTGGCTTTGGTCACCGCTCAGTGTAACTGCGATTGCATCTTTGATCGGACTGTCGACGATGTCGTCGGCACTGGCGACAGTTGTCTATTTCAAGCTCCTTGCCGGCGCCGGGCCAAACAACACGATGTTGGTCACGCTGCTCATTCCGGTGAGTGCGATCGCATTGGGTACGGTCGTGCTGAATGAAACGTTGGAGCTGCGCCATTTCGCCGGCGCGGCGGTGATCGGAGCCGCGCTCGTGATCATCGATGGCCGGTCCCTGGCCCTACTGCGTCGCTGAAGCCAGATCGCGGGCAAACCGGTCGACGGCGTCGGGCGTGGTGTCCCAGGCGCACATTAGACGGCAACCGGTCTCGCCGAGAAATGTGTAGAAGCGCCAGCCTTTGGCGCGGACGGCTGATTGCAACTTGGTGGGGATGTCGGCAAAAACGGCGTTGGCTTCGACTTTTTCCATCAAATTGATGCCCGGCACTTTGACGATGTGGGCTGCCAGTCGTTTGGCCATGGCATTGGCGTGACGGGCGTTGTCGAGCCACACATTGTGTTCCAGCAGCGCCGCCCAAGGTGCCGTTACCAGCCGCATCTTCGAATTGAGGTGACCCGCCTGTTTGACGCGCCATTCGAATTCGTGAGCAAGCGCCGGGTCGAAGAAAATAACGGCTTCGCCGGCGCCAAGGCCATTTTTAACGCCACCAAAGCACAAGACATCGACACCGGCTTGCCATGTGATTTCCGCGGGCGAGCACCCAAGGTGGGCGATGGCGTTGGCAAGCCTCGTGCCGTCCATGTGCACTATCAGACCGAGTCTGCGAGCGACGGCCGTCAGGGCGCGAACTTCTTCGACAGTGTAGACGGTGCCCAATTCAGTCGCCTGCGTAAGCGACAAAACGGCCGCCTTCACGTGATGAATGCCGTCATGCTTGGTGGCGAGCTTCTCGACCGCCGAGGGCGTCAACTTCGCTTGCGGCGTGTCGGCTAGCATGAGCTTTGCGCCGCCCGAGAAAAACTCGGGCGCACCCGCCTCGTCCATCTCGATGTGCGAGAACGCGTGCGCAATTATCGAGTTATAGGATTTCGTAATTTGCGCCAGTGCCAACGCGTTGGCGGCAGTGCCGTTGAACACGAAGAACACCTGCGGCTTGGCCTCGAAGACGTCGCGGATCAAATCGCAGGCGCGCGTTGTAAAATGATCGTCGCCATAGCCTGAAGCATGACCGGTGGCGTTGGCAGCGATTAGCGCGGCGAGTGCGGGTGGGCACATGCCAGCGTTGTTGTCGGAGGCGAATTGCGGCATGGGGACGGCTCACGATTGCAGATTCAAGGATCTCGAGCGTAGCTAGATTGCGGGCTCCGGGTTGGCCGCCAAAAAGGCTTCCAACTCGCGCCGCTTAGGTAAGCCGGTGCGGCTACCGAGGCGCGTGCATTTCATTGCCGCAGCGGCACAGGCAAACCGGGCACAGGCCGATGTTTCAAGACCTTCGACGAGTGCCAGTGTGAACGCACCATGGAACGCATCACCGGCCCCTGTCGTGTCGACGACGTCGACTTTGAATCCTGGCATTTGGCGCGGGCCAGCTCCGTCGTCCCATAGATAACCGCGGGCGCCAAGTGTGACGCCGGCATGGCGCGGTCCCATTTCCCGGACCCGCAGTAGTGCTGCAGCGGTATCGAGGTTCGGCGCGTAATCCTTTAACGCTGCCTCCGAGAAAATCGCGTAGTCAGTGAGCAGCAGAATTTCACCCACGGCTTCGCGCGCGCCCAAATCCGCGTCGAGTACGGTCGCGACGCCACAGGCACGCGCTTGCGTGAAGCTCGCCCGTAGCCCTTCCAGCCAACGCACGTCGGCCAATACCGCCGCTGCTTTGGAGATCCGCTCGAGCGGTAACCAGCTAGTGCCCGATGGCATGTTGGTGTCGCGGTTGCCGACAATCAGGCGCTCCCCTGCGTCATCGACAATGATCGCCGATGTCGATGAACGGCCTTCGTCGAACATCTGCACGTAGCGCGCGTCGACACCGTAGGCCTTCAGGCCAGTTCGAATTTTCACGCCGGTGTCGTCTTCTCCGATCCGGCTCCAAAGTTCGACTTTGCCGCCGAGCCGCGCAATTGTCGCCGAGGCATTGGCTGCCATCCCGCCGCCGCTCTCGATGTGCTCGATGGCGCGCACTTTTGTCGGTACGGGAGGGAAGGCTTCGATGCGGTACAATCGATCGAGTGCCGCATGGCCGATGCAAATGATGCGGCTCATGGCGCAGTTTCCTTCAACGATTGGTTCGTTTGCTTCGGCAAGGCGATCTGCGGTTGCTGTATTATCGGTCGGGCAGTTGGCAAAGGTGAGGCAAGCCCTTCCGCAGTGGCTTGTTCGGCCGCATCCTCATCGAACAACTGCTCAAGGGTTTGCGTATCCGTCCGCGCGCGCTCCTGCAACTTCTGCTCATCAGTGAAGTGCTTGTAATCTTCGAACAGCCGGCGTTCGTCGTGGGCTCGGAACATCGACATGGCGCTTTTCACCTCACGCTCCGGTTGACCAAGACCCCTCAGGACATCGCCTGACATTTCGATCGCCGAGCCGAACGTCTCGCGGTGCACGACCTTGACGCCCATGTCGAGCAGGCGGTGGGCGTGCACACGATTACGCGCGCGTGCATAAACTGGCAATCGCGGGAAATGCTGCTTCAATACTTCGGCCGTGCGCATGGACGCTTCGACATCATCGATCGCGAGCACGAGTGCTCGCGCTTTATCGGCTCCGGCCGCGGCTAGAATTTCGGAGCGGCTGGCGTCGCCGTAGAACACCTTCGAGCCGTATTTCTTCACGAAGTCGACCTGCTCGGCACTGATGTCGAGCGCAGTGAACGGTAAACGTTTTGCACGCAGGATTCGAGCAGTGATCTGCCCGAAGCGCCCGAAGCCCGCAATGATCACATGACCATCTTTCTCGGGTAGGGTTTCGAACGCGGCAAGTGCTGCGGATTTCGGCTTGCCCGCCCAATCGTCGATCAACAGCAGCAGAGGCGTCGCGGCCATTGATAGGGTTACGACAACGGCCAAAAGCTCGGTTTGCGCTGTGACAAGAACTCCAGATGCGGCGCCGACTGCGAAAAGTACAAAGGCAAACTCACCACCCTGACTAATCGAGATCGCAAGCCGTCGAGCGCCCCAAGGTCCAAGCTTCTGCCACAGGCCCAAGCCGTATAACACCGCCCCCTTCAGTGCGATCAAGCCCGCGACCAGCCCGAGGATAATCGAGGGCCGTTCGATAAGTAGGTTCAAGTTGAGCGACATACCGATCGCCGTAAAGAACAGACCGAGCAGAAGACCCTCGAATGGCTTCAGATCGGCCTCAAGCTGATGGCGATAGGAGGATTCAGCCAACAACGCGCCGGCGAGAAATGCACCCAACGAGGCCGGAAGTCCGGCCTGCTGCATCGCGGTGGACACCAACACGACGACCAGCAGTGCGGTCGCGGTCATCGCTTCCTTGACCTGGGCGCGTGCGACAAATTTTAGAACGTGGTCGAGGGCAAACCGGCCGATCACAATGACGCCGGTAATCGTGGCGATGGCTTGTACAGCGCTTGAAAAATTCATCGGAGTGGCCGTCGTCATTTGCGTCACGGCAAACAGAGGGGCCAACGCGATCAGCGGTATGGCGGCGAGATCCTGAAACAACAGAACCGCGAATGCTGACCGCCCGTGTCGAGCCGTGAGCTCGCCTTTCTCTTCCAGGACCTGCAGCGCGAATGCCGTGGACGATAGAGAGAGTGCCAATCCGATGAAGACAGCGGGCGGCGCGGCCATGCCGGCTGCCATAGAAGACAGTGCGATCAAAGCCGCGGTCGCTGCAACTTGGGCACCGCCAAGGCCGAAAATGGCTGATCGCATGGCCCATAATCGTTTGGGGCGCAGCTCCAAGCCGATCAAGAACAAAAGCAGGATTACACCGAACTCGGCAATGTGCAGGATCTCCTTGGCTTCATAGACGGAGAACACCTTGCCGACGCCAAACGGTCCCAGAGCTATGCCAGCCATCAAGTAGCCCAAAACGCTGCCAACCTTCAGCCATTGCGCGATTGGTGCCGCGATTGCCGCTGCGGCCAACAGTAGGGCGATTTCGAAGAGCGAAATTTGCATGATGCCTCGTAGCCAGTTTCTTGCGCGCGCGCCACCAGCGATCGTCTAAATTCACTCTTGGATGTGCAAGCCACGACCAATGTGACGCATCGCTCGCCCATTGTACTTAGCTCCTGATCTATTTGCGCGGCCTGCGCGTAAACGCTGCATGATTGAAATACTGCCGATAATAATCGACACTGCGCGATTAGGGCAGCCGCAATGGGTCAGCCCCTACAATCTGGATCGCGGGCGGATGGCCGAACTGATTAACCGTGTCGCTGCGCGCGGAGATGCCTCGGCGTTTCGCGAGCTTTTTCAGACGTTCGCGCCGCGCGTTAAATCGTACATGATGCGACAGGGTGCGGATCCAACGGCGGCGGAGGAGCTTGCGCAGGAAACCTTGCTGATGGTTTGGCGTAAGGCGCAGCTTTATTCGAGCGAAAAGGGAAGCGCCAGCACATGGATCTTCACGATTGCGCGCAACCTGCGGATCGACCGGCTGCGGCGCGAAGTGCCGTGGCAGGAACTTCCCGAAGGGCGTGATGAAGAAGCTTCCGACGATTTGGCCCCTGACGACGCCGTGGTCGAACGCGAACGTCAGAAGCGGGTTCAGGCGGTGCTGGCGCAACTGCCGTCGGACCAGGCAGACGTCGTGAATTTGTCGTATCTTGAAGGTTTGTCGCACAGCGAAATCGCCGACCGGCTGAAGGTGCCGCTCGGAACGGTAAAATCGCGCATGCGCCTCGCTTACCAGAAAATTCGCGAGTCGGTTGAGGACTTGAAATAGATGAAGATTACTCATCACCCGGACGACTCCACGCTTATGTTTTATGCGGCCGGCAATCTCGCCGAACCGTTGTCGGCGGTCGTCTGCGCGCATCTCGCCATGTGTCCTCGCTGCGTCCGCGAAGTGCGCGCCATGGAGCGCGTCGGTGTCGTTCTATTGGATCGCCTGGGGCCCGCAGCGTTGTCGCGTCCGGTGCCGCAAATGGCGTTGCGCGCCATGGAAGCGGAGGTGGCGGCCACACGAGGTAAGCCCGACCTGGAAGGCGATATTCCCGTGCCGCTGCGACATTTATTGGGAGCACGGATAGACGACGTTTGTTGGAAGCGCCTCGGTATCGGTATTTGGAATGTTGCGCTGACGACCCAGACAGGGCGCGGAGACCTACGCCTGCTTCGCGTCGGGCCGGGCCGGGCAATGCCCGAACATGGGCATGGCGGCACCGAATTGACGCTGATCCTGCGCGGCTCCTACCGGGATGAATTCGGTACCTACGAACCCGGTGACTTGGCCGATCTCGACGACGAATTCGAGCATCGCCCGATCGCTCATCCAGAACTTGGTTGCATTTGCGTCATTGCCAGCGAAAGGCCGGCGCGCTTCAAGAATTTTATCGCGCGGCTCATACAGCCGTTGACCGGTTTTTGACAGCGTAAGGTGGATTTCAAATTTCAATCGTTGTCCGTTAGTCCTGCCCCTGCACCCGTCGCTCGCGATTGCACCGATGCGGGCACATAAGTGCGTGCACCAAGTGCTTCGAGGGCTCGCCAATCCGCGCGCCGGATAGCGCTGCGGACACAGTGGGGCAGGTCGACCGCGCTTCCAGCTGGAGCGGCACCGGGCATCACGGGCGCCCATACGATGTGCTCGGCGCGAGCAGCTAAAAGATCGGATTGCGATCCAGCGACAGCGCAGCCGACCGGCCAAACGACGACGGACAAACCGTCCCAACTTACACGAACCGCATTTCTTCTATCCGCTGCGACACGAGCAGCAAATGGCAGCAGCCACAATGGATAGGCGACATTGGCGAGCGCCGTTTCAGATATACAAAGGTCCGCCGAGTAGGTACCGGCAAAAAGCGGCGAGAGCTGACGGTGTAAGTTCGTGTCGAGCGGTCCACGGAGTTGATCATGTGCGCCTAACAGCGCTACCAACCCTGGGGCCCAGTCGCTGCCGCAAGCGGCCAACCAGCGCGCGGCTTTGCCGGTGTCCTCGCTCAATCCCCAGCTTAGTCCAGCTCCGCGCGCAGCTTTGGCGGTCAACGCTTCGATCTCGTTAAGAGAAGCATCGATCATTGCGCGCCTGCCCCGAGTTCGTCGGGGAACGGAGCGTCGCGAAACAGCGTAATGCGCAACCAACGATCGGATCGCGGATCGAACCGGTTGGCGCCGAAGAACGCGAGCTTCAGGCGTAGTATGTCGATAGGGCGCATGACGGCATCGATCAGATTATCGCGAATATCGCCGTAGGGACAGATCGCGGTCTGTTGCAGCCGCCGGACGGTATGCCGATGTTCAGGGTGCGCGAGGAGGAAGGTAGCAACCAAGTCTTCGCCTCGCGCTTTGCCTAGTCCAGTTTGCAACGCTTGCAAATCGCGCGCAGTGGCGAGCGGCATCTCACATTCTGAACCGGGCTCTTCGAAGCGTTCGCCCAAGCGCGGTTCGAGCTTTTCCTCCGACACATACCAGAAACGCGATTGCGCTTGCCGCGTTGCGAAGTCGAGCGGAAGGACCCACTGTGCTTTAGCTTCAATCAGCAGGCTGAGTTCTGCGCACGTCATCCGGCCGTCGATGCGGAATGTCGCGTCTTCATCGACGGCCATCGTGTCGGCGAGATCGTCGATCAGTTCGCCGTGTGGTTCGAGAAGCAAGGCGAGTGTCATCTCCTGACCCTCAAGCGATAGATTGTGGGACGCCCATTTCCAGATCCCGTCCCACAGTCGATCGCGGGATGTCGCTTCAAGCTGTCGCGCGCGTGCGTCGAGGCTCGTCAATTCCTCGCTAAGCACCTTCGTTCGTGTGGTTTGGGTCGGCTCGTCCGTCGTCCAAACGCGCACCAGCCGCTGAGCTGCTTGCAATGCTTCGCAAAAGGCCAGCCATTCGTTGGCGCCTGCGACCTCGATACTGCGCGCACGGGCAAGCGCTGTCTCGCGCGCGGCAACCCACTGATGAATGAGCGTCGGGTGCTTCACCAGGAATGGCGCCATGCCAAGACCGGTCGCGTTGCCGACACCGAGGCGCTGCCGAACCTCGCGATCCAATGGCACGGCGGTCTCGGGCGATTTTGCCCTCGCTGAATGTTCCGCTAGATCGACCGTGAAGCAGCGGATCAACCACACCGTGAGCATCTCGGCCTGGAAGGGGCCGCGCAAGGCCGGGTGCGCGATCACCTGTTCGCGATCGGCGATGCCAAATTTGCCGTTGCCATAGACCGCCGTCGTGCGCATCAGGTAGCCGACTTTGTCGACGAGTATGGGGTCTGGCTGCCGGCCAGCCGATAGTGCTTCGACCACATGATCGAATAGCCGCACGCTTTTGTTGGCCCGAGAAAGCGTCAAATCGCGTTGGGTATAGCGAGCCGCTTCCTGGCGCGGAGCTGCCGTGCTCAAGCGCTCGATCTCGGCGGCGTCCGGTATGCCGTCATAAAGAACGTAGCTCGAATCCCAGGCGTCTGCGATCACACGATCGGTACGGTTTTCGGACGCAAGATACGTTGAGAAGGCGACCAGTGAAAGCGTGCTTGCCGGCGTATCGACCCGGTAGACCGCGTGACCGAAGCCATCGGCACCAATGTTCCAGTTTGGCCGCGTGAACTGCCATTTCTCGGCTTTCGCGCGACGCAGCAGTGTGCGCAAAAAACTCAAACGGGTTGGATGCGCCGCCCCCATGCGCGCTAGTCGCATCACGGTTTCGGGCGAGCGTGCAGCGATCGACGGGACGAGCGGCTCTGGCTCGATTGAGCGCTTCATGCCCCAGCTCCAGCAAGGGCGATCGCAGCATCATAGAGTGCGCGATCAATCGGAATGCCATCGCGTTTGGATGCGATGCGCGAGGCCGCCTTTTTGGCACCCGGCAGGCGGCCACCCTCTTCCAATGTCAACGCTTTAAGAACCGTTGCCAACCGGCCGGCGAACTCACCACCGGACGTTGCATCGGGATTGATCGCGATGAAGCACTGGCCGGTCTTCGGTGGTCCTCCAACGTTGGTGCCAAACGTGCTGGCTTCAATGCCCGGTGTGGCACCTGACAGGCACGCCGCCAATACTTCGACGAGAATCGCCGAGCCAACACCTTTGTAGCCGCCCGACGGCATCATCGTGCCTTTGAGAGCGACAGCGGAGTCGGTGGTTGGCTTTCCGTCTGCATCGAGTGCCCATCCGGGCGGCAGCGCCTCGCCGGATTTCGCCCGTTTCATGACTTCGCTCTTGGCAACGACACTTGCGCTCTGGTCGATCACGAACGCGCAGCCACCCTTGCCATCTGGCACCGCGAGCGACCACGGATTGGTGCCAAGCACGGGCTTTTTGGCTCCCCATGGCGCGATCGATGCCGGGGCGTTGGTGAAACCGAGTGCGACGAAGCCCTCGCGTGCCAACGCGTCTGTGTGATAGCCGAGCACACCGCAATTGTAGGAATTGTGAATGTTGAGAGTAGCGATCCCTTGCGAGCGGGCTATTTCGATGAGGTCTTTCTGGCCGGCGAGGATCGCGGCATGAGCGAAGCCGCTGCCTGCATCGACGCGGATGACGCTGGGTGCTGGGTGCGAGACCTTCGGCACGGCCGACCCGATGACCTTGCCGCAATCAAGATGCCCGCAATAAATGCCCAGATACATCAGCCCGTGCGAGCGCAAACCATCAGCCTCGGCAGCGGCAATACCACGGGCGAGTGCGTCGGCCTGCAGCGGGCTCGCGCCGTGCGCCGTGAGGGCACGTGTGCTGAGCGCAATGATGTCGGCCTCGCTCAACGTTACAGTTGTTGCGTCAGTCATGGCAGCTCCTTCACGCTTTAGGAGAGCGTCATTGGTTGGAACGAAGCCTCCATAAATCGAAACCAGTTGTGGCCCAGGATGCCTGCGATTTCGCCATCGCGGAAGCCAGCCTGACCAAGCCCCTCACGAATCTTGTGAAAGTCGCGGTTGTCGCGAAACCAGTCGGGTTGCTGCGGGAACGCCGCTTTGGCGTCGGCGCTGTCGGCTGCCGGAAAGGTCCAACGGCCAATGCGCATCCACTGCACGATCTGGTCCGGCTGGCCTTGGCAAAGATCGGAACCGATCCCGATGTTGTTCGTGCCGATGCGATCCGCCACATCACGCACCATCCGCGTGAAATCGCCGACGGTACATGCCGAGCCATTCTTCAAATGATGCGGGTAGAGCGAAAATCCCAGCATGCCGCCGCGTTGTGCCAGCGCGCGGATCACGGCATCGGACTTGTTGCGCTTGGTGTCCCGCCACCATGAGGGGTTGGCGTGACTGACGGTGATGGGGCGTGCTGATATATCGATCGCCTCCAACGTCGAGCGCTCGGCCGAATGCGACATGTCGATCACCATGCCCATGCGGTTCATTTCGGCAATAACTTCGCGGCCAAAGCGGGTGACACCACTGTCGATCGGCTCCTGCCAACCTGAGCACAGCAGGGATTGGTTGTTGTAGCTGAGCTGCATGAAGCGAACACCGAGTGTGTGCAAGATCTCGACCAGCCCTAAATCGCTTTTGATAGGCAAAGGGTTTTGCGTGCCGAAGATGATCGCCGTTCGACTGGATGCAGCCGCTAACTCGATATCCGCCGCAGTTCGTGCGTGGACGATCAAATCGGCATGCTCGATGAAGCGCCGGTTCCAGTCAGCGATCACCTGGACCATTTCGCAGAAGTCCTCGTGATAGGCGACGGTCACGTGCACGGCTGTCACGCCGCCAACGTGCATCTGCTCGAAGATCGTCCGCGACCAGTTGCAGTATTGCGTGCCATCGATGATCATCGGGGGAGATCCAGGTTTAGGCCGCACAGTGTCGTAAGCGATGGGGCGAGCCGTCAAGCCCCAATGGCTGCGTGCTCCATTGCGCGACAATACTTGGCTCGGCGCCTGGAACCCGCTTAAGCTCAAGCCTCGTACGATGAAGGATCACGCCCATGCTCGGTTCGCAACGCGCGCTTTTCGATATGCCCCGCGAGGTATCCTATTTCAACGCAGCTGGCTGGAGCCCGCTCCCACTCGCGACACAGGACGCAGGCAGGGCTGCGGTCGCCCGCAAAGGCACACCGTGGAAACTCGATCGGGCATTTGCCGATGATCAGAACGAGCGGGCCCGTCGCGCAGCCAGCCGGCTGATCGGCGCCGATCCGGAGGATGTCGCCCTCATCTCGTCGATCGGCTACGGCGTTGCTGCTGCGGCAAAGATCCTGAGCGTGCCGAAGGGAGCGCGCGTTCTTGTGTTGCAGGATGATCATTCCTCGCCCGTTCTCGAATGGCAAACACGTGCCGAGGCCGGTGGCTTCACCATCGATACCGTCGCGGTGCCGGCCGATGGCGATTGGACGACGGCAGTGCTGGCGGCGATCGAGCGTCCGGGTGCGGAACCTGTCGCCCTAGCTTCGATCTCGTGGATCCACTGGTCGGATGGGGGCGTGATAGACCTCGCCAAGGTCGCGACAGCCCTTCGCAAACAGGGCGCCAATTTCCTTATTGACGCCACCCACGGCGTCGGCGTTATGGCAATCGACGTAAAGGCGTTGGATCCGGACATCGTATTATTTCCGACCTACAAGTGGACGCTCGGGCCATACGGCCGCGCCTTCATGTACGTCGCCAAGCGTTGCCAGGATGGCGTGCCGCTGGAACAAACATCGTATGGACGCCGGGGCGTCAACGCCGAGGCCAACGTGTATCTTGCGGATACGCGCTACGTTCCCACCGCCCGCCGCTTCGACATGGGTGAGCGCGACCATTTCATCTCGATGGAGATGGCGTCGATCGGCATGGAGTTGGTGGCGACCTGGGGTTCCGAGCCGCTCGTCGCGCGATTGTCGATGCTGACCAACCGCATTGCCGACGGCGTGCGCGGGTTGGGTCTCGACGTGCCCAAAGCTGAAAATCGTGCGCCGCATATCTTGAGCCTGGGTTTCAAAGGCGGCGTATCCGATGGATTGATCAAGGCGCTGGCGGCAGATCAGATATACGTCGCGCCTCGCCTCGGCCGCATGCGAATCGCGCCTCACGCCTACAACGATGAAGTCGATGCCGACCGGCTTGTAGCGGCGTTGAAGCGGCATGCCGGTTAGAAACCAGTAGAAGACGGGAGAAAGAAACCAATGCCGACATGTGCAGTTATCGGAGCGGGCTTGATTGGCAGGGCGTGGGCGATGGTGTTCGCGCGCGCTGGCTGGAGCGTCGTGATTACCGATACGAGCGAAGGCGCGAGGGCGGCAGCTCTCGCGCTGATCCAAGAGGCGCTCGCCGATCAAGCCCGGCATGGGCTTGTCGATGATGCAACAGCCGCCCTCGCGCGCATCAAGGTCGTGGCAACGCTCGCCGAAGCCGCGAACGGTGTCGATCTGGTGCAGGAGTGCGGGCCAGAGTCGGTGGACGCTAAGGTTGCTCTATTCCGCGAACTCGATTTGTCAGTACCGCCGCACGCAATTCTGGCGTCGTCGTCATCGGCCATCGTGGCTTCGAAATATACCGAGGGGCTGGAGGGCCGCGCGCGCTGCCTCGTTGCCCATCCGGTGAACCCGCCGCACCTCGTCCCGATCGTCGAGCTATGCCCATCGCCGTGGACCTCGCCCGAGACAATGGCAACCGCACGCCGCATCTACAATGAGATCGGCCAGGTGCCGATTACGATGACGCGCGAAGTTGAAGGCTTTATTCTGAACCGTTTGCAGGGCGCATTGCTTGCGGAAGCGTTCCGGCTGGTTGAGGAGGGCTACGTCAGCGCCGAGGATTTGGACAAAACGATCGCGCATGGCCTCGGGCTGCGGTGGTCGTTCATGGGTCCGTTCGAGACCATTGATCTGAACGCGCCCGGCGGCGTCGCCGATTACTGCGATCGCTACACGGGTTTCTACAAGCGCCTCGCGGCCGACCCGGCAAAACCTGCCGTATATGAAAAAGCGGCCACCGACAAGATCGTGGCGGCTTGGGGCGAAGGTGCGAAACCTGGCGGGCAGCACGCCGCGAAATCCCGCTGGCGCGATGAGCAATTGGCGGCTTTGGCCGCCTTCAAGCGCCGTCAAAAGCCGTTTGCGGGGTAGCCAAATTGAAAACCGTCGTCTTCGGAGGAGCAGGCTTCGTTGGTCTCAACATAACCGAGGCATTGCTCAAGCGCGGCCGCGATGTCGTGGTATTCGATCGCGCTGATATTCCCGCAGCCGCCCGCGATGCATTTAAGATTTACCCCGGTGAACTGGAAGCGGTGCGTGGCGACGTCATGGACGCCGCCGCGATCGAGCGGACGATCACGCAAGGAACGGATGGCGTGATCTTCGGCACGGCTGTCACAGCAAATGCGGCGCGTGATTCAGGTGAGCCTGAACTTGTCCTCAACACCAATTTGATGTCGCTCATTCCCATCTTGCGGCAGGCGAAAACAGCGGGTGTGCGACGGGTCGTGAACCTATCGTCTGTTGCCGCTTACGGGGCGGCCGGTGATCGATATTCGCTGCTCGAAGAAACCACAGCGCCCGATCCGCAGACCCTCTACGCGATCAGCAAGTTCGCAACCGAGCGCCTCGGTGACCGCCTGGGTAGTCTATGGGATCTCGATGTGATCAGCGTGCGGCTCTGCTCGGTCTTCGGGCCGTGGGAGTACGCAACCGGTTTGCGCGATACGCTGTCGCCGCAGCTGCAAGTAATGCTGGCGGCAGAGCGCGGTGAGCCGGCCCTCCTGCCGCGACCGATCAAGCGTGACTGGACATACGCGCCGGACATGGCCGAGGGCGTGATCGCCGTGCTCGACGCCAAGGCGCCAAAGTATCGCCTCTACAACGTGGCGCCGGGGCAAACCTGGAGCATCCTCGACTGGGGGAACGCGTTGGCGAAATTTCGTCCAGGGTTCGTGTGCCGTCTCGTGGCAACCGATGAGACGCCGAACGTCGATCCACATGCCCCGTCCGATCGCGCGCCATTGTCGGCCGTCCGCATCACCGATGACCTCAACTGGCGCGCGGATACATCGCTCGCACAATCGATCTCGAAGTATGATGCCTGGTGGAGGACCCACTGGAAGCACTTGGAGGCTGGCCGGCAAATTGAGGAATAGGCACCGATGACACCACTCGCTGGATATGCCGACAAGCTCTCCGTTCGACCCGGCGAGACGATCAAGTTTCATGTCACTTCGCAGCTTGACGAGCCGGTGGCCGCCCGCTTCGTGCGTGTGATTTGCGCTGATGCTAATCCCGTCGGTCCGGGCATCAAGATGGAACCCGTTGCCTCGCTACCGAAACAAGTGGTGGCACCAAAAAAGGCGACTGTGCCGCGCGGAAGCTATGCTGTTGTGCCGAATGCTGCTGCAGCCCTTCGTGATCTGACTTCATTCTCGATATTCGCCACTGTGTGGATTGGCGGCGCCGGGTTTCCCGGCAGCGTCCTGTCGATGGGCGAACCTGGTAACGCTCAGCAAAGCGTGACGTTGTCAGCGGCCCAAGGTGCCACCGGTCTTTGCTTCTCGACGAGCCTTGGGCAAGGCGCTGCTGTCCCCTTCGTAATCACAACGGGCAATGTCGAGCCCGAGCGCTGGTATCACGTCGTGTGCAGCTATGACGCGGAAACGCGCCGCGTCGAACTCACACACATCTCCGTCGATGGCCAATCGCCACCGGCTGTACTGGCGAAGGCGGTGCCTGCACCGGTAACGATCAGCGCTAATGGCGACATCTGCATTGGTGGCGGATTAGGCGCCGCGCCGGGCGCCCCTCAGAGCAATTTCAACGGTCGCATCGAAAAGCCGATGATCTTCAAAGTTGCGTTGCAGCCCGACGATCTCGACACAAAGCCATCGGACTGGCTGCGATCACAGCTGATCGCGGCGTGGAACTTCGCCAAGGAAATCCAATCGAGCCAGATCTTGGATATCGGTCCGAACGCGCTACACGGGCAATTGGTCAACTGTCCAACGCGCGCGGTCACCGGGTCCAATTGGACGGGCGAAGAGATGCGTTGGACACAAGCGTCGGTTCAATACGGGGCCATTCATTTTCACGATGACGATATCGAGGATTGCTTGTGGCCGGCAACGTATGAATGGACTGTGCCGGCCGGCACACGTTCGGGCAATTACGCTTTGCTGCTGGAGGCTGGCACTCACCAAGACAACATCCCCTTCTTCGTGGTGCCGCCGAAGGGCAAGCCATCCGCGAAGGTCGCCGTGCTTGTCTCAACGTTTACGTACACAGTGTACGGCAATCATCTGCGGCCGGAGTGGCAAGCTGATCCGAAATGGGTCACTGATTGGCACGCGCAAACCAAAGCCTGGGGCGCGTACCCGCATCATCCCGGCGATAACACCGAGTTCGGCCTATCGACCTATAACTATCACGCCGACGGCAGCGGCATTTCGATCGCGAGCTGGCATCGCCCGATGCTGAATATTCGGATTGGATATATCACTTATCCGTACCCGGAGATCCGTGGCTCCGGTGCTCGGCACTATCAGCCTGACACGCACTTGACGGCTTGGCTCGAGCACAAAGGCATCGACTACGACATCATCACCGATTGGGAATTGCACCACGAGGGGTACGAACTGCTGAAGGACTATCCCGTACTGCTCACCGGCTCGCACCCCGAGTATCACACACGCGAGATGCTTGATGCGCTGACGACCTATCGCGACGAAGGTGGACGGTTTTGCTATCTCGGAGGCAACGGCTTCTATTGGAAAATTGCACTGTCGCCGGAAAAATCTGGTGTCATCGAAATTCGGCGTGGCGAGGGTGGCATTCGCGCTTGGGCCGCCGATCCTGGCGAGTATTACAACCAGTTCGACGGCCAATACGGTGGACTGTGGCGCCGCAACGGTCGCCCACCGCAGAAGCTCGCCGGTGTCGGCTTCACGGCGCAGGGCAACTTTGTCGGCTCATATTATCGCGTGCTGCCTGAAGCAAAAGACGTGCGCGTCGCTTGGATGTTCGAGGGCATTTCGGACGAGTTGATCGGCGACTTCGGATTGTCGGGCCATGGAGCTGCCGGCTTCGAACTCGACCGGGCGGACAAAAAGCTCGGCACGCCGCGCCACGCGATCGTTGTTGCACGTTCCGAGAAGCATCCGCCTGACGCGCCCTGGGTACTCGTGCCGGAAGAGCAATTGACCCACCTGGTCACCGTGCCTGGCCGTCCCGCAAAAGAGCTGATCCGCGCCGACATGGTCTTCTTCGAAACGCCCAAGGGCGGCGCCGTATTTTCAACTGGCTCGATTACGTTCTGCGGGTCCCTGCCGCACAATGGTTTCGACAACAACATTTCGCGTTTGCTCGACAACGTCATCCACCGCTTCCTCGATCCCACCCCATTTACGGCACCGGCGTGATGAGTGACGTCACGCTTCTGCAGTTTGTCGCAGTCGGCGTGACGGCGTTCGTTGCATCGATCATTGGCGGCGTGGCGGGCTATGGTACGGGTCTGTTGATGCCGCTGGTACTGGTTCCGATCATCGGTGCGCAGGCGGTTGTACCGGTGATTGGGCTGTCAGCGCTCTTCACCAACGGCAGCCGCTTGGCCGCGTACTGGCCAAGCTTCGATGCGCGCAAGGCGATGCTCGTGGGGCTGGCTGCGATCCCATTGTGCATTCTGAGCGCCTACGGATACACGTTATTGTCGGGACCACGTGCAGCACTTTTGATTGGGCTCGTGCTGATCACACTCGTGCCATTACGGCGCCTTCTGTGAGCGCATTTTGGGGCGTTGTCCGAGCGTGGGCTTGTCATTGCTGGAATAGGCTATGGAGCGATTGTCGGCGGTACGTCGGGTGCCGGCGTCGTGCTGCTGTCGATCCTAATGGCAGGCGGCCTCGAAGGCGTGGCGGTAATCGCCACCGACGCCGGTGTGTCGTTGCTGGTAGGGGTTGTGAAAACTCTCGTATTCCAAACCGCGGGGGCGCTGCCGTGGGCATCCTGGATTATGGCAATTTTGATCGGGGTCTGTGCGTTGCCCGGCGCCTTTATCGCACGGGCATTGACCAAGCGGATCTCGCTCTCTACCCATACTTACATCCTGGATGCGGTTGTGATCCTCGGCGGCTCGCTGCTCGTAATTCAAGCGTTTCGCTGACTTAAAGGTCCCAGAATGGCGGCTGCCATACAACTCATCGCGCTTTATGCTGTGGTCAACCCAGCCACGCTGCTCGTCGGCCTTTACATGGGATCAAAAGCCAATCAGCCGCAAAAAATTCCTATAGCAGCACTCATGTCCGCGATCGCCGGAATGGCATTGGTCGGACTATTGGCCAAAATCCCTCTCGGAATTAGCCTCGGACACGAGCGTGCAGCGGGAGGCGTATTTATCGCACTTTTGATTTTAGGTACTGTTTGGGCGTCGATTGGATATTTCGTGGTTCGACCAAGGCTCCCAAGATAATCAGCTACCTACTTGAATCAGCGGACTATTGGCGGTTTTTCTCTTCAACTTCCTTCGCCAAATCGTTGACCAAGTCCTTATCGATGATAGGCGTCTTCCGATGCGCGGGACGAACGCCCTCTTTGTCAACTTCATTTGCGGAAACCGGGTCGCTCGCAGGAAAAGTTTCCTTCAACGCCTTGTGCAGCGTATCGTTTTCGCCCTGTTTTTTCTGGGTGCTAGACATGATCACTCCTCGGTTAGTACCGGCAATCCCTGAAACGTGTTCACGTTCCACAATTGCTGGAATTGAGTTTGCCCGGCTGGGTTGACGCCTGGGTAGGATCCCGTTCAGGTAGGCTCCCACAACGGCATATTTTCCAGGGCACGACACATGAGCGACAAAGCGAGATCCGGCAAAGCGTCGAATATGATCAAAGGCGCGACAGGCGACTGGGAAGTCATCGTCGGCCTCGAGGTGCACGCACAGGTCAACAGCCGCTCGAAGCTGTTCTCTGGCTCCTCGACGGAGTTCGGGGCGGCGCCCAACAGCCACGTTTCGCTGGTCGATGCCGCGATGCCCGGCATGTTACCCGTGATCAACGCCGAGTGCATCGCGCAGGCCGTGCGCACTGGCCTGGGGTTGAACTCGGAGATCCATTTGAAGAGCGTGTTCGATCGCAAAAACTACTTCTATCCGGACTTGCCGCAGGGCTATCAGATCAGCCAGTACAAGCAGCCAATCGTCGGCGAAGGCGAAATCGAAATCGACGTCGACGGCGAGACGCTGACGATCGGCATCGAGCGGCTGCATCTGGAGCAGGACGCCGGCAAATCAATTCACGACCAGCATCCCGAATTCTCCTACGTCGACCTCAATCGTTCGGGCGTCGCCTTAATGGAAATCGTGTCGAAACCCGACATGCGCTCGGCCAAGCAGGCGCAGGCCTATGTGACCAAGCTGCGCACGATTTTGCGTTATCTGGGCACCTGCGATGGTGACATGGAGAAGGGCAATCTTCGCGCCGACGTCAACGTCTCGGTGCGTAAACCCGGTGCACCGCTCGGCACCCGCTGCGAGATCAAGAACGTCAATTCGATCCGCTTCATCGGCCAGTCGGTCGATGTCGAGGCGCGGCGCCAGATCGAGATCATCGAGGACGGCGGCAAGATCGACCAGGAGACCCGATTGTTCGATCCGGCCAAGGGCGAGACGCGCTCGATGCGCTCGAAGGAGGAGGCTCACGACTACCGCTATTTCCCCGATCCTGACTTGCTCCCGCTCGAGCTAAAGCCGGCCTTCATCGCCGACCTCAAGAGCCAGTTACCCGAATTGCCTGACGCCAAGAAGGCGCGGTTCATGAAGGATCTCGGGCTGTCACTCTATGACGCGAGCGTGCTTGTCACCGAGCGCGAGAATGCCGATTATTTTGAAGTAGTGGCTAAAGGTCGTGCCGGCAAAACGGCGGCCAATTGGGTCATCAACGAGTTGTTTGGCCGCTTGAACAAAGAGAACAAAGGTGTCGCCCAATCGCCGGTGAGCGCCGCTCAACTTAGCAGCCTTGTCGGGCTGATCAGCAACGGCACCATTTCCGGCAAGATCGCGAAGGATGTGTTCGAGATCATCTGGTCCGAAGGCGGCGATCCGGCCGAGATCGTCGAAAAGCGCGGCATGAAACAGGTCACCGACAGCGGCGCGATCGAAAAAGCATGCGACGAGATCATTGCCGCCAACCCGGATAAGGTCGAGGCGGTGAAAGCTAAGCCGACGATGCTCGGCTGGTTCGTCGGCCAGGTCATGAAGCAGACCGGTGGCAAGGCGGCACCCGCCGCCGTCAACGAGATCTTGAAGGCGAAGCTGGGGATTTAAGGCAGACGTAACCCAATCCGCTCAAGTCATTTTTGGTCCTTCACCGCTTGTTCCGATCTTTTCGCCGGCTCACCCAAAATGTCGATGGGTTCGTCCAATGCGTCACGCACGTAAAGCCGACGGATCGCGGTGTCGGCGACGATCACGAGTGGAAAGCCAAAGAGCACTCCGAGTGGGCCAAGCAAAATGCCCATTGCGATGATTGCATAAAGTCCAACTGCGGGCGTGATGAACACGCGGCGACCAACCACGAAGGGTGTGATGACATAACTTTCGAACTGTTGAACAACAAACATGACACCCGCCGCCCAGAGCATCACTTGCCAACCTTGGCCCGCCGTAATGACAATGGTGACAATCGCAGCCGTGAGAGTGCCGACATATGGAATAAAATTGAGAAGCCCTGCCAAAAGGCCGAGAGCGAGTGCCAAGGGTACGCCGACGAACCACAGACCCGCGCCCGTCAAGATCCCAACCAACACCATGGCGATCAGTTGCCCAGCAAGCCAACGATCGAGAGCCTCGCCGGAATCGTGGAATGTGGCTCGTACGTTGGCGCGATAAGCGGGCGGTATAAGTGTCATCAGGCCATTAAAATGTGAGCGCGAGTTGGCAGCGATGTACAGCCCGCCAATGATCACCAGCGCAAGGCTCACAAATGCTCCCATGACGGAGGCGCTCCAGGCTACAACGCGTGGAATGAGGCTCTGTAGCCCAGATGCCGGGTTGAGGTTTTTCAGCCATTCTCCGAACGCCCCAGATTCGAACTCTTGCATGAAGCGGCTTGTCGTCACGGACAGAGTTTTGGCCAACTCTTGGAATTGCTGGGCGAGTTCAGCACCGAAGAATCCAACGACGCCGATTATAATTAGAAAAAAAGATAGGCCAGCTGAAACTAATGCCAATCTCTCGCTCAGTCCGAACTTCATCAGTTGCCGTGCGAGAGCCTTTAGGAACATTGCGAAAAGCACAGACCCGAACAACAGCAACAACAGGTCGGACAGGAACCAAACGGTGGCGAAGCCGATGGCAAGCCCGAATACCATGATGACCCGCCGGATGAAGATCGCATCGGATGAGGCGTTATTTTCGGTAACTGGCTTCACCCTGTTCTCCGCACGGTTGGCATGTGTCGCTGTGTTATGACGACTGAACCTGCTAGGAGTTCCCGTCGACGACCAACTGGCAAGCGCCGCTCGCCCCGTGTTTGGAGAGCACATCACCCCGCAATCGGACTTTATTTGCGACGACCCTGAGCGAACTTGCGCCCATCACGGTGACTGCCGTCGCACAACAAAAATAGCGCATACCCGGTGGCGGGTCGCGCTAGTCTTTCGTCAATTAAATTGGGGCAGACGCCGGCTGCTCAGGCCTTTGCAGCGACCGCTACTGCGGAAGACCGGCTCTTGCCAGCTAGCTTCTTCAACTGCTTGCGCACACCGGCCGTGTTGCCCTGATTGCGCGTGACTTTTGCGCGAGGAGCCGCACGACGAGCTTTCTTCTTGCGTGTTTCGACGTTGCGGGCGGAGCGTGATGATCTGGCAGCCATTGTCGTATCCTCGAATGCAGCTATCTAGCGCGTCGAGGCAACCCCCGCAGCGAATATCAAGACACCGTGTAGGCGATGCTGATCCCCGCCGTCAACTCCACAGACGCCACAGTCCGAAACCCGCGCCCATGCCGATGCCTGCCCAAACCATCGATGACAGCGAGGTGGCACTCAAGAATAGTGCGAAGGGCATGCGGTATATGCCGGCAATGACGGGTATGAACGGGCGAACGCCCCACACGAATTTGGCACCGAGAACGCTGCCCACGGCCCATTGTTTGAACAAAACTTCGCCTTTTGGCAGCAAGTCGGGCGCTTGGGACATCGGCCAGATCGCGGCTACGCCGTACCGGTAATGATGACCGAAGGCATAGCCGAGTGCATCGCCGGCGGTCGCACCGGCTGCGGCAGCGAGCCACAAGGGTGCGAAGGCACCACCGCTTGCGCCGTATGCTGCAGCGGCCGCCACGAACATTGCGGTCGAGGGAATGAACATACTGATCAGCACGATGCTTTTCAGCAGGCCGATGCTGAAGACCAGCGGTAGTGCAAGATAGGCATGGGCACGCACGAGTGTGAGAATTTGCTCGCGGTTCTCGATTGCAACCCAGATGGCGCCGTTCACCCCATGAATCCGAAAAACTTAAGTCCCAATGCTCCAGGCGCCAGAATGCCAAAAGACCAAAGGCATGACGAGATGATGTTGGCTGTCCAAAATTTAATAGGCTGCAACTGATACATGCCAGCCACCACGGGAATAACCGCGCGGACGGGCCCGAAGAAATGACCCATGAAAACGCCGAGCGCTCCCCATTTGTCAAAGAGAGCCTTGCTGCGTGGAATCATGTCGGGATGCGTCGTAAACGGCCAAATCTTATGCATCGAGTCTTTGAAGTACAGTCCGAGGTAATAAGAAATGCCGTAGCCCAGAATGCTGCCGATGGCGCCCGCGAAAAAGACCGGCACCAGGGGGATACCGCTCGCTCCCAACAGCCCCCCGACGCCGAGCAGGATGACCGATGCTGGAAGCAGCAATGAAAGGAATGCCAGGCTTTCGCCGAACGCCAGTGCGAACACGATTGGAGCAGCCATAGTCTCGTGATTTTTGACGAACTCGACGACAACGTTGGCGTACTCGGCGATGCTCATCAAGGCTCTCTGGTGGTTAAACTGGGTAGGGGTCGAGGTGTGCTAGGGGCAAACTCCACTAAGCGCAAGGCGTTTGCGGGGCGGATCCGTTCTCACGTGTCACCCAGAAACGGTACATGCCATCGAACGTGCGCGGATGATCGCGCTCGAATGCGGACCAGTCATTCAATGAACCTGGCAACGGCCGACCTGGAAATTCGGCGGTAAATTCGGTGGCAATCTGCGGCTCGACGGTGAAGCCGCGAAACATCAATCGATTTCGACCGAGAAATTCGGCGATCTCCTCTAACGTTACGTGTGCCTCGCTTTCGTGCAGAACGAGATCGCGGAAGGCGTTGAGGGCGTAGAAGTCGCGGCTGATTTTCAGCTCGCTACCTGGCGAGCCCTCTGGTCGCATGATGAGTTCATGACGGTATCTGCGCGCAGCGTCATTGCTGCAGCTTGGACCCGGATAGTTCGGCTCGCTGCGAAGTGTTCGCAAATTAGTTCTCGAAATCGCGCTGTAGAGGCCGACGTACATGAGGCCGCCCGGCTTGAGCTGGTGAAGCAGGCCCGCCCATCCCGCCCGCCAGTCGGCCATGTGGTGGAGCACGCCGACGCACTCGATGATGTCGAAGGTGCGATCCAACGAGCCGCAATCGAGTAAGTCGCCTTGCACAAACGTTACGTTGTCGATCGCATGGACCGTGGCCATGTCAGTCGCGTAACCAAGACTGGCGGCCGACAGATCCATTGCCACAAGCCGTGCGTTCGGCCCGTAAGCAGTCGATGATTGCAATGCCTGCTGGCCGGTTCCGCAACCAGCGATCAGTACGTCGAAAGAGCCATCCATGAAGGCCAGCTTGTCGATTGGAAAATGCTGCGAGAGCGCTCGTTTGAGGCTGCCAGCCTGCGATCGGTGCAGGCTCTGCCAACGCGGGTAGGGAGCCTCCTCGTATTGCCCTGCTACTCTGCGCGATGTCGCATCCGCAAACGGTTTCAAGACGGGAATGTCTCGCGCAAATGTGCGTTGACGTTGTAGGGCTTCGAGATGCGGAACGGCCGTGTCTCGTAAAATTCTGGGCTTGAGACGACGAGCTTCATCAATGCTCAATGGCGGCGTAACGATCTGGTCCAGTGGCCGGTAGAGAGCACGCAGAAGAAACCGGCGCGATGTTTCGATGTCGCCACCGATTAGCTTTTGGCGATCGATCGCAAGGGCACCCAGTGCGCCCGTCTCCGCTGACGTTTCGGCCCAGGCGTGATCGTTATTGCAGCCCTGTGCCAACAGCGCGACGGCTAACTCCGTCAGCAAACGATCCTCAAACCGCCCAGCATCGCACTCGAGCAGCAGCATTGCGCGCACGCCGGTCAGTGCCATTTCCTGTAAAGGGTTTCTGACGATACCGGCACGTAGGGCGATTACTAGAAGTTGGTTGTCAGTTGTCAGGCTATCGAGGAAAGCCCGGCCCGTCGCGAGCGTGTCACTCGGATCGAATTGCAATCTTTCCACCAATGCGGCCAGCGGCGGCTTTTGGCTAAAGATCCATGCAAACGCCGTGTCGACCAATGGTTGCTGCCCGGTCCCTGGTGTCAGGATCGCCGCTTTCAGACCGCCCGCTGAGATCTGCGCAAGTTCTGAAATCTGAAACCGGGCGAGCAGCCTCGACAGTCGGCTCGCCGCCTGGGGATAGTTCGGTTTGAGGTCGAGCAACTGCGATAAGCGCGAAGCCGCCCCGTCGGCATTGCCGCGTTGCTCTTCGACGATTGCTAAATTGAACAGCAGGTCTGGATTGCGTCGGTCAAACGCAATTGCTTCTTCGAACGCGGACTTCGCACCATCGAGATCGCCGATTTGTGCGCGCCGCACGGCGTGATCGGCGCGGGCTTGCCTTGATATTGGCGGTTTAGCGGGAAGAGCCATGGCCGCGCTCTATAACCTTACACGGGAAAGGCAACCAGGGGTCATGCTCGACAGCGGCGCCCAAACTCGTTGCCGAGTTCTTTGGAAACGTCCTGAGCCAGCATGATGCCTCGCGAAATCTGAGCCGGAGTGAGCCCGCCGTTCGATCCCCGTAAGGCAGGGGCGGCACCATCGGCTTCCCGTCGTGCATAAGCCAGTTCGTCACACGACAATTCACGTTTCTTCTGCTTGAACGCCCAAATGCGAACGCCAGACGCGTACGCGGCCGGTGTCGCCGGCTGCCGGATCCAGCCTTTCGATTTGTCAGCCATCAAACCTTTGAGGGAGTTTCCTCGTTCCGAAACACAGTGGGCGCTGTCGTCGACGCAACCGAGACCGGCTTGCTGCGCAGGTGCAACCACTTCGTTACCCGCGCACGCCGCCATTGTCAGACCGATCGCGAGTGACCCGAAGATGCCCGCGCGCCGCCGATTGAAAATCCCCGACATAAAGTTCGCCTCTTGTGAACTACCGAACAACGGCCTAAATCGAAGAGGTGGCGGTGGTATGGCGCCTTTGCGCCAATCCAGACCTATCTTCTCTATCGCTCGACTAACCAGATTCTCCCCTGGCGACCAATCAACTTCGCAGGCTTATACAACCAATCAGCACCCATAGAGTGCGTTATCCGAGAGGACGATCCCGATGGCCCATGCAATTCGCGTTCACGAGTACGGCGGTCCCGAAGCGATGAAATGGGAGGAGGTCGAAGTCGGCGCTCCAGGTCAGGGCCAGATCAAAGTCAAACACCACGCTGTCGGTGTGAACTACATCGACACCTATCAGCGGACCGGGCTCTACAAGCAGCCAGCGATGCCTTTCGCGCTCGGTATGGAAGGTGCGGGCGAAGTGACGGCTGTCGGCGCTGGCGTGACCGAGTTCAAGGTTGGTGACCGCATCGCTTACGCACAACCGATCGGCTCCTATTCCACCGAGCGCGTCATGCCAGCAGATCGCGCATTGAAGCTGCCCGAGGGCATCGATTACAAGACCGCGGCGGCGATGATGCTCCAGGGCATGACCGTGCGCTATCTGATCCGCAAGACCTACAAGGTTGGGGCGGACACGACGTTGCTCTGGCACGCTGCTGCAGGTGGCGTCGGCTTGATTGCCTGCCAGTGGGCGAAACACCTCGGCGCGACGATCATCGCGACCGCCGGTTCAGACGAAAAATGCAAGCTCGCAAAGGCTGCCGGCGCGACGCACACCATCAACTACAAGACGGAGAATTTTGTTGAGCGCGTGAAGGAACTTACGGGCGGCAAGTTGTGCGATGTCGTCTACGACAGCGTCGGCAAGGACACCTATCCGATGTCGCTGGATTGCATCAAGCCACTAGGCCTGTTCGTGACGTTCGGCAATGCGTCGGGCTCGATTGCGGGAATCGACCCAGGCGTTCTTGGTGCCAAGGGCTCGCTTTACGTCACGCGCCCATCTCTGATGAACTACGTCGCCACGCGCGCCGATCTCGTCGAGACCGCCAACGAGCTGTTCGATGTTGTCAAGAAGGGCATCGTAAAGATCGCCGTCAATCACACCTATCCGCTGAAGGACGCAGCCCAGGCCCATCGCGATCTCGAAGCCCGAAAGACGACCGGTTCGATCGTTCTGCTGCCATGAACTGAACCCGCTAGGGAGACCACACATGACCCAGAAGCCGATCGAACTCTACTACTGGCCAACGCCAAACGGTTTTAAGATCACGATCATGCTCGAGGAGTGTGGTCTCCCCTATGAGATCAAGCCGATCAACATCAACAAGGGCGAACAATTCGCGCCCTCGTTTCTCAAGATTGCGCCCAACAATCGTATGCCGGCGATCATCGATCCCGATGGTCCTGGTGGCGAACCAATCTCGGTATTCGAGAGCGGCGCAATTCTGCAGTATCTCGGCCGCAAGACCGGCAAGTATTATCCCGTCGACGAGCGCAAGCGCGTGGCCGTCGACGAGTGGCTGTTCTGGCAGATGGGTGGTTTAGGTCCGATGGCCGGGCAAGCCCATCATTTCCGTAATTACGCGCCGGAAAAAATCGAGTACGGCGTCAACCGCTACACTAATGAGGTCAATCGGCTTTATGGCGTGATGAATAAGCGATTGGCGGATCTTCCGTATTTCGCGGGCGAGTACTCGATCGCGGATATGGCAATCTACCCGTGGGTGCGCCCTTATAAAAACCAGGGCCAGGAGCTTACGGAGTTTCCGCACCTCGACGCTTGGTTCAAGCGCGTTCAAGCTCGGCCGGCTGTGGCGATCGGCGTGAAGGTCGCAGAGGAGTTGCGGGCAAATACCAACCTTGCGACCGATAAGGAAGCGCAAGCCGTACTATTCGGCCAAAAGGCTCGATAAGCTCGAGCCTCAGCGCAATTCGGCGAAACGTGACGGGTCGGGTTTCCGGCCCGTTACGCGTTCGAGCGCAATGGCCGACAGCATCTTCGACGATACGGTTTGCTTTGCCGCGCGGCGCAGATCTGCGTCCTGGTCGGCTGGCGAAGTTGACTGAACGCGGCTCGCCGCATGTGCTGCTCCCACGTGCATTGCTGCCTGCGCAAAATGGCCGCCAGCTCGCTCGTTGGCGCAACCGGCCACAGTCGCTGCCGCACCCACCAACAGTACGATTCGAAGTGTCACGAGATCCCCCTTAAGCAAGCCTAATCTGCTCTTCGACAAATTGCAGATTCAAAGATGCCCCAATCGACCTGAACCTAAGCTGTAAGATACCCCTGTATGATCGTAATAACGAGGTAAAAGAATTGTTGACGAAGCTGATTTTGTTCTTGCTTCGAAAGCACGGCCGCCAACCGGCCACATCGACCTCCCCAAATCACAATCGGCATTCACGGTTAGCGAATCGCTAATGGAAGCGTTGCTGAACGCGTAGTCGTCGCTCTGTATCGAGACAAATGCTTCGCGAATGGTCAGGTGATAACTGATCAGTTACCTACACAGCGTTGAATTTGATGAAAAAATATCTCGCCGTTTACGTCTCCTCATCACTAGCCTGACATCGTAAACGTGTGCAGCGGGGTGGCACGGACGGTACAAGACGTCGAGCGTTCCGGAGGCATAGGTAGAAGCGTTTGGAGTACGCCGACATGGCAAGATTTGAGTTCACGTCATTTGATATGGTTGAATGTGCGGCCGAAGGTGGAGCACCCGACGCTCTGTTCGAGCTGGGCCTGATGTATTGCGCGGGCCGCGAGGTTGCGGTCGACTTCGTTGCCGCTCACAAATGGTTCAATCTGGCGGCGTTGCGCGGCAACGACGATGCCAAGCGTTATCGCACCGAGTTGTCAGCCGAAATGAGCCGCGCCGAAGTTGCTCGTGCGCAAAAACTGGCACGCGAATGGATGACCAAGCACTGATCGATAATTCGAGCCGATCAGCATTTCTGGAACAGCGTCGAAAGACACGTCCACGTGCGTTGCGCCGTATCGCCGAGTGACTCGCCGGTATCTTTCAGTTGCTGCTTCGACGTCTCGCCGGTGCGCTCTGCCAGTTCCTGCACGGTGCGAGGTGGCTGAGTACCGCCTGTAGCGGGTTTCGATGGTTCGACCTTGGTCGAGACGCTCGCCGCAGGCATTGGTGATGCGGAGGATGCAGACGGCGCCTCCGGCGCCGGAGATGCCTGATCTGACTCCAGCAAGCTCGCGATTGTGATCATTCGTTGCACGCCATCGCACTGGGCACCGCGCGAATCGCGACGCACGCTGCATTTTTCGTGATTTCCCTGCCGGGCCATTTCCTTGGCGCAAACGTGCTGCAGTGCTTTGTCCCCGGTCCCGCCAAAGCGCGCAAGTTTGTCGGACTTTTCCACTGTGCATCGATAAACGGCCGCTGGCGCTTCGCAGGCAACGCACGCTTCTTGTGCATGCGCCGGCGCCGCGCCGATCGCCATCAGTAGTGTTCCGGCAAGCGAGACCGAACTGAGCTTGCTCAAGCCGGGAGTGTCACGGTTTTTCGAATTGCTCATCGTGTCCGATTCGCCCCGCAAAGCGGCGACAATGAGGCCTCTCACGGGGTGCCGTTGCGCACGTTGGTGCGATAAGGCCCGCGTGCCGACAACCGCTCGTAATAGGCCGCCACCGCGGGCAATTCCGGTTTGGCAAAATCGATGTGATACCAGCGGTTGACGACGATCCCGGCGCCGACGTCGGCGGCGGTGAAATTGGGACCGGCCAGATAAGGTCCACGGGCCGCCAATTCGGCATCGAGACGTTTCATTTGCCGGGTCCAGTCGGCTGCTCCCATTTCGATGATCTTCGGGTCCTGAAACGCCGGCATCTTGATGGTCAGGCCGAGAAACACCGGCCGCACACCGAGGTATAGATCAACGGAGGCCCAATCCATCCAGCTCTCGACCAAGGCTCGCGCCTGCAACTCCGCCGGGTAAAGATCGCTGCGGCCGTGCTTCGAGCACAAATACCGCACGATCGTATTGCTCTCACGCAGGACAAAGCCGTCGTCGTCGACCACCGGTACGACACCGAATGCGCTCACGCGCTTGAACTCAGGCTCCTCTGTCGACCGGTAACCGCGGCCCCAGTCTTCGCGCTCGTAGGCAATGCCGATTTCATCGGCGATCCACGTCACTTTGCGAACGTTACTGGAATCAGCGCGGCCGTAGATTTTCAGCATCACGATATCCTTGCAATCTGGGCATCGCCTTAGCATGTGGTTTGCCGGTCGGCTATCAAATGGCTCCAGACGCTGTCGCCGTGAGAGAATTCGTGATCGTGTGTGCTAGGGCATCGGAATGGACAAGTTGGTCGATCAGGTCACCACTTCAATTTCGAGCGGTACTCCCTGGCGGCGCGAGTTCGCAGATACGTTGCGGCTAGCTTGGCCAATGGCTTTAACCCAGCTCGGGCAAATCGCCATGATGACGACCGATCTTGCCATGCTTGGGCGGCTCGGCTCTACGGTCGTGGCGGCCGCCTCGCTCGCACATACCGTGTACTTCGCGGCGTTCGTGATCGGCCTGGGTCTCGTATCCGCGGTGGCACCGCTCGCAGCGCAAGCCTACGGTGCCCGCAAACCTCGTGTAATGCGGCGCGCGGTGAGAATTGGAATATGGGTCGCAATTGGGTTGGGAGTGCCGTTTTCGATTGCGCAGCAGTGGAGTACGCAAGCGTTGATAGCGCTCGGGCAGGCGCCTGATGCGGCAATTCTTGCCGGACGATATCTGCAGGGTTTGTCGTGGTGTTTGATCCCGACGTGGATTTTCATGGCGTTGCGCGGGTTCATGGCGGCGGTCAATAGGCCGGGACCGGCGCTCTGGATCACACTCGTTGCAATTCCGCTCAATGCGATACTCGCCTACGGTTTCATCTTCGGTACGCTTGGGTTACCGCGCCTCGATGTTTTAGGCGCAGGCGTTGCAACGAGTATTGTCAACGTCGCGATGTGCCTCGCCGCAATTGGTGTGGCGTACGCCCAAGCACCGTTCAAAAAATACAAGGTGCTCGGTCGCTTCTGGCGCCCGGACTGGTCGCTGATGCGACAGTTGTTGACGATCGGATTGCCGATGTCGGGCGCATTCATGCTGGAGTTTGGATTGTTTGCCGCCGCCGCCTTGGTGATGGGGCGGTTGGGCGCGACCGAACTTGCAGCCCACCAAATTGCGCTGCAAGTGGCGTCAATCCTGTTCATGGTGCCGTTCGGTATTTCCATGGCAGCGACTGTCAGGGTCGGGCATGCGGTGGGCCGCCGGGACGCGCCGGCAACCCGGCGGGCAGGTTACGCTGCCTTGGCATTAGGCGCGCTATTCATGGCGGCAATGGTCGTCGTAATCATCGCGTTGCGAATGGAGATCCCGCACTGGTTTCTCGGCGCGAGTGCGCTCGCTGCACAATCGACGGTTGAACTGGCCTCGACGCTACTCCTCGTTGGCGCTTCGTTTTTTATTGCCGATGGTTTGCAAACAGTGGCGGCCGGTGCACTTCGCGGCCTCAACGATACGCGGATCCCTCTTCTATTTGCTGGCTTCAGTTTTTGGTGTGTCGGGTTTGTGTGCGCGTATGGTCTCGGACTTCACAGCGAGCTTGGAGCAATCGGCGTTTGGGTCGGTTTGTCCGCCGGTTTGACGATCTACGCGGTACTCTTGGTCGGGCGCTTCCGTTGGCTCACCAGCCGGGCCTATTTGCCGGAAGAGGTTCGCGAGAAACCCGCCCGTTGAGGCTGTCGGGGCTGGCGTTGCAGCCCCCGCAAGGGTAAAGGCTCGCGGGCTTTCCCTCGACAGGATCAATTTTCATGGCCGCTTCACCGTCTCCCAAAGCGTTTCCAGTCTCGTGGGATCAGTTTCATCGAGATGCACGCGCACTTGCTTGGCGCTTGGCGGACAAAGGTCCCGATGGCGCACCATTCGAGGCAATCGTGTGCATCACGCGCGGCGGTCTCGTGCCGGCCGCAATCGTCTCTCGCGAACTTAATCTCCGGTTGATCGAAACTGTCTGTGTCGCGAGCTATCACGACTACGACAGCCAAGGTCAGCTCCAGGTCCTCAAGGATGTTTCGCCGTCGATCAAGGCGATTGGCGATGGCCGGGGCCGTGGCGTACTTGTGATCGACGATTTGACCGACACCGGCAAGACGGCCAAAGTCGTGCGCGCCATGCTGCCGAACGCACACTTTGCGACCGTCTATGCGAAGCCACAAGGCGTGCCGACGATCGACACCTTCATCACCGAGGTCAGTCAGGACACTTGGATTTATTTCCCGTGGGATCTGGGACTCGCATTCCAGGAGCCGATCGCAAAGGGCACGAAGGGGTAGTCAGAACGGTTCCGCGGCTGTATAGAGGCCCCGCGCCCAAGTTTGCCGGCATAGCTCAGCGGTAGAGCAGCGGTTTTGTAAACCGAAGGTCGGGAGTTCAATCCTCTCTGCCGGCACCAGTAATTGCAATTGGGTTGTGCCTTCCTTTAGAGGGAAGGCAATCGCCGTCCTTCCGTTGTTTGCTCCACTCGACTGACGCGGGCGCACGTGCCAGCACGGGCATTTTCTCAAGCGTACTGTGAAAAATTATTTCGGCGGCAAGCTGATGACCGTTTACAGCGAACGCGATTGTGTCGCCTTTACCGATGGTTTTTCCAGAG
>JANLXZ010000417.1:0-5577 GCA_031365375.1 Hyphomicrobiaceae bacterium | reverse complement strand
TTCGCATCGACAGCGGCGATCCAATTGCCGGCGGCGAAGCGGCGATCCGGTGGTGGCGTTCCCACCAGCAAGATCCGACCAGCAAGCTCGCGATTTTTTCTGACGGTCTCGATGTCGAGTCGATCGAGCAGATCCATCGCCATTTCGCCGGCCGTCTTAGGGTAGGGTTTGGCTGGGGCACGCTGCTGACTAACGATTTTCGCGGGCTGGTGCCAAATGGCGGTCTCGATCCGTTCTCGATCGTTTGTAAGGTCGTCGCCGCCAACGGCAGTCCGGCAGTGAAACTATCCGACAACCTCAACAAAGCAGTCGGGCCGAAAGCCGCCATCGAACGGTACAAACGGGTTTTCAGCCATCAATCAGGAGGCTCCAGTCCCGTCATCGTGTGAAGACTTAACCGCCACACTCGCAGACCAAACGCCTCAATGTTGCTTGACGCATGGTTGATTGGGAAGTCCTGGTACACTGAACTTATCGGAAATTAGAGCAGATAATGCGCAATTATGTAAAGGCGGCTGCCGTCGCCCTGATCTCACTCGGGATTTGTTCTGGCGCATCGGCACAGCTCGCTCAGGGTCTGCCAGCTGGCCCTAAGACTGTAGCATCCCCTGCAGTAGCCCATAAACACACTGCCACCCCTGTCTGCCGCAACACCGGTGACTTCGGACGTTGGCTCGAAGCGTTCAAGCGAGACGCAGCCGCCGCCGGGATCTCGGCCAAGACCATGCAATCAGCCGGGCCCTATCTGACGCTCGACCAAAACATCATCTGGACCGATCGCGGCCAGCGTTTCTTCGCCCAGAGCTTTCTCGATTTCGCAGACAAGCTTGCCTCGCGCGGCCGGATGCAGAATGGCATTTCGCAGATGGCGAAGCACAAAGCGACCTTTGCGCGAGCCGAGAAAGAATACGGGGTGCCGGCTCCGATTATTTCGGCATTTTGGGCGTTGGAAAGCGATTTCGGATCGGGCATGGGCAACAAGCCGGTACTACGCTCGCTCGCCAGCCTGGCTTATGACTGCCGCCGTGGCGAGATGTTCCGCGGCGAACTCCTTGCGGCCCTCAAGATCATCGATCGAGGTGACTTGCAGGCAGCCGACATGATCGGCTCGTGGGCCGGCGAACTCGGCCAAACGCAGTTCCTGCCGACCCACTACTTCAATCATGCCGTCGACTACGATGGCGATGGGCGCCGCAACCTGTTGCGCAGTCCCGCCGACGTGATCGGATCGACCGCCGCGTTCATCAAAAGTCTCGGCTGGCAGGCGAACCAGCCGTGGCTTCAAGAAGTGCGGATTCCGGCAAACCTCGCCTGGGAGCAAGCGGATCTGGCGATCCAGCATCCGCGCTCCCAGTGGGCGAAATGGGGCGTGACAGACATCGACGGGAAACCTTTGGCCGCAGACCAAATGCCTGCTTCACTCGTGTTGTTAATGGGCCGCAACGGCCCCGCCTTCCTTGCCTATCCAAACTTTCAGATCTTCACCAAGTGGAATCAGTCGCTGACGTACGCGGTAACCGCTGCTTACCTTGCGACGCGCATTGACGGCGCAACGCCAATGCGGCGCGGCAATGCGCCGGTTGCCGTGTTACAAGCCGATCAGGTGATCGAGCTTCAAACCCTGCTGACGAAGCGCGGTTTTTCGGCTGGTGAGCCGGACGGCAAACTCGGTGCCGGGACACGAAACGCCGTCAAGGCCGCGCAGATCAAGTTCGGTTTGGCCGCCGATAGCTATCCGACGGCAGAGTTGATCGGCCACTTGCGACGCCCCTGACGCGCCCGGAACTGCATAACTAAACACCGGGTAACAGTACAACGACGACCTTGGATCGACTGATTTTCTGCATGCACACCACAGTTCCCATCGTTGAGCGCTCCGGCTCATCTTTGTCACCATTGCTCCGATGGATCAGCGCCGGCGGCATCCGCCCGCTCATCATGTTCATCACCGCACATGTGCTGGTCTGGACGTTGGCCATGAGCATCGCCCGGCTGCCCGGCGTGCTCTGGGATGATATGCTCGAAACCTATTCGTGGGGACAGCACTGGCAGCTCGGATATTACAAGCACCCGCCATTCTACGCCTGGGTCGCAGGCGCCTGGTTCCAGATCATGCCGCGTGCGGACTGGTCGTTCTATCTGTTGTCGGCCGTCAACGTTGGTATTGGCTTCGCCGGTGTTTGGGCGCTCGCAACTCACTTTTTGAAGAAAGGCGGACGGCTACTCGCGGTACTGCCGCTTGCATTTATGCCGTCGTACAACTACCTCGCCTCGAACTTCAATGCGAACACGATCCTGTTGTCGCTGTGGCCGTGGACGACCTACGCGTTCGTGAAGTCCCTGGAGACACGCTCTTTGCGATATAGTGCGGCATTCGGAGCGTTAGCCGCTGCCTGCATGCTGTCGAAATATTACTCGATCCTCTTATTGGGAACGTGTTTGGTGGCAGCTATCGCCCATCCCGAGGCGCGGCGATATTTTGCGTCACCAGCGCCATACGTGGCGGTTGCCGCTGGCGCACTGTTGCTTGTGCCGCACCTGGGCTGGGCGTTCACGAATGACTGGCCACCGATTAAATACGCGCTCGGTAAAACAGGATACGCCTGGGCGTCGAGTTTCCAAAAGGCCGCTGGCACCGCGGTCGCGGGTATTGCGATCAATCTCGTGCCTGTCGCCATTCTGATTTCGGCATTGCGTCGGTCGAGCCCAGATCTCGTCGCCGGAGCATGGCGCAAACTGATGCTGCCCGAACGCCGTTGGATCTTGGTTTTGGCAGTAGGCCCGACGATCGCGACGATACTGCTCGGGATTGCCGGCTACGTTAAGATTTCGATCGGCTTTCTCATTCCGGCATTCTTCATGTTGCCAATGATGATCATGCTGGCGATGGAATCGACCATCACCCGTGCGACCGTTGCCGCGGTTGCCCGCGCAGTCGTCATCGTCTTGTGCGCAGCACTCCTGGCCGCGCCGGGCGTCGCGCTCGGCGCGTTCTATTTGCAGATCAAGGGCACTGCCGATGTCAGTGCGATCGCGAGCCGCGATGCGGCGGCAATCTGGAATGAGACGTTCCGTGCGCCATTGCGGATTGTCGCTGGTTCGGAGAAGTACTCGATCGCCCTGCCGTTTTATGCGCCGTCGAACCCCGACGAATTCACCCACTTTTCCCGCGATCAAGCGCCGTGGATCTCGCGTGCGCGAATTGAGCGTGAGGGAATTTTATCGATATGCGATGCAGCCGATACTGGTTGTGTGGAATTGGCCAACCGGTACGCCCATGCCGGAACGCGGCGGCTTCCGGTGACGGTCAGGAAGACGTTCGCTGGCATCAAGGGATCCGATGTGCCCCTGATTTACGTCCTGACGCCGCCATTACCGTAAGGGTCAGACCCGGCGCCGGGACTTGATTGCGGCAGCGAGCGTGCCTTCATCCAAGTAATCGAGTTCGCCGCCGACCGGTACGCCTTGGGCAAGACGTGAAATGGCGAGCGGGTTGCCGGTGCCCGCATCTTCGAGACGCTCGGTCACATAGTGCGCGGTCGACTGACCTTCGACGGTGGCATTGAGGGCGAGCAATACCTCGCGAACCTCACCCGAGGCGACACGTGTCAGCAAGCTCGCGATGTTGAGCCGTTCTGGCCCAACGCCATCCAACGGCGATAAATGCCCGCCCAACACGTGATAGCGCGCGTTGACGACGCCCGCCCGCTCCAGCGCCCACAAATCGCCGATCTCCTCGACCACGACGATGAGCGAAGGATCGCGCCGCGGGTCTTGGCAAATCGTGCACGGCGACACCGTATCGATGTTGCCGCACGTGGGGCACTCCATCAACTTATCGGCGGCGTTCGTCATCGCTTGCGCCAACGGCACCAGCAGATCCTGCCGCCTCTTCAACAGCGCCAGCGCGGCTTTGCGACCTGAGCGCGGACCAAGGCCCGGCAGGCGCGATAGCAACTGAATGAGCCGCTCGATCTCCGGCCCGGCCGTCTGTTTAGCCATCGATGTCTCGGATCAAAACAGTTTCAGGCCGGGTGGCAGCGGCAGGCCGCCGGTTACGTCCTGCATCTTGGCTTGCAGCATATCTTCGACTTTGACCTTGGCGTCACCGATGGCGGCGATGATCAGATCCTCCAGGATCTCGACCTCGTCCGCCTTCATTAAACTGGGGTCGATCTTGATGCGCTTGAGGCTCGCCTTACCATCGAGCATAACGGCCACAAGGCCCCCACCCGATTGGCCCGAAACTTCAGCTTGGGCGAGCTCTTCCTGCATGGTCTGCATGCGGCTTTGCATTTGGCCCAGCTGCTTCATCATGCCCATGATGTCTTTCACGGTTCAACTCCTTCAGGCTTGTTCGCTTCGTTTGCGGCGCGGCGGTAGCGGCCGCACCGCTTTTATTTCGGCTTCTGGGAATGCGGCCAACACGGCGGCGACCGCCGGGTGCGCCTTGACGTCTGCAAGTTGGGCGGCTTCTGCGGCACGCCGCACTTCGCCGACGGGCGGTTCACCCTGGCCGCGCCCGACCGATACCACCCATCGCTTGGCTGTCCATTTCGTAAGCTTCTCGCCAAGTTCACCAGCAATCGCCGCTGGCGCGCCATCCAGTAGAGCTATTTCAATATGGCCTGGCTCGAAACGCAGCAGGCTCACCTGATCTTCGAGATGCAATTTCAGCCGCGCATCGCGAAAGCGTCCGACCAAATCGACGACATCGGCAAACGAACGCGGTTGCGGCTCGCAGGGTTGCCCAGACGCTGAGGCAACTGGCGCTGCGGCGGGCGCCACGTTGAGCGGCGCACGCGGTTCTGGTTCGTGATGCTCATGTGCGGGCGCTCGATTGCCGCGTGGCACCACAACGGCGCCGCCCAGAGTGCGGATGATCTCGTCCGGCGTCGGCAAGTCGGCGGTGTGGCAGAGCCGGATCAACACCATTTCGGCGGCAGCAAGCGGGCTCGGTGCGCGACCGGCTTCCTCGATGCCTTTCAGCAGCATCTGCCAGGCGCGCGTCAGTAAGTTGAGCGATAGTTGTGATGCCAACGCATTCGACCGCTTCTTTTCGTCCGACGACAACGCTTCGCCAGCACCCGCTTCGCCCGCAACCTTCATGCGCGTTGTGATGTGTACTGCGTCGGCAAGATCGGCGAGCACTTGAACTGGCTCTGCGCCTGCCAGATGCAAACTTGCGAACCGTTCCAGAACCGACGCTGTTTTTCCGGCGAGCATATCATCGAGCAGATCGAGGATGAGGCTGCGGTCGGCCAAGCCCAACATTGCACGGACAGCTATCGCCGTGACTTTGCCCGCCCCCATCGCGATCGCCTGGTCGAGGATCGACAGTCCGTCGCGGACCGAACCTTCGGCGGCGCGCGCGACCAGCGCCAGCGCATCAGGATCGGCGGATGCCCCTTCGGCGGTGGTGATGCGGGCGAAATGTTTCGACAATTCCGGGATCTCGACGCGGCGCAAATCGAATCGCTGGCAGCGCGAAAGGACCGTCACCGGCACCTTGCGGATCTCGGTTGTGGCGAAAATGAACTTCACGTGCGCCGGCGGCTCTTCAAGCGTCTTCAGCAG
>JANLXZ010000045.1:0-18816 GCA_031365375.1 Hyphomicrobiaceae bacterium | reverse complement strand
CCGCGGTGCGCAACACATGGAACGCGCCGCGCCGTGGGTCCTCGGGACAAGCCCGAGGATGACATTTGGGCGGACATCAAGCGCTCTCCTTCACGAAAGCGTCGTACGCTGATTGATCCATCAAAGCGTCGAGCTCAGCCTTGTTGGCGATCTTCAACTTGAAGAACCAGGCACGGCCTTCAGCATCTTCGTTGACGAGCCCTGGTTGCGCTGCGATCTCGGCATTTGCAGCGGTGACTTCGCCGGAAATGGGAGCGTAGACTTCGCTGGCGGCCTTTACACTCTCGACGACGGCTGCCGACTCGCCCTGTTTCAGGTGGCGGCCAACCTCGGGCACCTCGACGAACACGACGTCTCCGAGCGCGCCTTGTGCGTGATCAGATATGCCTATCGTGGCGATATCGCCCTCGACGCTCACATACTCATGGTCTTTGGTGAAACGGATCAGCGCCATGGCAACACCTATGTTTTGCGATGAAATGAAAGTCAGGATTTGCGGAAGAAGCGATTGGGCACGAACGGCATGGTGACGATCGAGGCGGCAAGCGGTTTGCCGCGCACCATCAGTTGCAGCGGCGTACCCGGCGCAGAGTGAGCCGCCGCGAGATAGCCCATGGCGATCGGCGCGTTGAGAGTCGGACCGAAACCGCCGGATGTGACGACGCCAATTTTTTCTCCGGCCACTGATAGGATCTCGGTGCCCTCACGCGCCGGCGCACGACCTTCGGGACGAATGCCGACGCGCTTGCGGGATGGACCGTTGGCAAGCTCGGCCTGGATCCGCGCAGCACCTGGGAAGCCACCCTCGTTGCGCCGCCGCTTCTGGATCGACCAGGAGAGGCCGGCCTCAATCGGCGAAGTGGTGGTGTCGATGTCGTGACCGTACAAGCACAGCCCCGCTTCGAGGCGGAGGGAATCGCGGGCACCAAGGCCAACGGGCTGGACGAGTGGGTCGTTAGACAAAACCGACCAGATGTGAGCGGCGTCAGCGTCGCGTGTTGCGATCTCATAACCGTCTTCACCCGTATAGCCGGACCGGCTAAACTGGACCGGGCAACCAGCGAGCTGAGCCCGATGGATTGTCATGAACGGCATGGCAGCCGCTTCCGGAATGAATTTTTCCAGCACAGCGACAGCGGCAGGTCCTTGCAAAGCCAGCAATCCGTTCGAATGCGCTATTGTATCGAGCGTGACGCCTTTGGGTAAGCGACCGGCAATGTGCGCGTAGTCGGCATCCTTGCAGCCAGCATTGACAACCAGATAAAGGCGGCCATCGTCCGCAGCATCAGGTGAGCGCGCGAACATGAGGTCGTCGAGAATGCCGCCGTCATCCGCCAGCAATTGCGAATAACGCTGCTGACCGTGCGCCAAGGCTAGAACATCCGCCGGGATCATCGCTTCCAGCGCTCGCGCGACGGTCTCGTAGCTGCCATCGTCGGCGATGAGTGTCGCTTGCCCCATGTGGGACACATCGAACAGACCCGCTTTCTCGCGCGTCCACAAATGCTCCTTCAGCACACCAAGCGGGTATTGCACCGGCATCTCGTAGCCAGCAAACGGCACCATCTTGGCGCCGAGCGACGCGTGCAAATCGTAAAGAGGGGTACGCAACAGAGGGGCAGACGCGGTTGTTCCGCTCATTCGAGGTCCCAACATAGCTCAAACGCAGGGGCGCGCTCCTCGCGCCCAAGGTAGAGCCCCCTCTGTCTTGGGACCTGAGAGATTCGGCACGTTCCCCCGCCCTTATGAGCGGACGGATGCAATGCCTTACCACCTTCGGTAGGACGGGTGCCAACGCACCTCGCCCACTTTCCAGAGAGCCATCAACCTGCGGTCCGTTTGCCTGAGAGTTTCCGGGGCGGTTGCTCCTTCGGCGCCGTCACTCGAGAAAAGAGATCTGGTCTCTTCCGCAGGTCTCGATTGGCAGTGTCGTGAAAATAGTGGACCTCGGCTGGAAGTCAATGCTTCGCCGAACTCAGCAAAAATATATTCGTGGATGATAACTGATGAAACGTTAGCCCGCGCCCGGCACGTTACGATCGAAGCCGACAAACACTTCAAATTCACCCGGCCGCGTACCCTCGGGAATCGTGAACGTAACGGTGCGTACCATCGAGAAATAGCCGATCGGCTTGTCGATCGCGACTGCCACATCGACCTTCATTTTGTCCGTCGTCACCTTCTCGCGTTTGGCATCGGTGACGAACACGTTGAGCGGCATCGTGATGTTGCCGGCCTTGCCTTTCGGACCCAGCAACACGCGGCCGGAGAAGCCGTACTTCACCGTGACCCTATTTTGCTCGACCTGACACTCGCGCGCGGTCTTGGTGATTTCTCCGCGGTGCATGACAGCTAATCCGTCGCCGGCGCGTCCTTGCTCGTAAATCGTCAGATTGTTGTCGCGTGGCCAAACGACAAAGCGCGGACAGCCGTGCGCAACTTCGCCGCTGCTGCCACCGGTGTTGTCGCCGCCATCGGATTTGGCAGCCACGAGAAGTTGCTCCTCCGAAACACCCTTGGTTGCGTTTGGCGTTGCGCCCGCACCGCCGAACACGCCGCCTCCGATACCGGACGTCAGTGTCGACACACCGCAGCCAGCAACCACTCCGATCAGTGCCAGGGCAGCGCCGATACGAACCGTTGGACGCCAAAGGCGTGCGATCGGCCAAGAAACAAGGTTTTTTCTCACGTTATCCCGTCCGTCCGTGAAGTATCCTGCCGAATAGCGAAACAGAGAGCTGCCCCACCGCAGTCCCTGCCCTGATCCAATGCCCTTCGACTCGTTACACGAATACCTAAGTCACTTAGCACCCTCGACAGCTGGATACCAAGCGCGTAGCAACCACCAAGACGATTTCCACAAGCCATGAAGCGATTCTGCCATGACTTCTGCAAAACACTTCCCTGAGCAAAACGCTGCAACTCAAGGGTCGCAAAAACCGAAGTTGACCATACTAATGGCCGCCCCTCGTGGCTTTTGCGCCGGCGTCGATCGCGCCATCCAAATCGTCGAATTGGCAATCGCCAAATACGGCGCGCCCGTTTACGTTCGCCACGAGATTGTCCACAATAAATACGTGGTAGACAATCTGCGGGCAAAAGGCGCCATTTTTGTGGAACACCTCGATGAGATCCCCGATAACGGCCAACCTGTGATTTTTTCAGCGCACGGTGTGCCGAAGGCAGTTCCTGCATCCGCGAAAAAACGAAACATGTTCTATCTCGATGCGACGTGCCCGTTAGTTTCGAAGGTGCACAAAGAAGCCGGCCACCATTTTGAGCGCGGCCACGAGATCATTTTGATCGGCCACGCGGACCATCCTGAAGTTGTCGGCACTATGGGACAACTACCCGATGGCGCCGTGACACTGATCGAGACACCTAACGATGCACGAGACTTCATGCCAAAGGATGGCTCACGTCTCGCCTATCTCACGCAAACCACATTATCGGTCGATGATACTGCCGAGATCGTCGAGGTGCTAAAGGCGCGCTTCCCGCTCATTACGGGACCTTTCAAGGAAGATATCTGTTACGCGACTACCAATCGGCAGATTGCCGTGAAAGCGATCGCCAGCAAAGTCGAACGCTTATTGGTCGTTGGTGCACCGAACAGTTCCAACTCGCAGCGGCTTGTCGAGGTGGCGGAAAAATCCGGCTGTCCGAAGGCTGTGCTCGTACAGCGCGCAGCGGAAATTCCGTGGGATGTTTTCTCCGGCATCACTTCGTTGGGCATTACGGCGGGGGCCTCAGCGCCCGAAGTCCTCGTCGACGAGATGGTGGCAGCTTTCCGCGAGCGCTATGATGTGACGGTCGAAGAAGTCGTTACCGCGCGTGAAAATATTGCCTTCAACGTGCCCCGAGAATTGCGCGAGACCGCCGTGGCCGCCAATTCCCAACAAAGCAACTGAAATCAAATGGCCGTCTACACCGAAGTCGCCGACGAAGAACTGGCGCGTTTCATTGCGAGCTATGGGCTCGGAACAGTGCTGTCCTGCATAGGCATTGCCGAAGGCGTCGAGAATACGAACTACTTGGTGGGCACGACATCGGGTCAGTTCATTCTCACACTATACGAAAAGCGCGTCCATACAGGCGATTTACCGTTTTTCCTTGGGCTGATGGAGCACTTGGCCGCCAAGGGATTGTCGTGCCCAACACCGGTTCGCGATCAACAGGGTCTCAATCTGCGTGAGCTCGCTGGGCGGCCGGCGGCACTGGTGACGTTTCTCGAAGGTCTATGGCTGCGCAAACCTCTGGCTCGCCATTGTCATAGCGTCGGGGTTGCGCTCGGCCAGCTGCATGAGGCCGGCCGCGATTTCACGATTCCCCGCCCGAATGCACTCGGTCCCGAAGGTTGGCGCCCCCTGTTCGAACGGTTTCGGGATCGCGCGGACGAAATTCGCCCTGGCCTCGCCGTCACGATTGAAAGCGAACTGCAGGCGGTGCTCGATGCGTGGCCCCGCGATTTGCCCTTTGGCGTTATTCACGCCGATCTGTTCCCCGACAACGTGTTCTTCAAGGGTGATCAGCTTTCCGGCTTGATTGATTTCTACTTCGCCTGCAACGACGCATTGGCCTACGACATCGCAGTCGGTCTCAACGCCTGGTGTTTCCGCGAAGACCTGTCGTTCGATCTGGAAAAAGGCGCGGCGCTGCTGGCTGGATATCAGACCGTGCGCCGCCTGACCCGAGTGGAGCGCGACGCCCTACCGACGCTCTGCCGAGGTGCCGCCCTGCGCTTTCTGCTCACCCGCGCTTACGATTGGGTAAATACGCCGGCCGGAGCGATGGTGGTGAAACATGATCCGATCCCCTATCTCGAGCGCTTGCTGCTACATGCGCGTATCGTCGAAAATGGCTCGGCTACCGACTATGGATTGGACCAACCGACATGACCGAAGAGCCAGCGGCAAAGCCCCTCGTCACTGTATTCACCGACGGCGCCTGCTCTGGCAATCCGGGCCCCGGCGGCTGGGGGGCGATACTGATGTCGGGCGGGCATCGTAAGGAGTTGCGTGGATCTGAAGCCAACACCACTAACAATCGGATGGAATTGTCGGCAGCCATAGGTGCACTCGAGGCCCTGAAGAAACCGTCGGTTGTCGCCTTGCACACCGATAGCAATTACCTGAAAGACGGCATTACCAAGTGGATTTTCGGCTGGAAGCGAAACGGTTGGAAGACTGCTGACAAGAAGCCGGTGAAGAATGAAGATCTGTGGAAGCGGCTCGAATTAGCACTCAAGACGCACACGATCGAGTGGCATTGGGTAAAGGGTCACGCCGGCCACCCCGAGAACGAACGAGCCGACGAATTAGCCCGGCTCGCCATCACCGAACTGCGTGCCGCCGCCAAGTCCAAATCATAAAATAGAGTAGCATCGAAGCCGCCCACGAACGCGAGCTTACTTCGTCCACTTGAATAGGCCACCGAAGGCGCTTTTCACACCCTCCTTCGCCTTGCCGACAATCGTATTTCGGTCTTGCAAGCGTTCGTGTGCAGTATCGTCATCAAGCAACTCTTTGTATTTTTTCTGATTACCCACATCGGCTTCGATCAAGGCCCGACGCTCCTGCGTGTTCAACGGACCGACGCGCGACATGGGTGGCCTGATCAGTGTCCGCTGCACCATCGACGGTTCGCCCCGATTGTGCAGGAACGAGACCAGCGCCTCGCCAACTTTAAGCTGCTGGATGGCCCGCTCCGTGTCGATGTCCGGATTGGCGCGAAATGTCTCCGCGGCGGCCCGGATCGCCTTTTGCTCTTTCGGCGTGAACGCGCGCAACGCATGCTGGATGCGATTACCGAGTTGGGCCGAAATACGATCGGGTACGTCGCTCGGGCTTTGCGTCACATAGTAGACGCCGACACCCTTCGAGCGGATCAATCGCGTTACGCGTTCGATCTGATCGAGCACCGCCTTAGGTGCACCGTCGAACAGCAAATGGGCCTCGTCGAAAAGGAATACGAGCTTCGGTTTGTCGAGATCGCCGACCTCGGGCAGCTTGTCGAACAGCTCGGCCAGCATCCACAACAGGAACGTCGAATATAGTTTGGGCGTATTCATCAGCTTTTCAGCCGACAGGATATTTACGATGCCACGCCCATCGGGGGCTAACTTGATAAAGTCGAGAATATCGAGAGCTGGCGCGCCAAAGAACTTATCAGCTCCCTGCTCCTCGAGCACCAGCAACCGGCGCTGGATCACGCCAACTGTTTGCGGAGCGATGTTGCCATACTTGCTGCGTAACGATGCCGCTCGCTTTCCCATCTCGTCGATGACCGAGCGCAAATCCTGGAGGTCGTTGATGACCATCCTCTTGTCGCCATCCTCGCGCTCGTCTTCAGCCCAGCGGAAGGCGATGTTGAGCACACCCTCCTGCGGCTCCGTCAGCTCGAGCAGCCGCGACAGCAGGAGCGGCCCCATCTCTTGCACGGTGGCCCGTACCGGATGACCACGCTCGCCGAAGATGTCCCAGAAAACGGTGGGAAATGAGCAATTCCCATAATCGCTCAAGCCGATTTCCTCGGCGCGCTTCAACAAGATCGGCTTGGGTTCACCGACCGCTGCAATACCGGACAAATCGCCCTTGATGTCAGCGGCAAATACCGGGACTCCCGCGGCTGAGAAACCCTCAGCAAGCACTTGCAATGTAACTGTCTTACCGGTGCCGGTCGCACCGGTGACCAATCCATGGCGATTAGCCAATGCCAACTCGATCATTTCGGGAGAGAACTGCCGCCCCGACTTGCTGCAGCCGATCAGGATCAACCCGTTCTCGACGTAGGCGCGCGGGTCGGCCAGCTGACTATTTTGACCAGGATTTGCAGCCGCATCGGACATGCTCGTAGTTCCTCGTGATCGCGCCGGTGCACACAGGTACTGGGCCACGGATCGGACAAGCGACCCCGACTCAAGCACCGTGCGCATCCCATGCTGATGCCACGCCATTCAGGCTTTTGCAAAGCACAGACGCATCGCCGACCAAACTGAGAAAGACGAATGCCGCGCAACGATGAAGAGGTCGCGCGGCATTTCGCATTAACCTGCCAGACCTTCATCCTTCATCGCAGCCTGCACCGCCGGACGATCCTGCATGCGTTTCATGAACGCCTGAACATTCGGGTACGGCTTGAGGTCGATCTTCGTCGGCGCCGTCCACCGCAGAACTGTAAAGCAGTAAGCATCGGGTACGCTGAAATCATTGCCTATCAGATAGTTGTTCTTGGCGAAGTGGGTGTCCAGATGGGCCAAACGCGTGGCGAGCCGGTCGCGCGCGATCTGCTTGGCTTCTTCCGGCATGGCCGGATTGAACAGTGGTGAAAAGCCCTTGTGCATCTCGCTCGACATGAAATTCAGCCATGACTGCATCTTGTAGCGGTCAAGCGTGCCATTGGCAGGCGCGAGCTTTTTATCCGGCACTTGGTCGGCGATATATTGCACAATCGCCGGACCTTCGGTCAGGACAGTGCCGTCGTCGAGCGCGAGTGCCGGTACATAGCCCAGCGGGTTGGTCTTCTTGTAGTCGCCACCACCTTCGGTCGTTTTGGCTTTGATATCGGTCTTGATGGTTTCGAAAGGCAGGCCGGATTCTTTAAGTACGATGTGCGGTGACAGTGAGCAGACCCCGGGAGCGTAATAAAGCTTCAGCATGGCAAGACTCCATCCGAATTGTTCGAAGTTGCGAGACAACGGTATTGGTCATGTCTATATCGGTGCCTACAGCCAACGCCGCAAGCAATTCCGTCTGGCTGCGAACCGCGACAGGGTGGAACCTCGAAATCTATGGTGTAGGATGGCCAAAATTTCGAACTTCGACAGGGAAATTAAACTATGACGGGTGGCGATAACACGGCGGAAGTGCCGACTGGTACTCTCATGGCCGGCAAACGCGGCCTCATAATGGGTGTTGCCAATAATCGCTCGATCGCTTGGGGCATCGCCAAAGCGGTCGCAGCCCAGGGCGCCCAGGTCGCCCTTACCTACCAGGGGGAAGCACTTAAAAAACGTGTTGTACCGCTCGCTGCTGAGCTCGGCTCGGATGTCGTTTTGCCGTGCGATGTAACCGACGCCGCCTCGATGGATGCTGTGTTTGCTGACCTGAAGGCGAAGTGGGGCCGGCTCGACTTTCTGGTTCACGCAATTGCGTTTGCCGACAAGGCGGAGCTCGACGGCCGCTACGTCGATACGTCGGAAAAAAACTTCACGCAGTCACTACTGATCTCTTGCTATTCCTTCACTGCACTCGCCAACCGTGCCGAGAAACTAATGACGAACGGCGGTTCGATGCTGACATTGACCTATTATGGTGCCGAGAAGGTCATGCCGCATTACAACGTCATGGGCGTTGCCAAGGCAGCACTCGAAGCGAGCGTGCGATATTTAGCGGCGGATCTGGGCAAACAGGCCATTCGCGTCAACGCAATATCCGCTGGTCCAATCAAGACGTTGGCGGCCTCGGGCATTTCCGACTTCCGCTACATATTAAAATGGAACGAATATAACTCGGCATTACGTCGCACCGTGACAATCGAAGAAGTCGGTGCGTCTGGCATGTATTTACTGTCGGATCTAGGACGTGCGGTGACCGGGGAAATCCATCACGTCGATGCCGGCTACCATGTCCAAGGCATGAAGAACGAGGATGCCCCCGACATCAACGTCGTCAAATCCGACTGACGCTGGGCCAATCGTACTGGATTTGCAGATCGGCGCCCCGCTTCTGCCCATAACGGATGTTTCGGTGCACGCTACGGCAACGGCCGATCCGCGCGTCCACCTCGTTTGTCGACGATCAGTGATCGTCGCCGCTAATCAAGGAGGGATCAGTGGATTACGGCGAAATCACGAGAGCCAAAGTGCAGCGATTTGCAACGATTACGGCAGTGTGTTTGCTGGCGGCAATTCTTGTCGCTTGGGGTTTGATCGCGTGGCTGAAGCCTGGACCCGAGGGCCGTCTTGTCATTGCGACTGGAGGCGCGGGGGGTGCCTATCATCAGTTGGCGCTGACTTATCAAAAAGACCTCGCGCGCCAGGGCGTAACCCTTGAATTGCGCGACAAAATCGAGGGCACCAACACGCTCAATAATCTGGTTCTCAATAACGAGTCAGATTTGCAAGCTGGCTTCGTCAAGGGCGGCGTGGCTGGTAGCTTACAAGGGCGCCTTGCCTCCGACGAAGAACACAAATGGCATGACCTTCAAGTTGACAAGCTGCGTTCGATTGGCCGCGTCATGCTGGAGCCGATCTGGGTGTTCTATCGAGGCCCCGGGCAGATCCGCTATCTGCATGAATTCAAAGGTAAACGGATCATGGTTGGGACCATGAGTTCCGGCACGCGGCGGGTTGCAACCCACCTTTTGAGGGCCAACAACATCGACGCCAAAAGTGCGACGATCATCGAGCAGGAATTATCCGACGATGGCAGTCAACTGATTACTGGCGACGCTGACGTAGCCTTCGTCATCCTGCCGTCTGAGTCTCCCAAGATTCAAAGACTCATGCGAACCCCCGGCATCTTGTTGATGAACTTCGCGCCGGAGGCAGACGCCTACACGAACCGCTTTCCGGCGATATCCAAAGTCGTCATGAATCAGGGTTCGATCGAATTCGTCCCCGAGATCCCCTCCGCCGATATTACGCTACTTGCCACCACGACCGCATTAGTCGTCCGCAGCGATTTGCATTCAGCATTGGCAAGCGTATTGACGGATGCTGTGATCCACAACCCAAAGGCAGGGTTCGACAAGACGGGTGAACCGGTTCTATTTCATAGGGCCGGTCAATTTCCGACGCCAAGCGATCCAGAATACGAGATGTCGCCGGATGCCAGGGCAATCCATAAGACGGGGGAGTTGCCATTCCTATTGCGTGGATTGGCGCCAGCAACTGCCAGATTAGGGATACCTTTCTGGCCAGCAGCACTGGCCAACGCTCATGGTGCGCAATTCATCTTGTTGCTAATTCCGATCTTGTCGATCCTGATCCCGCTAATCAAAATGCTGCCAGTGCTTTACAATTGGAGCATGCGTCGCCGTCTGCTTTATTGGTATGGCGAGCTCAAGCAGCTCGAAACGTCGCTCGAGCGTTCGCCGTCGCAAACACGAACCAAGGCAAATATCGCAGAATTGGATCGCATCGAGACGGGGGTTGCCGCGATTCGGGTACCGCAGCATTTCTACGACCAGCTGTTCGATCTGCGTGGCCACATCGACCTCGTGCGGCAACGTCTCTTGCCAAGAGAGGGTCTTAAAACGGCAGCCTGATGCAACCAATCGAGGATTGATCATGACAACGAAATCTCGCCGCCTCGTCCTCGATAAGCGCCCTAAACCAGGTCTTGTCGCGCACGACCTTTTTCATATCGAGGACGCAGCCATTTCCGATCCGGGGGCCGGCGAGTTCCGTGTGAAAGTCGAATTCATCTCTCTCGACCCTGCCATGCGCGGCTGGATCAACGAAGGAAAATCCTACGTTGCCCCGGTTGCTCTCGGCAGCACCATGCGCGCTTACGCCGTCGGCCACGTCGAAGCCTCGAACCATCCAGACTACAAAGTCGGTGATGCCGTTCAGGGCATGTTCGGCGCACAATCCCACGCGATGTCGAAAGGTGAACGGGTGGTAAAAGTCGACACCTCGTTGGCACCACTCGAGCGATGGGTTGGCGGGCTTGGGATGCCCGGTTGGACCGCATATTTTGGCCTATTGGAGATTGGACAACCGAAGGCTGGCGATACCGTCGTCGTTTCAGCGGCATCTGGTGCGGTCGGTTCGCTTGTCGGCCAAATCGCAAAAATCAAAGGCGCTCGCGCGGTTGGCATCGCCGGTGGGCCGGAAAAGTGCCGCTATGTCGTCGAGCAGTTGGGTTTCGATGCCTGCGTCGACTACAAGGCCGGCAATCTGGCAGCCGACCTGAAAGCTGCTTGTCCGAACGGGATCGATGTCGACTTCGAGAATGTCGGTGGTGAAATTCTAGACACCGTGCTGCTGCAAATGAATACCTTTGGACGCATCGCCGTGTGCGGCCTCATCTCAGCCTACACCGCGACAACTATGCCCGAGGGTCCGAAAAATCTGCGCTGCATCCTCACCCAGCGCCTGAAAATGCAGGGTTTGATTGTCTTCGACTGGGAAAAGCGCATCCCCGAGGCAATCGCAGCGCTAGGTCAATGGCATAGCCAAGGTCTTCTCAAGATCAGGGAGGACGTTCGCACTGGTGGTCTAGAAGCGTTCGTCGACACCCTCAATTTGCTCTACACGAGCGGTAACAACGGCAAGCTTGTTTTGAAGGTTTGAGCTGTTTCATGAAACCCGGCATTACGCTTTACGTTGTGCGCCACGGCGAGACCGATTGGAATGTTGCAGGACGACTTCAAGGTCATACCGATACGCGGCTAAACGATCGCGGCCGCAGCCAAGCGGCTCACAACGGCTTGCGTCTTCTCGAACAGAAACTCGATTTTGAAGCCGTCGACTTTATCGCAAGCCCGCTTCTTCGAGCATTTGAAACCATGCAGTTGTTGCGCGGTGCGATGGGTTTACCGAATATCGGGTTCGCGACCGACAGTCGTTTGAAAGAGCTGAGCTATGGACGTTGCGAGGGTTGCACGTGGTCGCAACTACCGCCTACCGATAGCAATGGCGTCGAACGCGCTCACGATCCGTTCAACTGGCGGCCGGATGGTGGCGAAAGCTACGCCGACGTGATGCGACGCATCACCGACTGGTTGGCTGGCATCACACGGGACGCCGTTGTCGTCACGCACGGCGGCATCACCCGCGCACTGCGCGGCCTGGCGGGCGGCATACCGCACGAAAAGGTTCCGACCCTCAAGGTACCGCAGGACCGCGTGCTTGTGCTGCGCGACGGCACCATGCGCTGGATTTGATGAGCCTGACTACTTGTCGAAAAACTTGTTCGGTTTCAGGAAGAAAGACAGCACGACGCACCCGTCAGTTGTGTGCGCAGTGTGACGGCTGCCAGCCGGGCGCCACACGTAATTGCCCACGGTTGCTACCCCTTCGCCATCGGCAAGCGAGCCCTCGAGTACAAAGCTCTGTTCAATCTCGACGTGCTCATGATCTGGCAACACGGCACCAGGCGCAAATCGCGTCAGCGCGGTAAGCAAGCCGCTATCCTTGTCTTCCATCAGCACCTTGAGATCGACGCCCGGAAAACGTGACGGCACCCAGGGCAATCCTTCGACATCGACGTAACGCGATGCGAGTGCCGAAAGCGCACTATGATTCTTAGCTGCAGGTGTAATCGTCGCCATATAACGTCTCCTCAACTCAACAGTCCGCGTTTGGCCAAATTGCGCATCAAATCAGCCGTGCCGTAAATCCATGGCGGAGCCTTGTCCGACATCGTCATGCGGTTGGTCAGGCTACCGAGTTCGGATGCGTGGATCGTAACCACGTCACCGTCATGGTGCGTAAATCCCATGCCGGGCGCGCGCCTATCGTCCTTCGGTGCGAACATCGTACCGAGGTAGAGCACCGCGCCGTCAGGGTACTGATGCGTGTTATTCAGCATCTCTGCGACCAGGTCAGCGGGATCGCGCGCGATCTCCGACATTGACGATTGACCGGTCATTTGGAACCCATCGATCCCATCGACCGTCAGGCGCACCTCGATGCGACGCACCGTATCGAGCGTAAACTCGCCATCGAAAAAGCGTATGAACGGTCCGACGCTTGCCGACGCATTATTGTCCTTCGCCTTGGATAACAAAAGCGCCGAGCGCCCTTCGAAATCGCGCAAATTCACATCATTGCCAAGCATCGCGCCGACTATTTTAGCCTTCGATGAGACGGCGAGAACCACCTCCGGTTCGGGGTTATTCCACGTCGATCGGGGGTGTAGGCCTGCGTCCATGCCGTGGCCCACCGCACTCATCGGTTGGGCCTTGGTAAATATTTCGGCGTCCTCGCCGATGCCCACTTCGAGATATTGCGACCACGCTCCCTGCTCGATCAGAACACGCTTGAGTTCGAGCGCTTGTTCCGATCCCGGTTTCAAATTGCGTAGGTTGCCACCCAGCTGTTTTTCGACGGTTGCGCGGATCGCTTGCGCTTTTTCCGGCGCGCCTTTTGCCTGCTCCTCGATCACACGCTCCAGCATCGAACGCGGGAATGTCACCCCGGCGGCCTTGACAGCCTGCAGATCGACCGGAGCCAAGATCCAGGGTTTCGAAGTGTCGCGCGATGCTTCCGGTGTGTTTGCGAGAATTTCGGACAATGAGCCGATCCGCTGCCCCGCCCCCTCTCGCACGATAGTCGCCGGATCAGCATTTTCGCACAGGTCTCGCATCGTCGGTGCGACCGACGAGATGTCGAAGACGTTGCCATCACGGATCGCCACCACTGAAGGCCCCGCAACTTCGGGCCGCCAGACACGCCCGGCAAGTGCGCAATGGGATCCGTCGGTTGGCAGCGTCATGGCATCTGTCAAGCGTTCACGCATTCGTTGCTCCTCGCATTCCCTCGCCGGGTCCCTACCGAGACTTATCTACCCGGTTTGACTTAGTCCAATTTCGCACATCAACATGGCCTCTGCGGCCAGATCCGTTACATGTTAAGGTCACGATCCGGTTTGCTGCGTGATGGCATGCATTTATGACATGCTGCACACGGGAGGGAAAATGAGCAAGAGCGACTTCGCCGAACGCGCGGGCGTTTTTCCGGCCGACCGCCGCTCTCAAACGTTGCGCGCGTACCACGAATTGCGCCGTCGGATCCTCGAGAACGAAATGGCGGCCGGCACTCAGTATCTCGAACAGACGCTTGCCGACGAGCTTGGCATGAGCCGCACGCCCGTGCGCGAGGCTCTGATCCGGCTCAGCGACGAGCGGTTGGTCGAAGTCAAACCGCGGCACGGCGCGCGGGTTCTTCCGGTCTCCGTCTCCGATATGGGTGAAATCTACGAGCTGCTATCGACACTGGAAGCAATCGCCGCCCAGCGTGTCGCTGAACGCGGCCTCAACCCGGCGCAACTCGCACGATTGGAATCAGCGGTTGCGGGCATGGATCAGTCACTAGACCGCAACGATTTGATCGCTTGGTCCGCATATGATCGGGAGTTTCATAACGCGATTGTGGAATTGTCGGGCAACCGCCGCCTAGCCCAGGTCGTCGCCATGTTCCGCGATCAAGCGCACCGCGCCCGCATGCAAACCCTGACTTTGAGGCCAAAACCGACACAGTCGAATCGTGACCATGCGGCTGTTGTTGCGGCGATCCGCAAGCGCGATGGTAATGCTGCATACGAGATCCATCGGCGTCATCGCCAGGAAGCCGGCCGAATGTTGCTGAGGCTTCTCGCCGGGCAAAAGCCCGAGGGTTTGTGAGCAGGACCACAACAATCCACGTTGCTATAGCGTCACTTCCGAAATAACCTCGTGTTGCAGGTGCTGTCCAGGGGACCGAGGCAATGAAACTCAAAATTGATCCAAGCCGCCATTATCGTGGTGGACTGGCAATCATCAGCGTCATTTTTATGCTCACGACCGCCTCTCCATCGCGTGCCGATGCAATTGATGGACAATGGTGTTTCGCGAGTAGTCACCTGGAAATTCAAGGCCCGAGCATCACGACGCCAAGTGGCAACAAAATTGGCGGCGCCTACTCACGCCATGGCTTCAGGTACGTCGTGCCCGCCAACGAGCCGGATCCGGGCAGTGAAATTGTCATGGTGTTGCATGGCGAAGAGCTGATGGAACTTACCCGAAAAGGCGCTGCAGCGCCAGAAACATGGCGGCGCTGCAAGCCGATCAGCTAATGGCCAACGATCACATAATCAGGCTGTTGACGAGGGTTCCTTAACCGCGACCGCATGGCTGCTAGCGGTCAGCACCGATTTCCGCTAAGAACGCGCGATCAAATGCCCTTGGCCGTCATCGCTCGCACCTCCATTCCGGTAGGCCAGCGCCACCGCCTATGCTCGAAAAGCGTTCAGCCCATGACATTTCCGACCACTCATCCGGCGCTCGCCCGCGCCCTCGCAGCGCGCGACTATTCAGTTCCGACCGCAGTTCAGCTGGCAGTTCTGGAAGCCGATACCGCTGGCCGGGACATGCTCGTTTCGGCGCAGACCGGCTCTGGCAAGACGGTCGCCTTTGGACTTGCCATTGCGACCACGCTTCTGGGTACCGAGGAGCGTTTTGGACGCGCAGCGGAACCCCTCGCGCTGATTATAGCACCGACGCGCGAACTGGCCTTGCAGGTCCAGCGCGAGCTTGCGTGGCTCTACGCCGATACGGGCGCCAACGTGATTTCCTGCGTGGGCGGCATGGACGCGCGTGCAGAAGCACGCCAGTTAAATGCCGGCGCGCATATCGTCGTCGGCACGCCGGGCCGGTTGCGCGACCATCTCGAGCGTAACCGGTTGAAACTGGGCTCACTCAAGACCATCGTCCTCGACGAGGCCGACGAGATGCTCGATCTAGGTTTTCGCGAGGATCTCGAATTTATTCTCGACGCGACTCCCAAAGAACGGCAGACGCTGCTGTTCTCCGCCACCATGCCGCGCGAAATCGAGACGCTCGCCCGCCGCTATCAGCGTGACTCGGTGCGCATCGAAACCACCCGACGCCACGAACAACACGCCGATATCGAGTACCGCGCGATCCGCGTCGCGCCCGGCGATGGGGAAAATGCGGTCGTCAACGTATTGCGCTTTCACGACGCCCGGGCGGCGCTGGTTTTCTGCGCCACGCGTGAAGCCGTGAAGCGGATGCATTCCCGCCTGGTCGAGCGCGGCTTTGCCGCGGTCGCTTTATCAGGTGAGCTATCGCAGACAGAGCGATCGCAAGCTCTCGTTTCGCTGCGCGATGGCCGTGCACGCGTGCTGGTCGCGACCGACGTCGCAGCCCGCGGATTGGATCTGCCAGACTTGGCGCTCGTAATTCACGCCGATTTGCCCAACGATGGCGAGACGCTGTTGCATCGTTCAGGCCGAACCGGCCGGGCTGGCAAGAAGGGCATGTGCATGCTCATCGTGCCTTTCAACCGACGCCGCAAGGCCGAGGAACTACTTTCCAAAGCACGGATCACGGTGACCTGGGGAGCAGCACCAACGGCCGACGAAATTCGCGCCCGCGATCAGGAGCGGTTCCTGGCGGACACGATCTTCACGGAAACACCGACGGAAACCGATCTCAGCGCTGCCCAAGCGCTGCAAGCAGCGCGCACTGCCGACGAGATTGCGATCGCCCTCATTCGCATGCATCGCACGCAGCTTCCGGCACCTGAAGAACTTGTCGAGGACACCGGTCCGCCCAGGCGCGACTTCGGTGCCACCCCGCGTGGCCGCTCTGAAGGTTTTGTCAGCCGCATACCGGGCAACGATCGGGATCGCCCGGGAACATCGCCCGAACGCGGTTCGCGCGTACCGCGCCCCAGTCGCGACGTCGGGCCGCCGATGGTTTGGTTTCGCCTCAACATCGGACGCGAGCGCAACGCAGATCCGCGCTGGTTATTGCCGCTGATTTGCCGTGCGGGCGGCGTTACGAAAACCGAGATTGGCGCCATTCGCATCGAAGACAAAGACACCCGTTTTCAGATTGTCGCTGAATTCGCCGACCAGTTCGCCGACGCCGTGCGCACAAATGAAAGCAAAGAAGGCCACATCGCACGCGAAGGCGCAGAGAGTACCAGCAGCGAGCGCACCAAAGTTTCCTCGGGCCATCAACGGCCCGCGAAAACGGATGTGCCGGCTGAGGCCCGCAAGCCTATAGATGCGCCCGTCGAAGATAAGCCAAAAGTTGTTTGGGTTCCCAACGGCAGCGATTCGAAGTTTGTTTCCGATGAGCGCCCGAAAGCTGCCTGGCGCGACAAAGCCAAGCCGAAGTCGGGCGGGTTCGTCGCCCGAACGGCGCCTTGGAACGAGGGCTTGCCGTCGGATGTGCCGCGTGAAGAGCGCCACGTAGCCCCTCGCCGCGACGGCGGCAAACCCAAACCGAGCGGATATACCGCCCGTCCAGAATCCGGCGCGCGGGCCGCGCCCTCCGATGCATCATCGACGGAACGGCATAAGGCGCCGTGGCGAGACAAGGGCAAAACAAAACCGACAGGCTTCTCGCCGCGATCCGCGACCGGCGCCGCCACTGGCAATGGATTTGTTGCGCGAAATTCTTCGCCGCACGGTAAGGGTCCGTCGACCAGCCGCAAGGATGCCCCGACAGGGGCCAAGATTGCTTCGAAATACGCTCATAAGAAAAAACATCGCGAGGGTAAATCCAGCCCGACGTGAGACGAGAATTAAGCGCCACCTGAACAACGCCCGCGTGAATAGACCGATCGCCGATGGCTATTCGAGCGATGTCGTGTTTAGAATAGCAAATGGCAAAGATTGCTGGTGGCAAAATTGATCGTCATAAATGGCGCCAACCGCAGGCGGCCGCAGTCGTGGGCACCGCCAATCTATCGCGCGCATTCAGAGTTGGCTTCTTTCTGACGCCGAACTTCACAATGATGGCGTTCACCTCGGCAATAGAACCGTTGCGCCTTGCCAACCAAGTCTCTGAGCGCAATCTCTATAGCTGGCGTCTCTATTCGGCCGAGGGTCAACCGGTTCGCGCATCCAACAACGTCGAAGTTCGCGTGGACGAGCCCTACGTGCAGGCGCGTGACCTGGAGGCTGCGATCCTGTGTGCCGGTAATGGGGTCCAATCACTTGATCATCGAGATGCGATTGCAGCGCTCAGGCGCTTATCGTCGTTCGGCACCTCACTCGGCGCCGTTTGCACGGGCACCTACGTCCTTGCCAAAGCCGGCTTGCTCGAAGGTTATCATTCGACGATCCACTGGGAGAACCAAGCCGCGTTGATGGCCGAGTTCCCAACGCTCGACGTGACCTCCGAGCTGTTCGAGATCGATCGTAACCGCTTCACTTGTGCCGGTGGCACGGCTGCTGCCGACATGATGCTATCGATCATCGCGCGCGATCACGGGCAGTCGCTCGCTACCGCCGTGACCGATCAGTTGATCCATCATCGTATTCGCGAAGCGTCCGAACGCCAGCGCATGGATTTGCGGACGCGGCTCGGCGTTGCCCATCCCCGCCTGTTGGCCGTCGTCGCTCGCATGGAGGGTACGATCGAAACACCGCTCAGCTGTACCGCGCTCGCACAGGAAGCCGGCGTGTCGCCGCGTCAACTCGAGCGCTTGTTTGCCAAATATCTCGGCCACTCGCCGACGCGGCACTATTTGACGGTCCGGCTCGATCGAGCACGCTTCCTGCTGCAGCAAACGAGCCATCCAATTCTGTCCGTGGCGATGGCGTGCGGGTTCGTTTCAGCTTCGCATTTTTCGAAAAGTTACAATGAACATTTCGGCCATACGCCGAGCACCGAACGACGGGTTGGTGCCCGCGACGTAAAACCTGAAGCAGTGGCTCCTAACATCAATTCTGCTGATCAAAATCTGCGTTCGCGCAAGCCGATGTCGCAGATGGGCTAATGGCCCCTTGATCGCTTCAATGGTCGCAAATTGGCGCTCATCTTCACAGATCAGGCAATGCTTCGGTGGGACGGCGTTTTCTGCATATTGGGTGCCGCAAGCGCAACAGACGTAATTGGGCTTGGTGGCTCATTGAGTTAAAGTGGGTCGGCGCCAAGAGGACAACATGGACACAGAAAATAAGGCTGCAACCATTCCGGTGCAACGCCGAGGTCGTGAAGCCCGCAAGACCGCGCGCTTATTGCGCGGCGCATCGTCGATCCCCTACATCACCCGGGGCATACCGCCGACCGACCTCTTGAGCCTGGAGACCATCGAGATCATCGAGGCCAATGCTGAGACGATCTTGCAAG
>JANLXZ010000384.1:0-5967 GCA_031365375.1 Hyphomicrobiaceae bacterium | reverse complement strand
CTCCTGTACGAAGTCGCTGTAATGGCCGTCGCCTACCTCGAGAAGAAAGACGCCGAAGCCGCCGCCAAGACGTGAGCGGTGGAAAGGTCGGGCTGGGGCCATAGGTCGGTTCGCAACGGTCGCGCAACGCCAACCTAAACTTGCCCCGTATTTAACGGACGCAATAGCGAAAAATATCGCGCGAGATCAACACACGGTGATGTCGGGCGGCTAATTCTCTTGCCGACTCCAAGCGGATTGTAGATTCAAGCTGCGGTCAGCTTTTTCACCATCGCGGACAGCTTATGCCGGATGGCGTGGAAGCCTTTTGAGCCGTCCGAGGTCATCCAGTTCATTTGCAACGAACGTCTTTGACCGTCGAAAGGATGGTGGCCGTGCCACGAATTGTCGGCACGTTTGAAGACCAGTAACGAGCCGTTGTCGGGGGGCACTTCGGCAACGTAATCGTCGACGTCGTGGCCATTCTTCAGCAGACGCAACTTGCCACCCGCATGCTGCCAATCCTCGTTGAGATAGAGCAAGACGGTTATGATCTTGTCCTTACTGTCGGTATGGATTTGCCCGTCCTTGGCGCGCGTGTGGCCGCGCAGTGAGAACATCTTCGGCCGGCCGTCCAGTGCAACGCCGAACTTTTCCGAAATTATCGATTGGAACGCTGGGCAATCGAGCTCGTCAATCACCTCCTTGATTGCCGTGCCGGCTTCGAGGCTTTCGATCGGGTACGAGCCTCCTTTTTCGATCTTGGGATAATTGGCGTTGATCCGTGCAACACTGTCCGGGCGCAGGAAGCCCGAAATAATCGTGTAGTTGTACGGCTGCGTCTCGATGCGCGCCGCCCGTAATTTGTCGAGTTCCAAATGGGCCATTCAAATCTCTTTCAAAATCAGATCTGGGAGTTGTGGTTCAAAAGCCCGCGCCGGTTCAACCATCGCCGCTCGACTTCGGCCGCAATCGTGCGGGCACTGTCGATTGGCTCATAATTCCAACTCTCCAACGTTGGCACACGGTCTGGCAAGAGACGCGTTGCCCCAGTGTGACGCAAAGTCTCATGAAAACGGGAAAACTTGGCACTGCCGCCGCTCGGTTCGAACACATAAACCGGCCGGCCGGTGGCGCACGCCTCTCCAGTCATGTTCACGCTGTCCGCCGTCACGACGAACATGTCGGCGTGCGCGAGGAAATTCGGATAGGGGTTCGTGTCTTGCCCATTCCACAAGATGCGGGGATGATTGGCCGTGGCATGATCGGCGGCGCGGATCAGTCGCTGATGCGACCGTCTGGAGGGGGTGATCATGAAACTCGCGCCAAGTGCGCCCAGACTCGATAAAGCATTCTGGAGCCGGTCGTCATCAGCATCAGTGAACCGATAGACCTTGTTCTTGCCACCCAAAATGACGGCGATGCGAGGGGAAGGAAGGGCGGCTATCTCAGGAGGGCAATCAGCCCTCAGGCGGGTGAGCAAATCGGCAGAGTACCCATGCGGGGCGGTCGAGGTCGTGATCACGTTAGCACCACGCCGGCGATCATGGTCCGGCACCCAAATCAGGTCGGCGATCCCGCCACCTGTTTTTGGATCCTGAAGGACGATGCAATAGGTTTGCGGCCCGGCTTTCCGTCGTATTGCGCGTATGTAGGGGACGCTCGCGCGGCCCGTCGAGATACACACGGCTGGCCACTGCGGCGGAAACAGTTTGCTATCGGGTCGGCCGATCCGGTCTTTGGGGTCTGCCGGACCCCAGGGAGCTGTATGCCGCCAAAGCCGGGACGGGGCGACATGCTTCATATGCACGTCGAGGCCCAATGCTTGAGCCACGCCCCGGGCCTGAACGTCCATACCAGCCTTGCCGTCTGTAATGATCCAGGCGGGCAGCCCGGACAAAGGCCGGTGCGCGCTCTTTTTACGTGGGGGCTGCTGCATCGAAATGTTTTGCACATCTGCCGAAGAGAATGTCGATGGTGCGCAAGGCCGCAGTGCGCAAGTAATCTTGAAACAATTGGAGGACCGAGACCTTTTCGTTTATTACGTAGCTACGTCTGAATTTAGGCGGCTGTTGGGAAATGATTGATGCGCGTCCGACTCGATCCCCTCGACTGGCGAATTCTCAAAGAGCTGCAGGCCGATGGCCGCGTGACCAATATAGCGCTGAGCCAGCGAATCGGTCTCTCGGCGCCGCCTTGCCTGCGTCGCGTCAGGGCGTTGGAAGATGCCGGTTACATCCGAGGTTATACGACGCTGATGGATGAGAAACTGCTCGGATTTGAGTTGACGGCTTTCGCAATGGTCGGGCTGCACGCGCAATCAGAGCCAGATCTGCGGGCTTTCGAGAACCGCGTGCTGGGTTGGGCGCTGGTGCGTGAGTGCCATATGATGTCGGGAGAAACTGATTACATTCTGCGCTGCGTTGCGCCCGATCTTGGAACATTCCAGGAGTTCGTCATCAAAGATCTGACGGCGGCGCCGAACGTCGCTAGCGTGAAGACATCGCTCGCGATCAGGCGCGCCAAGCTGGAGCCTGGCGTGCCAATCGATATCCCTCGAGGCTAGGTGTCAGCGCGTGTCGTCGCGGTTCACTTCCACTCTATCTTGATGATCTCGTAGGACTTTGAACCTTTCGGCGTCGTCACTTCGGCAGTCTCGCCTTTGGCCTTGCCGATCAGTGCGCGGGCGATCGGCGAGGCAATCGACACTTTGCCATCGCGCACATTTGCCTCGAGTTCGCCAACAATCTTGTACTTGACCTTCTCGTCGGTGTCTTCGTCATGCAGATGGACGGTGGCACCAAATTTGACCGTGCTGCCCGACATCTTAGCGGGATCGATGACATCGGCTCGAGACAGTTTATCCTCGAAATCGGAAACGCGGGCCTCGTTCAAACCTTGCTGTTCTTTGGCCGCGTGATACTCCGCATTTTCGGACAAATCCCCGTGTGCGCGCGCTTCCGCAATCGCCTGAATGATGCGCGGACGCTCCTCGGATTTGAGGCGCTGCAACTCGGCTATGAGCTTTTCATGGCCCTCAGCCGTCATCGGCACCTTTTCCATCGCCATGGCAACGATCTCCTAAGTAACTCCGGTCAATTCCGGTATTTTTGACAGTCTCACGCAAATATCGGCACTTTACCAGTCCCAACGGGAAGCCGATGGGGGACTAACCAGTTTGTGCACTGCAGAATGTTATGCGGGCAGCTTTACCGAAGCCAGATAGCTTTGCAGGGGGGCGACACTCAAGGTTCCAGCCCGCAGCGACGCTATGGCTTTCGAAACAGCAAGGGCACCCGCGAAAGTCGTAAAGCACGGTATGTGATTGAGCAAGGCGGTGCGTCGAATATCGCGGCTATCCGACAGGGCGGTCGCGCCTTCAGTGGTGTTGAATACGAGTGCCACGTCGCCGTTTTTCATCATGTCGACAATGTGAGGGCGACCTTCCAAAACCTTGTTCACGGAATCGCAGGGTATGCCGTAGGCGTCGAAATGGCGTTTGGTGCCGCGTGTTGCGACGATCCGAAATCCCAAATCCGCGAGTTCGCGCACCGGCCCTAAAATTTGATCTTTGTCGGCATCCCGCACCGACACAAAGACGGTGCCGGCTGTCGGAAGTGCCGACCCGGCGGCAATCTGGCTCTTCGCAAACGCAACGGCATAATCGCGGTCAAGACCCATCACTTCACCGGTCGAACGCATCTCCGGACCGAGAACAGGATCAACACCTGCGAACCGCGCGAATGGGAAGACAGCCTCTTTCACAGCGATATGCTTGAGTTTTCTCGTCTTCAAGCCAAAAGATTTAAGCGGCCTGCCGGCCATGATCTCCGATGCGATGCCGGCGACCGGAAGTCCGATTACCTTGGCCACAAAAGGCACCGTCCGGGACGCCCGTGGATTGACCTCTAGGATGTAAATCAGGCGGTCTTTTATCGCATACTGGACATTCATGAGCCCAACGACCTTCAGCGCGATCGCAAGATCGCGCGTTTGCTTCTCCAACCTGACGATTGTTGCCGTATCGAGTGAATGCGGCGGCAAAGAGCAGGCACTATCGCCAGAATGAATGCCGGCCTCTTCAATATGTTCCATGATGCCGGCGATGAAGGTGTCGTGACCGTCGCAAAGGCAATCGACGTCGACTTCGATCGCGTCGGTGAGGAACCGGTCAATCAAAAGCGGGCGCTTTTCTGAGACGATCAATTCCGAAGGGCGATCCAGCGTCGCCGACAGCCTGGCGACGTAGCGGTCGATTTCGACCCCATCGTGCACGATCTCCATGCCGCGACCGCCAAGCACATACGACGGACGGATCACGATCGGATAGCCGATTTCGTCGGCAATCGCGCGTGCCGCCTGCGGGCTATTGGCGATGCCGCTATCGGGTTGCAAAAGACCGAGTTTTTCGATCAGCGCTTTAAAACGATTGCGGTCCTCGGCAAGGTCGATGGCATCTGGTTGGGTGCCCAGGATCGGTATGCCGGCACCTTCCAGAGCGCTCGCAAGTTTCAGCGGGGTTTGCCCACCGAACTGCACTATGACGCCTTTGAGTTTACCCGACTGCTGCTCGACGCGAATGATCTCCAGAACGTCTTCCGCCGTTAGCGGTTCGAAGTACAACCGATCGGAAGTATCGTAGTCGGTCGACACGGTCTCCGGATTGCAGTTGACCATGATGGTCTCGTAGCCCGCTTTCGTGAGCGCGAAGCAGGCATGGCAACAGCAATAATCGAACTCGATACCTTGGCCGATCCGGTTTGGACCGCCGCCGAGGATGATGATCTTTTCTTTATCGGACGGCTTGGCTTCGCAAAGCGGTTCGGCGGTCAGTCCGCGCTCATAGGTCGAGTACATATAAGGGGTCGGGCTGGCAAATTCAGCGGCGCAGGTATCTATGCGCTTATAGACCGGCACTACGTTTAGCGCCTTGCGATAGGCGCTGACTTCGGCCTCGGTCGACTTTGCTAGCTTGGCCAGACGAGCATCGGAAAAGCCCATTGCTTTCAAACTGCGAAACTGGTCCGCTGTTTTCGGCAGGCCGTGCACGATGACGCGGGCTTCCTGATCGATGATGCCCTTCAGCTGTGCGATGAACCATGGATCATACTTGCACATGGCGTGGACCTGGTCCGGATCGACGCCCAGCCTTAAGGCCTGCGCGACGGCCAATAGCCGGTCGGGGGTCGGGCGGCCGAGAGCTGCGCGGATGACATTCTTATCATCGCCCTGGCCGAGGCCCTCGAGTATGATGTCGTCGAGGCCGGTAAGACCCGTTTCGAGCGACCGAAGCGCTTTTTGCAGGCTTTCGGCGAATGTTCGGCCGATCGCCATGACTTCGCCCACCGACTTCATCGAAGTCGTCAGCGTTTGATCGGCGCCGGGGAATTTTTCGAAGGCGAAACGCGGGATCTTAGTGACGACATAGTCGATCGTCGGCTCGAACGCGGCGGGTGTCGCGCCGCCGGTAATGTCGTTCTGAATTTCGTCGAGCGTGTAGCCGACGGCGAGCTTGGCCGCGACCTTGGCGATCGGGAAACCGGTTGCCTTCGACGCCAGTGCGGACGACCGCGACACGCGCGGGTTCATCTCGATGACGACGAGCCGGCCATCTGCCGGGTTGACCGCAAACTGCACGTTGGAGCCGCCGGTCTCGACGCCAATCTCGCGCAGCACGGCGATGGAGGCATCGCGCATCATCTGATATTCTTTGTCGGTCAGCGTGAGAGCTGGCGCGACCGTGATCGAATCGCCCGTGTGCACGCCCATCGGATCGAGATTTTCAATCGAGCAGATGATGACGACGTTATCCGCCCGATCGCGCATGACTTCGAGTTCGTATTCCTTCCAACCGATGACGGATTCTTCGATCAACACTTCCGTCGTGGGGCTGAGTTCGAGTCCGCGACCGACGATGGTGTTGAACTCTTCGCGGTTGTAAGCAATGCCGCCGCCCGTGCCGCCCATCGTAAAACTGGGGCGAATGAC
>JANLXZ010000379.1:0-4466 GCA_031365375.1 Hyphomicrobiaceae bacterium | reverse complement strand
AGGTGAATCGATCGAGGCGTTGGCCACAGCGCTCGTTTCCAGCCGTGGTGAAGCATCTGGGGTTGTGCTCGCGCGCGAATTGCTGAACCGCTACGGCACGATAAGTTCAGATGAAAAGCGGGCCTTCTTTCGCTTTTTGGCCGAGGCTATGCAACCTGACCGGGCTCAGGCTAAACTCGCGTCGGCTGCCTTTGCCAAAGATTCATCGGACGCGAACCTAGCCCGCCTTCAGGCGGTCCTGGAAAGCCCGCGTCAGGAGTTCTTTCGACGTTTGAACTTGGCGCCGGGTGCGACTGCACAAATCGTCGCGATGCGGCGGGATCTTCTGCGCCAACCGAAGGGCGATCCGGCATTGACCGGAGCGCTCGCCCAGGTCGATGGCGATTTGATGCACCTTCTGTACTCCTGGTTCAATCGCGGATTTTTGGTGCTGCGCCGGATCGATTGGCAAACACCGGCTGCCATCCTGGACAAGATCATCGCTTATGAAGCGGTGCACGAGATCCAGGGCTGGGAGGACTTGCGGCGCAGGCTGGATCCCGCCGATCGCCGCTGTTTTGCTTTCTTTCATCCCTCGCTCATCGACGAGCCACTGATTTTCGTTGAAGTCGCGCTTATGGGTGAAATCCCGGCTGGGATTACCGACGTGCTGCACGAGGAGCGCAAGACCGCAACCGAAGTGCCGGCCCCGACAACTGCCGTCTTCTACTCGATCTCCAATTGCCAGGAGGGGCTCAGAGGCATCTCGTTTGGAAATTTTTTGATCAAGCAGGTCGCCGAGGAACTTGCCAAGGAACATCCAACGCTCAAGACGTTTGTGACGTTGTCGCCGGTGCCCCATTTCGTCCGCTGGCTCGATCGCGCGCGGGCGGACGCTTCTGCCGGCATCGTCACCACCGCCGATCGTGTGGCGCTGGCCTCGCTAAACGATCCCGAGTGGGTGGACGACCCGTCGAGCGAATCGACGTTGAAGCCTAGTCTGATGTCACTTGCTGCCCACTATTTCCTGGTTGCCAAGAACGCAGAAGGCCGGCCGGTCGACTCGGTCGCAAGGTTCCATCTGGGTAACGGCGCCAAACTAGAGCGGATCAACTGGTTGGGCGATGCCTCGGCAAAGGGCTTGGCTGAAGCCCATGGCTTGATGGTCAACTATAAGTATGAACTCAAGGATATCGAGGCAAATCACGAAGCTTACGCGAACGATGGTACCGTGGTTGCGTCCAGGAGTGTGAAATCGCTGCTGCGGCAGAGCGATAAGGTCAAGGTGGCGCCGGAGGTGAAAAAGTTGCCGGCACCGGCCCGCAAGGCGGTCGTGGCGTCGTCGTCCGCTGAAGAGTCGTGACGTACAGATGATGATCTTGTGTCGTTCCTGCCGAAATGCACAATAGAAAACCAGATCGCCGACCTCGCAGTCCAGAACCTAGGAAACTCCGATGCGCTACGACGAGCAGGATCGCGAAAGCCAAAACGTCGAAGATCGTCGTGGCCAGGGTGGCGGCGGCATATTTGGCGGGAGCGGCATGCAAATCCCTATTCCGATGGGCGGTGGAGGACGCGGCGGCTTTAGCCTGACGACGATGCTCATCATCGGTGCCGTCATGCTGTTATTCGGTTTCAATCCACTCGATTTGCTTCGCGGCGGCGGCGGCGGCATGCCGGATATGTCCAGAGTGCCGCAGATGCCCGGATCGCAGCCTAGCGGCCAACCGACGTCGCAGCGCGGCCCCTTCGAACTTCCCGGCTTGCCTGGCGGTCAGCCCCGCAAGTCGGCCGACACGGATGAAATGAAGAAATTCGTCAGCCGCGTTTTGGCCGATACCGAGGATGTATGGAACCGCGTGTTCCAAGGCTTCGGCAAAAAGTATGTAGATCCGAAGTTGGTGATTTTCGATCGCGCGACCCCAACGGCTTGTGGAACCGGCCAAACCGCGATGGGCCCCTTTTACTGTCCGCTCGATCGCAAAGTGTATATCGATCTGGCGTTCTATGAGGAGTTGAAGCGGCGGTTCAACGCCCCGGGCGACTTTGCGCAAGCTTATGTGGTGGCGCACGAAGTTGGCCATCACGTGCAGACACTGCTCGGCATCGCCGATCGCGTGCAAGAGCTGAAGGAGCGTGCCGATCAGCGCACGGCCAATCGCATTCAGGTGCGGATGGAGCTTCAGGCGGACTGCCTCGCTGGCGTATGGGCAAAGTTGAACGATCAGTTGAAAAGCCGCCTCCAGCAGGGTGACATCGAGGAGGGCCTCAATGCCGCGTCGCAGATCGGCGACGACATGATCCAGCGCAACATGGGCTCTGGCCGCGTCGTCAAGGATGGCTTCACGCACGGATCATCCGCGGCGCGCGTGCGCTGGTTTAGTCAGGGCTTCAAAACCGGCAACATGCAGCAGTGTGATACCTTCAACGCATCGCAAGAGACCATCGATTGAGCGATGAGCCGAAGTCGGTGATGGGTCGGTTTTCGCAGGTGCAATACGATTGCCGATCGGTAATCGTCGTTGGCGCCAGATTAGAATTGCTCACTAACCCGCCCTACGATTGTCATCCTCGGGGCCGGGATCGGCGTGGCCGAGACCGGATCCCGGGCCCCATCAGGCACAATCTCAGACCGAAGTTCGCGCTGAAAGATCTAACCGGAAGATGCTCGCGGATCGATACTGTCCCAGTTCCCCCTACAGCGCGTTCCCGCCGAAGCCGGTCACGCGGCAGGCAACGCGCTTGGCTTGCAGCTGGGCGCAGACGCGCTTGGCATCGTCCGTCGAACTGATGGGGCCGGCGATCAGTTGGTAGGGCTGGCCTTCGCCGACGCTGGTGTATCGTGCCTCTAAATTCTTCAATTGAGGAGCATGGCGATCGGCCAGCAAGCTCCAATTCAGCCGCAGTGCCTCGAGAGATGGGCCGCTTGCGATTTCCACTCCGGCTGGCGATGCCGGGGGAGAAGCCTTGATGGCTCCCGGTCCGAAAGAAACGGAGGCATGAGTTGTCGCCGGTGGAGCGGGAACGCCTTGGGCGGGTGCTGTTGGTATGCTGCCGGTGGCGATCGGATTTCCCGAGGGCAGCGGCGCATTGAGCACAACAAACCGCGACGCCGGTGCTTCTGTGGTCGACGTGGTGCTTTCAGCGACGGCGGGTGCAGGCGTGGCTGCCGCGATCACGGCCGCCTTTTCAGCCATCTTTTGAGCGCGTGCTTCGGCTTGGCGTTGCATGGCAGTTTTCGGCGCTGCCGGAGTAGCTGCTTCGACGACAGCCGACGGCTTGGTCCGTTCTTCGAGGACGCTGATACGTTCCAACATTTCCTTGTCACGTGATGTGCCAGCCTGCACAGACGAATTCAGCGTCGCCACCTCCCGCTGGATCTCACCGAATGATTGCCGCAGGCCGGAAAGATCCGTTGCAAAACGCGCAGCGAACCGCTGACCTTCATTGGTTTCGGGCGATGAGCGCTCGGGGGTCCAATTGCCGAGTATGCTGGGATTGGTCGCCAGCGTGATCATATAAGCGAGCGCGAGTAGCGCGAGCACGGTCCATGAGCCCGCATACAATTTCGCAAACTGGCCGGTCCTCCGCGGCCGGGTATTGCTCGAGGCCATCGTCATCAGGTCCACTCCACTGCGAATCAATCGTTTGATGCTAGAAGTGTTTGGAGACGGCGACTGCGTCGTCAACAGCCAGCGTTCACCTTGCACTGCACGTCTGTGGACAGTGGCGCTGCTGCTTCTAAAGGCGGCAGTTATCGAGTGACGACGATCGTTGGGGCGGGTTGCGGCAAACCACGGCATGGATCTTGCCACATCCCTCTTTTATCGATCACCATGATCGTTCGCTTAACGAGGATGCTACATGCAGACCCTGCCCTTTCAAGCCATCGTTCTAGCTGCCGGCAAAGGCACGCGGATGAAATCTGCGATTCCAAAGGTGTTGCATCGCGTCGCTGGTCTCTCGATGCTGGGGCACGTGCTTAAACTGGCGCAATCAAGCGGTTGCGAAGCGCCCGTCGTCGTAGTCGGACCGGGCATGGACGATGTCGCCAAGGAAACCCGTGCGCACGCACCCCAATCAAGTGTTTTTATCCAAGCCGAGCAACGCGGCACCGCCGATGCTGTTCTGGCCGCGAGATCGGCGATAGCGGCGCATCAGGGCGACACGATCGTACTCTACGCCGACACCCCGTTGATCCGCACTGAGACGATAACGCGGCTGAAGGAGGCTCTGGACGCGGGCGCCGCTGTCGCGGTGTTAGGTTTTCACGCCCAAGATCCAAGCGGCTACGGGCGGCTCATTACGGCCAACAACGGGGCGCTCTTGGCAATCCGTGAAGATAGGGAAGCGAGCGAGGAAGACCGTAAGATCACCCTATGCAACTCGTGCGTTCTTGCGTTCCGGTGTCCAGATCTGCTTTCGATCCTGGATGCCATCGGTAATGCCAATGCCAAAGGTGAATTTTATCTGACGGACGCGGTCGA
>JANLXZ010000357.1:0-19712 GCA_031365375.1 Hyphomicrobiaceae bacterium | reverse complement strand
GGATGCTGGCAAAATACGATGCGGTCAATGCGCCAGCCTTGAAGCGTCTGGTCGGCAGCGGCACCGTTCTAAAACCGTTTCCAATTCCCGTGATGGATGCCGCATGGGGCGCGGCCAATGCACTTTATTCAGAACTTTCGGCCAAGGACCCGTTGTTCAAAACAACATACGAGTCGCTCGTCGCCTTTCGTGGCGAACAGTATCTTTGGTGGCAAATCGGTGAGCACTTTTTCGACGGATATCAGATCGCGCAACGCAACAAGGGCTAAGTTCGTCCACAGCAGACGATGGCAAAAAAAACGGTGCGCTCCGATGACCTCGAGAACGCACCGTCTCTTTCAACTTACACTAGGCTATCAAGCCCAGATCCCTTAAGTGTTGGCCTCACGTCTCGATATCGCCACCACCACTGCCCCAGTCGCTGCCGCCATCGTCGAAGCCAGCGTCTTCGGTGCCACCAGTGCCCTGGTCGTTGTTGGAAGCGTCCTGATACGCCGTCTCGGTAGTCGGCGCATAGTTGCCGCCTTGATCATTACTGTTGGCATCCTGATACGTCGGCTCGGTCGACTGCGTGTAGGTACCGCCCTGATCGTTGCTGTTGGCGTCCTGATAAGGCTGAGACCCAAGGCTGCCATCGCCGGAGGTGTTGTGCGTTCCGCCTTCGCCATGACCTTTCATCATGTTGCCTATCGCACCTGCGACCAGCATACCGCCCGCAACGCCGGCTGCCGTTGTCATGGCCGATTTCATGAAGCCGCCACCCTGACCAGCCTGCGGTTGCATCGGAGCTTGGTTATAACCCGCCGACTGTTGCGGTGGCTGACTGGATGACCACGGCTGCGCTGACGGAGCTGGACCATTGAAGCCAGCCGTTCGACGGCCCGTCGAGGGCACACCTGATCCCCAAGGGGAAGCGGCTTGCGGGGCAGGCGTCGGTTTCGAGCCTCCGAACAAACCGCCAAGGAAACTGCCGCCCGATGACGACCCGCTCTTACGAGCGGCTTCCAATTCGGCCGCCATCTGGTTCACTTGGTCTTCCAGATCACGAATGCGCTCATCGGCTTGCTGAAGCGCCTGCTCCTGCACCAACACAGACTGGACAAGCATATAGGCGGAGTCAGGAATTTGCCGCACTGACGAATTAATGAAGGTCTCTGCCTCTCGATCCTTCTCGATCGTGCCTACCGAGCGCATGCGCTCGAAAACGCCGCCGATTAAATCGCGCTCTTCTGGGGACATTCGAATTCTCCCTCCGTGGGATGGGTTAGTGCCTAGCGTTTCATCATGTAAGCGTTGCCACCGCACTTGCAAGGATTAGGAAGCTCTGCTTGGCATTCAGTTAGGATGACTAACACCTTACAGCGTTCAACGCTGAACTTTGCGCTCAGCTGCCTGCGGATAGCGCCCTGTGTCCAACAATTGCAGCACATATTCGTCGTAAGTAAGGTTGGCGGCTTTCGCACGAGCAAGCCGAAACAGCATGATTTCTGTGGTTGGCGCGGCGAAGGCTTTCTTTCGCGCTTGCGTCCACGCCCATTTGACAAACATCAGCTTGCCCGGCGGCTCATCTTCCTCGTCGAGTGGGGGTCCGCCATTATGACCGATAATCATCTTGGAACAGTCGCTTTCCGCTTGCTCTGGCTTAAAATATCCATGAAATTGGAGTTATGTCCACTATCATGACAGACCCAACGCTACGGATCGCCGCTCGCATCAAGTCCGAGCGGGAGGCACGCGGCTGGTCGCTCGCCGACGTCGCGGAAAGATCAGGCGTGTCGCGGGCGATGATCAGCAAAGTCGAGCGCGGTGAATCCAGTCCGACCGCTGCTCTTCTCGGCCGGTTGAGCGGCGCGTTCGGACTGACGATGTCGACCCTTCTAGCGCGTGCCGAGGGCGAGGCGAGCCGTATTTCAAGGGCGTGCGATCAGCAACAGTGGTCCGATCCTGAAACGAAGTATGTGCGCCGATCGCTGTCTCCGCGCCCTGGCGGACCGCTCGACCTCGTGCAGGTGGTCCTGCCATCGGGCGCATCCGTGAGCTATCCAGCCTCCACTTATACCTTCACCCGCCAACAGATCTGGGTCCAACATGGCCATCTTACGTTTGTCGAAGGTGACCAGACGCATGAGTTGGCGGCGGGCGACTGTCTCGAACTCGGCAATCCGGCCGACTGCACTTTTACCAACAAAAGCGCTGATTCGTGCCGCTACGTAGTTGCCGTCGCTTTGAAATGAACCCGTTAGGCTGTTGCTGACGAATTCCTGCGACATTATCGTTGCGACTGCACAAACGATAGAAGTTGCACATGCCGTTTTACAACAGCAGCAATCGGCCTTGGGCGATTACCTACGCGAACGCTGGCCGGTCCGACGGAATTCTGCGTGTCGGCCAACAGCGCTTGGCGCTCACTGACATTCGATCGATTTCTCGGGATGCCTCGCAGGAAAAGGATTTCCTGGGCTGTCTTCTGAACTATTCCGTCTATCTGATCGTGGCCGCAATTTTCATGGTCCTGGTCGTGCAGGCTGGCTGGCGCGAACGGTTTTTGCTGGCGACTATATTTTTTGCGATTGTGGGGATGACGAGCTTGATCGACATAGGGCTCGCCAGCCGTATTCGGCTTTACCGCCTTACGATCCAGACGCATGACGGCCGCACGGTCGATTTTACCACCGCAGACGCTGCGGAAGCGGATCGGCTGACGGCAGCTCTGGCGCCGATGGTGCGTACGCACTGATTGGTGCCGTTTCGCATTCGCACGTTGGTCGTGCTAACGAAGCGCCTCGCAAATGCATCGAGGATCTTTCATGACGTCCATATCGAAGCCCGTTGTCCGCTTCGCACCGAGCCCAACCGGGCGGCTTCACATTGGCAACATACGCACAGCCGTTCTCAATTGGCTGCTGGCTGCAAAGCACGGCGGGCGCTTCATCCTACGGCTCGACGATACCGATCTCGAGCGCTCGAAGGAGGAACATGTCGAGGCGATCAGACGTGATCTGACTTGGCTCGGACTGACTTGGGACATTGAGGAGCGGCAGTCGTTACGCTCGGCGCGCTATGCCGAAATCGCCGAACAGTTGAAGGCATCGGGCCATCTGTATCCCTGCTATGAGGCCGAAGACGAACTCGATCGCCGCCGCAAACGCCAGCTCGCACGCGGCCTGCCGCCGACCTATGACCGGGCGAGCTTGCGCTTGACCGCCGACGAGCGCGCGAACCTCGCGGCGCAGGACCGAAAACCGCACTGGCGGTTTCGCTTGTCCAACACCGACGACAGTCGCGATCCACTGACACCGGTTCCGACCCTCGTCACATGGCCTGACCTGGTGCGCGGTGACCAGTCGGTCGACGTTGGCTCGCTGTCGGATCCGGTGCTGATCCGCGCCGATGGCACCTGCCTTTACACATTTACCAGCGTCGTCGACGATTGGGATTTCGGCGTCACGCACATCGTTCGCGGTGAAGATCACGTGACGAATACTGGAGTTCAAATCCAGATATTCGAGGCCCTCGGGGCGACTGTACCAGCCTTCGCCCACCACAGCTTGCTAGTTGGACGCGACGGCCAAACCTTATCGAAACGCCTCGGCTCGCTGTCGATCGAGGGTATGCGCGACGACGGCATCGAACCGATGGCGGTCGCTTGTCATGCAGCGCTCGTTGGCACCTCCGACGCGATTGAGATCTATCCCACTCTGCAGGCGCTGGCCGTTCCTTTCAATCTGTCAAAGATCTCCCGCGCTCCCGGCCGGTTTGACACCGAGGACCTCGTCGGGCTGAACGCCAAACTTCTGCACGGTCTGAGCTTTATCGATGTGGAGGAGCGCTTAGCCAAAATCGGCGTGGGTGGCGGCGAACCGTTCTGGAACGCCGTGCGTGGCAACATCCGCCGGCTGGAGGACACCGTGAAGTGGTGGCACGTCGTCGCTGGCGCTATCACGCCGGTGATCGAGAATGTCGATTTCTGCGCGATCGCCGCCGGCGTTTTACCTCCCGAACCCTGGAGCGACAAAACCTGGGACGAATGGACATCGGCGGTGAAAATCGCTTCCGGCGCAAAAGGACGGGCACTGTTCCACCCGATCAGGCTCGCACTGACGGGTCTTGACGCCGGCCCCGAATTGAAGGCCTTACTCCCGCTGATGGGCCGGTCGCGTGTTCAAAATCGCCTCAAAAGCCAGGCAGCTTAAGGGTTTTTGTTAGCGTTTTCACTGAACATGCCTTGCATTTGCCGCATCACAGGTTCATGTAGAAGCGCCGGCACTCATCAAACTGAGGAGTGCCCTCATAGAACCTCGGCTGAATGACTGGCGACCTGACTGGCTGCTTCTTGTCTTTTCCGAACTCTAGAGATCTAAGGGGACCGAAGCGTGCGGTCCACACTGGCTAAATCATCACGCATCTTGACGACGGAAAAGGACTAGCATCTATGGCTCGCATCACCGGCACGGTAAAATTCTTCAATGGCGCCAAGGGCTTTGGCTTCATCCAGCCAGCTGACGGTTCCAAGGACGTTTTCGTGCATGCCACCGCTCTCGAGCGCGCCGGCATCCGCAGCTTGAACGAAGGCGACAAAGTCTCCTTCGAACTCGAAGATGACCGCAAGGGTCGCGGCAAGCAGGCAGGCTCGATCGAACTCGCCTGAGCGAAACGTTCGATTTTAGTGGAAACGCCGTACCGGACCCCCGGTGCGGCGTTTTTTTGTTTTGTGCGAACCGGCGTTTAGCCGCTTTACTGGATACAGTGACTGGTATCGGCGACGATCAAGCGGTTTTGTTTGCTCAAGCACTTGCCGAACGTCCAACGGAGTTTCATCTAAGACGGAGTTTCGTCTAAGTTGCATCTATAACCAGTCAACCAGGGGTCGCCCGTGAGCTTTACCCAATCTCGTCTAAAGAATTTTCAAGCAGGGGCTTTTATCAGCTGCGCACTAGTGATCGGCACAGCCTCACCACTTATGGCGCAACGGGCAGATGCACCGTTCGCAGGACTTAACGGGGCTTGGTCGGGCGGTGGGCAGGTTCGCCTGGAAGGTGGTAAAACCGAGCGGATCAGTTGCAAAGCTTATTATACCCCCCGCGATGCGGGATCTGGCGTCGGCATATCGCTGCGGTGCGCCTCAGCCAGTTTCTCGATCAACCTGCGTTCGACGGTTGCTTCCAGTAATGGCCGGGTGACCGGAGACTGGGAAGAGACAAATTTCGGCGCATCCGGAAACGTGACCGGCCGCGCGACGCCGGGTCACCTCGCCGTCGCGATCAATGGCGGTGGGCTGAACGGTTCGATGTCGGTGTCCTTCGGCGGCTCAAAACAGCAGGTGTCGATCAATACAAACGGCGCGGCTGCCTTGCGCGGCGTCTCGATCAGTCTGTCTAAGTAAAGTTTTTCCCCGCGCAGTTTTCCCGCTCGGCTCGTAGTCCGTCATCCTCACCGGTGTCATCGCGTGGTTCGTCCACCGGATCCATAACGGGAACCGAAACTGCCCGGGATGAAAAACCGTGGGTCCTGGCAATGAATGCCGGGACCCACCTGTTGTTTGGTCGCGCTTCTAAGCCGCGATCAGCCCCAACAATTAACCCCGGCCGACGAACGGCATCTTCGTTGCCATGATTGTCATGAATTGCACGTTCGCATCGAGCGGCAAGCTCGCCATATAACGCACGGCACTGGCAACATGAGCAACATCCATCACGGCCTCTGGCGCTGTCTGGCCGTTGGCCTGTGGCACACCCGCTTTCATACGTCCGCCCATCGCTGTGTCGGCATTGCCGACATCGATCTGGCTGCAGGCGATATCGTTGATCCGACCATCTAGCGAGATGCATTTCGTAAGGCCAGTGATCGCGTGCTTCGTCGCGGTATAGGCCACCGACATCGGGCGCGGCGCGTGGGCCGAGATTGAGCCATTGTTGATGATGCGGCCGCCCTTGGGGCTCTGCGCCTTCATGATCTTGATCGCCTCTTGCGCGCACTGGAAGCAGGCCGTGAGATTGAGGTCGACGACCTGCTTGAACTTGGCGATATCGATGTCTTCCATCGGACCGGCTGGCAAACCCATTCCGGCATTGTTGAAAAGAACATCGAGGCGTCCGAACGTTTCCTTGGTCTTGGCAAACAGTGCGACGACTTGTTTGGGGTCGGATACGTCGGTCGGCACAGCGAGCATTTTGCCGCCACCCTTTGCAGCCAGGGCTGCCGTTTTCTCCAACTCGTCAGCGCGACGTCCGGCGAGCACGACGTCATAACCGTCAGCCTGCAACGCCAGCGCCGATGCACGGCCGATTCCTGACCCGGCACCTGTGACGAGAGCAACTTTTGTGTGAGCCATGGACGCCTCCTCCTCATGTTGTTGTTGATTGAAGTTGGCCGGAGGTAACATTCCTCCTTTGCCGATGCCAGCCTGCCATACGAGGGGCGGCCATGCGATTGCGACTTACGGGCTCACGTCTTGCGGCGCCAATCGCCGTGCGAGATAGCCGATGAAATCATGAATTTCGCGTTCCATCCACGATAGCGGACCGGGCTTCGATAACGGCGCCTTTGCACCCTGGTAGATACCTTGGACGACAATTTTGTCCTCGTCGTTGACCTTGTCGAAGAACGCGATCGTATCTGCCACGAACTTGGTCTTGTCTTCCAGTGCCGCATAGCGCTCAGGTGCGACCGCCACGCCAAAGCGCACATCGACCTGGCCAGTCCCTCGCGGACGCAGTGAAAGATACCAGAGGTGGTCGGGCGCCAGCACATACATATGCGTCGGGAACACCGTCGGCATCACGGACGTATAGCGCCACTCATCCGTCAGCCGCGTATTCGTCTTATGTGCGAGGCCGTAAACCGCATCGGCATTCTTGGTGAAAGTTTGATAGGTGAAGTGATCAAACTTCTGTTCGGGAAAACCATTGGTCTCGACCGGAAACCACGCCCCGACCGTGGCCTTGTGCGCGACGGGAAGATGATAGCTCTCCATGAAGTTCTCGGTCAGCAGCTTCCAATTGGTGTCCCAGACATAGTCGTAACGCGCGACCGGGATGTAGTGCTCTTGCGCAAAGCGGTTTGTCACGACGGCAAGGGACGCCAGCATGTCGGCGACCTTCGGAGCTTGCGCGTTCAGCGTCACATAGATCCACCCCTGCCAGAGTTCGGTGCGAATGTCAGGGAGCTTATGATCGCGCGGTTTGAACGAGCTGGTTGGGTTATCGTGCGCGACCCCCATATGGGGTGCGCCGATCAACCGGCCATCTATGTCGTAGGTCCAAGCGTGATAGGGGCAGACAATACGTTTGGCGTTGCCGCAGCCGTCGAGCAGTTGCATCATCCGGTGCAGGCAGACGTTGGCGTGCGTCTTAATACTGCCGTCGCCGGTTCGAAACGCAACCACCGGCTGATCACCGATCGCGAACGTTAGGTAGTCGCCAGCGTTTGGAATATCCAAAGTCCGCCCGAGACACAGCCATTCCTTGGCGAATATTTCATTGTGCTCCAGCGCCAGAACATCATCGGAGCGATAGAGGCCCGGATGCATCGCCGTTGCCTCGCCCAGCGGCTTCGACGCAGACGTCCTGAGCGACTGTAACAACGTGTCGAGCGTTGGCTGTGTCATGGCGGGCATCCTTTGCTCAATCGACTGAAGCCAACATCATCGAGCTGGCCAAGCGTCGGCATCGCAACTCACCCAGACTTCTTGGTACCGTAGAACAGCACCCAGGTCGCGAAGTCATCGGTGAACCCTGAGAACCGATGCGGCTCGTGCGCTGCGACGAACAACACATCGCCGGGCGCGAATGGCACTTTCTCTGAGCCGCGCTCAAAGGTGCCGGTGCCTGAGATCACGAAGTACAGCTCGTCCTGGTCGTGCGGTGTCTGATTATCGACGTCCTTCGGCGCGTAGTGGCGCACCTCGATGTCCGGCGTGCCGATCACCAGCGACGAAGCGCGACCAGCCGGAAACGGAAGCGCGGCGGCTGCAGCCGGTGTGATGCGGGTGCGGATTGTCATGGGCGAGGCTCCATCGTTGCCCCGCCACAATAGATGCGCGCTGCCGGATCGAAAAGAGCCGATCAGGCCCGATGGATCTTCACGTACTCGAAATCGCCGTCCTTGTTGTCTATGCCGACCTTAGGAGCGGCGATCCAACCGGCGTACTTGCCGCGGTCGAAGCAGGGTTGCATCAGCGATGCGATGAAATCGCCGTCGTCCTTCGATGGCAGCCAGCCGTCCATGTGCTTGACCCATTCGACATCAGACATGAGCTTGGCATCGGGCGAGGCCTTGATGCCCTTGAACTCGCCGATGTGCCGGTTGAAGGCGACCGACGGCAGCTTAATCTGGAAGCTGACGCCTTGCTTCTCGATGATCTTGTTCCAGCGGTTAATGCCGCCCTGGCAATCCTTCACGTAATCATCGCGCAGGCGCATATTCAGTGCCGTGAGGGCCGGCTCATCGACCAGCCGTAGTTCGCCATTGACCAGCTTCAACACCGGATAGATTGCCCGCGATAGCTCGTGGTCGTCCTCGATCTTCGTCTCCATGAAGCGGCCCTTGACACCGGAATGGTAGAAGTTCGCGGCGTTGGTTGAGACTTCGGAGCCGAACAGATCAAGCGAGAGCGAGAAGTGCAGGTTCGCCTTCTTCTGCAACGTCGGCAGATCGATAACGCCGAGCGCGCGGATCTTCGCGATATCGTAGGGATCTTCGATGCCGGCCGCCTTCATTGCCTGACAGGTGCGCTCGATCGTGCGCCCGACACCGGTCTCGCCGACGAACATGTGATGCGCTTCTTCCGTCAGCATGAAACGGCAGGTTCGCGACATCGGATCGAAGCCGCTTTGGGCCAGCGACTCGAGCTGCATCTTGCCGTCACGATCAGTGAAGAACGTGAACATGAAGAACGACAGCCAATCCGGCGTCACTTCGTTAAAGGCGCCCAGCATGCGCGGCTGATCAACGTCGCCGGAGCGGCGCTGCAGCAGGCCATCGGCCTCCTCGCGGCCATCCTTGCCGAAGTATTTGTGCAGTAGATAAACCATCGCCCACAGGTGACGCCCCTCTTCGACGTTGACCTGAAATAGGTTGCGCATGTCGTAGAGGGATGGCGCAGTCTTGCCGAGGTGGCGCTGTTGCTCGACGGATGCCGGTTCGGTGTCACCCTGGATGACGATTAGACGACGCAGCATGGCACGATATTCGCCGGGCACTTCCTGCCACGCCTTCTCGCCCTTATGCGCGCCGAAGTTGACCTTGCGCTCGGTGTCTTGCGGCGCGAGGAGAATGCCCCAGCGATATTCCGGCATCTTCACGTAATCGAACTTCGCCCAGCCCTTCGGGTCGATCGAGATCGCCGTGCGCAGATAGACGTCCGACATCTGAAAGCCGTCCGGCCCCTGCGCCATCCACCAATCGATGTAGCCCGGATGCCATTGTTCCAGCGCCTTCAGCACCCGCTGATCGTCAACGAGCCCGACGTTGTTCGGTATCTTCGTCGTATAATCGACGGCGCCAGTTGGGGCAGCAGATGTGGACATGGATTACGCTCCTTGTTCAGATTTGAGATCGAGGCGTAACCTGATCCCAGGTTCGAAGGCATGGCGCCTTCGGGCTTTTTTTGCTGGATCCCCGATAGCCGACGCTGCGCTTACGGCTTCCGGGATGACGACATACATTTAAATCCGATCTCGATTGAATTCGGCTTTCTGGCCGGTGCCGTAGCGCTTGAGGGCGCCGTTGTCGCCTGCCGCGTTCGGGCGTTGGAAGATCCAATTTTGCCAGGCGGTCAGGCGGCCGAAGATGCGCGTTTCCATGGTCTCAGGCCCGGGGAAACGCAAGTTGGCTTCTAGCCCCGTCAACCCGTCAGCGGAGAAACTCGCACGCTCTTCGAGGAAGATGCGGATCTCATCGTCCCAGTCGATATGTTCGAACGTTTGCGTGACCAAGCCCAGCGCCTCAGCCGCATCCGCATCGAGTGGCCTACTCATTTCGGATCGCGCCGCCACGACACTTTCCGGCGTACCCAGAAAACGCGTCGCTAACCGCGTGAGATCGTTGCTCATCGCGAAGGGTCCGAAATTCGCGGCGGTGAGCGTGATCGCAGCGGGCGCTCGATTGTCGCCGGGAAATGTTCCTGCCAGCATGTACGATCGATCACATGCGAATGCGATTTCGGCGAGCGTTCCAGCGAAGCAACTCCCAGGCGTGATCAGCGCAACGAGCGAGCGCGATGTCACGTCGATGCGCTTCAGCGTGCGCTTCCAATAGTTGGTGATCTCACGCGCAAGCCAGTGCGACGTGTTGTCGTGTAGGTACGTGTCAAAGGCGACGACCCCTGCAGCATCGCCCGCCGTCTTGAAAATCCAAACACCGATTTCAAGTTCGTTCAGGCGCAAGTGCAAAATCGCGTCTTCTAACTCGCGCGCACAGCGCAGCGGCCAGAATTGGTCGCCCTCGTCCAGCATCGCATCCGTCGACGCAGGTACCGGCGTTGCCGGGCCCATCACCGTGATCGTTGCCCGGCGCGCCGCCCGCTCGATATCCACGCGCACTGTTGAATAAACGACGGTGTCATTCTCGACCTGACGGGCAAGTGGAGTAAACTTTACGCCCTTAGCTCCAGCGGCACGATGCGAGCCGGTTGCAAGCTTCGTCGCTGCCTGCCTCACCACCGCGTCGAACTTCGAATTAGGCGCGGTCTCATCGACCAACCGCCACTGCACGGCGCGCTTACCCTTCACGCCCTCTTCGGTCGTGCAAAACATATCGGCCAAGTCACGACGCACGCGACGCTTATCGGTAACGCGGGTGAGGCCACCAGTACCGGGCAGGACGGCGAGCAAGGGCAGTTCCGGTAGCGACACCGTCGAGTTACCGTCATCGGCGAGAATTATATGATCGGTCGCCAGCGCCAGCTCGTATCCGCCGCCCGCCGCGGTACCCTTGATCGCGCAGATGAACTTGAGGCCGGAATTCTGGCTCGCTTCTTCCATACCGTTGCGCGTCTCATTGGTGAACTTACAGAAGTTCACCTTGTGCGCGTGCGTCGAGCCGGCCAGCATGCGGATATTGGCGCCTGCACAAAACACCTTGTCTTGGCCGGATTTTAGAACAACGACCTTCACGCTCGGGTGTTCGAACCGCAGCCGCTGGATCGCATCGTTGAGTTCAATGTCGACGCCTAGGTCATACGAATTGAGCTTGAGACTATAGCCGGAAAACAGCCCACAGTCCGGATCGACATTCATGATCAGCTCGGCGATCTCACCATCGACGGCGATTTTCCAGTGGCGATAGCGCGATGGATCGGTTCTGAAGTCGATGAGCATGATCGCATTCCAATACCACTTCGGCTTTCTGCAAGATATTGCGGATGTGCGCACGCGTCAATGCATTATAATGCATATTCTCAACCGCCAGCTCCCGGCGCCGGTCCGATCGTATCGGCAGACGGGATAGGTGCCGTCGGCCGCTTGCGGATGAGCTTGCGGGCCGCGAGAAAGACGCCCAGTCCCGAACTCAACACGCCGGTGAACACAAACAATGCGCCGTCGCCGAACCGATCCATGAGCACCGCCGCGATGAGTGGCCCGACGACTGCACCCATGCCCCACAACGAGATCATCGCACCGGCCCACGCCACGCGCTCATCATCGGATGCGATGTCGTTGGCATGCGCAACCCCTAGCGAATAAAGTGCCGCCGGTGCGCCGGCCCAGAAAGCAGCCATTACCGCCAACGCCCACAATCCAGGCGCCTCAGCCATCCACAAGATCGCCGACATTATGAATGTCGCAAGTGCGGCAAACGTCATCACCGAGCGCCGGCCGATCTTGTCGGACGACAGTGACATAGGCAGCTGAAAGACCAGGCCACCGAACTGTGTCGCGGCCAGCAGAAATGCGATCTGATCAACCGGGATCCCGCGTGCCACGGCATAGACCGGGAATAACCCCATACTTGCTGTCGTGATCATAGCATGAGCCAAGGCTGCCGATGCCGCAGCCGGCGCCCGGCGTGGCATATCCCAAATACCCGCGAACGATTTCTCACCAATCGGAGGTGGGTTCCCTGGCACAGTCGAAGCGATCGCGGGGGCGACGAGGTAGCAAACGGCTGCCAACAAAAACAGCAGCGTCAAATGCGGCGCGACAACCGCCATCGCAATCTGTGCAATCATGAATGCCAACCGCGACAACACCATGTAGACGCCGAAGACCAAACCGCGATTGGCCGATGTAGCCTTGGATCCGACCCAGGCTTCGAACAGCACCATCACGCACCCGGATGAGAACCCGGCAACGATCCGCGCAAGCGTCCAAAACAACGGATCGCTCCACAACCACAAACCGACGGCCGCAGCAGCGTTGATCGACGCGAACAAGAACAGTGTGGGTCGCGCGCGCAGTCGCACCGAAATCGGCGCAGCAAACAATGAACCCGCCAAGAATCCAACCGCCTGCCCCGTCGAGACCCAGCCGACCACTGATGCCGAGTATCCATTGAGACTAAGCTGAACGGGAACCACGCCCATCAACATGCCGGTGCCGAGTTGAAACACCCCGATGGTAAGAAACAAGAGGAAAAACACGCCCGCGATGCTGGTGGCCGCGGCCGGACCGCGCATGCTGGCGCTGCTCGGCGCAAGTTGGGGCGCAACACTCGTTTTGCGATCCTTCATGCTGCCATGGCTCCCCGCTATGCGGCCCTACTATGTCAGCCCCGGCTAGATCCGCCAACAGATCCACTCGACAGAATTGCCAGGACGCGCGCAAACTCACGAAGCAATTGAGCGGAGGGTGCTGCCATGGCCGAGATCTTCAAGGATGCGCGCAAGAAGGAATACCTGAACGCGGAAGGCGCCGATAAGCCGCTCAAATCGCCGATCCCGCTTGCAACGCTGAAAAAAGCCCGCGGGTATCGAAAGCAGCGCCTCGTGCAAAAGGTGGTCGAGCACGATTGCGCGGCGATCCTGCTGTATGATCCACTCAACATTCGCTACGCCCTCGACGTCTCCAACATGCAATTGTGGATGGCACACAATCCTTCGCACTACGCGATCATTTGCGCCGATGGTCACGGCATCGCGTTTGAATATGGCAAATCGGAACACTTGGCGGAAGGCTTTGAGACTGTCGATGAAATACGCACCGCAAAGTCGTGGTTCTATTTCTCGTCCGGCGACCGGTTGCAAGAGCGCGTCGAAGCCTGGGCCGACGAGGTCGCCGACATCGTTCGGAAACGAGGCGGCGGCAACATGCGGCTTGCTGTCGACAAGTTGGAACCACTCGGCGTCGATGCACTGCGCAAGCGCGGTGTGATGTTGGTCGAGGGCCAGGAACTCACCGAACATGCCCGCAAGATCAAATCGGCAGAAGAACTCGAACTGATGCGTTGGACGATCCGCGTGTGCGAAGCCGGCATGGCGCGCATGTACGAGCACTCGATCGCCGGTAAAACGGAGAACGAGATCTGGGCGGAACTTCACTTCGAGAATATCCGCTCGGGCGGCGAGTGGATCGAAACGCGCCTGCTGGCATGCGGCCCGCGCACCAACCCTTGGTTCCAGGAGTGCTCGGACTACGTGTGCAAACAGGGCGAGATGTTGTCTTTCGACACCGATCTTATCGGCCCATATGGCTACTGCGCCGACCTGTCGCGCTCGTGGACCATCGACCATACCAAAATGACGGCGAAGCAGCGCGAGTTGTACAAGTCCGCGATCGAACAGATCAACCACAATATGTCGATTTTGAAACCCGGCATGTCATCAGCCGAGTTCAACGAGAAAAGCTGGCGCATCCCGGAAAAGTACCAAGCGCGCCGGTACTCGGCGGCAATGCACGGCGTGGGTCTGTGTGACGAATGGCCGTCGGTACCGACGCACGTGGATTTTGCACGTGCCTTCTCCGCTCGCTTCGAAGAAAACATGTGCCTGTGCGTCGAAAGCCTAATCGGTGAAGAAAATGGATCCGAGTGCATCAAGCTTGAAACGCAAGTGGTCATCACGAAAACCGGCTGTGAGCGGCTGGACAGTTTTCCGTGGGAAGAGGTGTGAGAGAATAACTCTCACACCCTTTTTAACCTAACCTGCCCGTTTCAATTCGCCGACCGTTTTGCCGAACTTTCCATTAAACGACGAGCGACGTAAGCCTGCGCTTCGGCGGCATCATTGACGACCGCCGCCATCCCGAAAAACTCGTGAGTGGCGCCTTGATAATCCTTGGCGTCGACGTTTACGCCTGCCGCTTTAAGTTTTTCGGCAAGTGCTTGACCCTCGGAGCGCAACGGATCGATTTCCGCCGTGACGATTGTGGTAGGCGGCAGATTGTCAAGTTTGGCCTTTCCAACCACATCAAGCATCGGCGACGATTTATCGTCCGGCTTCGCGAGCACTTGTTCGAAAAACCATCCCATCATCGCCTTGTTGAGTGGTTTCGCATTGGCGTTGGCGGTATAGGATGGGGTCGCCATATCAGCCCCGACCAGCGGGTAGATGAGCGCTTGGTGAACCGGCATTTGCAGCTTCTGATCACGGGCAGCGATCGAAACATTGATCGCAAGGTTGCCGCCGGCACTCTCGCCCATAACCGCTACGCGCTGCGGATCGCCGCCCTGCGCGGCTGCATTTTGCAGCACCCACTTGTAAACGGCGACGCTATCGTCGTGGGCAGCTGGAAATTTGTGCTCGGGAGCTTGACGATAGTGGGAGGAAATAACGACCGAATTTGTCAGCTTCGCCATCGATCGCGGTGCCGCGTCATAAGTATCGAGGTCGGCGATCACGAAACCACCGCCGTGGAAATACAAAATCACCGGCAAGGGACCGGTCGCGCCATCAGGTTTGTAAATGCGTGCCGGAAGCTCTCCGGCCGCACCTGTCACCATCACGTCCGTCGCAGTCACTCCAGGCAGCGGTGCGTCCGATTTTCCCTCCTTTTTCAACAGCGCTTTTACGCCATCAGCAGGCGTCGGCTGCTTGCGAGCATCGGTCGCAGACAATGTGTCGATTGGCTTGGGATTGAGTTCGCCGAGTGCATTCATGACACGTTTCATATCGGTGTCGGCATGAGCCATCGGGCTGCCTGTGATCGATTGCACCGCAGTGGTCAGTCGCTCGCCGACGGTTGGCGGGTTCTGGCCAGCTTGCGGTGGCTGTTTTTCCTGGGCTTTCACCGGAAGTGCGACGCAAGTCGCAGCAATAGCGGCAAACACAGTAGCAACGTTGGTTTTCATTTCTTGGATTCCTGGTTACAGCGCGAGGCTAGCGCTGTAACCAGTCTGGGTGCCTTTGGTTCCGAAGTTCGAATCTGTGGTTCCGAAGTTCGAACCCGGTAAACTTGCTACTCCCGCTTCGAGCCCGATCGCGTATCAGGTCAAGGCAAACCCCTCGTACCCCTTCGCCGCCACATCGTCACAGATCTCGCGATAGCGCGCCATGCCGCCGGCGTAGGGCATGAACACGCGCGGCTTGCCGGGCACGTTCGCGCCGAGATACCAGGAATGATGCGCCTGAGGCAGCAGCGTGGCGTTGGCGGCAGCGTTCACCTCCGCAACCCAACCATCCATCGCCTCGGGCCGCGCTTCGATCCGCTCCAAGCCTTGTGCTTGCATGTGGGCAATACAGGCGGTGATCCATTCCACATGCTGTTCGATGGGAACCGGCATATTGCACAAAACCGACGGGCTACCGGGCCCGGTGATCGTGAATAGATTGGGGAAGCCAGCGACTTGCAGCCCAAGGTAATTGCGCGGGCCAGCACTCCACGCTTCGCTCAGCGAAAGGCCGTCGCGTCCGCGGATATTCATCCGCAATAGCGGCCCGGTCATGGCATCGAAACCGGTCGCAAACACGATAATGTCGAGCGGATACTCGGCTTTCCCCGTGCGAATGCCCAGCGGTGTAATGGCCTCGATCGGGTCCGCGCGCACATCGATCAAGGAGACGTTATCGCGATTGAAGGTCTCGAAATAGTCGGTGTCGATCGGCGGGCGCTTGGCAGCATACGGGTGGTCGATGTCGGCGAGTTTTTCAGCCGTGTCTTTGTCGGTGACGACTTGCCTGATCTTGTTGCGCAAGAAATCAGCGGCTGTGTCGTTTGCCGCCTTGTCCGCCAAAAGATCGCGGAAGGTAGCACGGAATTGTAGACCGCCTTTCTCCCAGGCGGCCTCATACAGCGCTTCACGTTGCCCGGCGTCGACGTCGAAAACCGAGCGGTCCTCAATGACGAACGCATGGCCGTTAGGCGTCGATTGCGTGACGCGCCGGATCTCGGTTAAGTTCTCTTTGACGTAGGCCTTGAAAGCCGGCGTCAACGGCACGTTGCGCGCCGGTACACTATAGTTCGCCGTGCGCTGGAACACGGTCAGATGTTTCGCCGTCTCGGCGATCACCGGTGCGGCCTGAATGCCGGTTGAGCCTGTGCCGATGAGGCCGACGCACTTGCCGGTGAAATTGACACCCTCGTGCGGCCACTGCCCGGTATGGACCCACTGGCCGGCAAAAGTTTCGAGCCCTGGAATTTTTGGTACGTTGGCGGTCGACAGACAGCCGACGGCCGTGATCAGGAATTTGGCGCTAAACTGCTCGCCAGCCTCGGTCGTGACCTGCCAGCGATTGTTCTTTGCGTCGTAGTGCGCCGCAGTGACGCGCGTGCCCAGTCGAATGTTGCGCCGCAGGTCGAACCGGTCGGCGACGTGATTGAGATAGCGCATAATCTCGGGCTGTTCGGGATAGCGTTCGGACCATTCCCAATCGCGCGACAATTCCTCCGAGAACGTATAGCAATAGGAATGGCTTTCAGAATCGCAACGCGCGCCCGGATACCGGTTCCAGTACCATGTCCCGCCAACACCATCGCCGGCTTCCAGCACGGCCACGTTGAGGCCGAGTTTATCGCGCAATGTGTGCAACTGATACAATCCGGAAAAACCCGCTCCGATGATCAGCGCGTCGAGCTCATTCTCCTGAGCGCCAGAATGAAGTGCACGCGGGGCGGCCGCAGTCTTGGCTGCGCTGTGGGCGCTTGTGGCAGTCGCGACGACCATATTCAAAAATCTCCCGGAAATGCGGACCATTGGACGACTATTGGAACGGCTCGGTCTAACCCGAATTAGTGTAGTGTGCTTCGCGTGGTTTGAGGATAGCTGGTGGCGGCTACATCAGTGGTGAAAATCGCATATCTAATACACTGACTTGGATTGGCACTTTGGGTACCGGTTCTCATGAGCAGACTAGACAGATTCATCGCCCGGATGCAGGCCCAACGAGCATTGCTCAATCAAGTGTGCAGCGAGCTCAACACTGATGTAGCGCTGCCCGGCCCCTTCGTCGAATTAGGGCTGGGGAATGCCAGAACTTATGATCACGTAAGAGAACGATTGACCGGGCGGCGCATCATCGTTTTCGATCGATCTAGCGACCCCAAGCATGGCGTTATTCCGCCTCCTGCTGATTTCTGCGTTGGCGACATTCGGGAAACGGTTCGAACTTACGTCGAAGCTGGCGGAGCACCGGCGGCCGTTGTGCATGCCGATCTCGGTGATGGTTCGGCCGCTTACAATGCCGAATTGCAGTCCTGGTTGCCAGACACCTGCTGCTTGCTGCTGCAGCCGAAAGGCCTGGTTCTATCGTCCACTCAGTTGCACGATCGCCGCCTGCGCCAACTCGATGTCACCGCAGACGCCAAAGCGGGTTTCTACTTTTCCTATCGCTTCGACTGACCGACGCGGCCCTCGTTTTCGTTCGGCGCGGATAGCTTCAGATGGCAGGCGATCGTGTGCTCGCCAAACCGGTGGATGGGTGGTGGCTCGCGCTCGCACAAGCCATCGATTTTTTTCGGGCAGCGGCTCGCGAACACGCAACCGACCATGCGCTGCGTCGGGCTCGGCATGCTGCCACCCAAAACAAACGCAGGTGCTTTGACATCGGGATCAGGACGGGGTGCTGCTTCCAGTAGCGCCTCGGTATAGGGATGAAACGGCGGGCTGAAGACCTGATGCGCCGGTCCGTATTCGACGATCCGCCCAAGGTACATCACCGCCACCCAATCGGCCATGTGCCGAACCAAGCCGAGATCGTGGCTGATGAGTACGAGGGCAAGTTCGCCGGTTTCGAGCAATTCGGCGAGCAAATTGACGATCGCTGCCTGCACCGACACATCGAGCGCCGATACCGGCTCATCGGCGATGATCAGATCGGGTTGTCCAGCGAGCGCACGCGCAACCGCCACTCGCTGTCGCTGCCCGCCGGACAGCTGGTGCGGCTTGCGCGGCAGTAAATCGACGGGAAGTCGAACACGCTCCATGAGCCGTGCCACCTCCGCGCGCGCATCCAACTTCGACATGCCGCGCTGCTTGCGCAACGGGCGCATCAACGCGAATTCGATAGAATGGCTCGGGTTCAGCGTCGCATCCGGATTTTGGAAAACCATCTGCACCCGCCGGCGCGTATCGGGCGACCGATCATCGACACCAACATTTCCAATTTCGATTGCGCGCAGCGACTCCCCTGCGGGGAGCCGGCCGCTGCGCGCCGAAGAGACCAGCCTAACACTTCCCCCCGTTGCTTGGGTCAATCCGCTGACGACCTTGGCGAGTGTCGATTTTCCCGAGCCGCTTTCACCGACGATGGCCAATGTCTCTCCAGCGCGTGCCTCCATGCTGGCGTCGTTGACGGCGTAAATCGACGCGCCCGATTTAAATCCGAATCGGCCGCTGAGATCATAGCGTTTCGATAATTTGTCGAGGGCGAGCAGCACGCGACCTTTGCCCTCGGGTGCCGCGCCGTATTTTGCCTCCGCCGTAGCGATTTTCGCCGCGGCGACGACTTCCAGTCTGACACAGCGCGCAACGTGCTCAGGTTTTCCATCGAGCGCCTGCAAAAGTGGGATCGGTTTCGTGCAACACAGGTTCGGATCGGCATAGCTGCAACGTGGCGCGAAGGCACATCCGACCCGTGCACGATCTGCGGCAGTCAACGTGCCTTCAATCGGCGACAGCCGGGTGTGCTGGCCAACTTTGGTCGCGCGATCTGAGCCTCCGTGATCCGGCAATGCGGCGAGGAGCCCGCGCGTATACGGATGCGCGGGTTGCTTGAACACATCGCGGATCGTTCCCGTCTCGACCAGCCGCCCAGCATAGAGCACACCGATCCGATCACAAATCCGCGCCACCGTGCCCAGATTATGGCTAATGAAAAGGATCGCCGTTCCAAACTTTTGCCGCAGCTCGCGCACGAGTTCGAGGATCGCGGCTTCGATCGTCACGTCGAGCCCCGTCGTCGGCTCGTCCATGATGAGGAGTGCGGGCTCCGCCATCAGCGCCATGGCGATGACGATGCGCTGTTGCTGACCGCCCGACAACTGATGCGGATAGCGATCCATCATCGCTGCCGCGTCGGGCAGGCGAACTTCTCCCAGCATCGCAACGGCCCGCTCACGCGCGCGTTCGACGTTGGTTTCGCCATGCAACATCGGCACTTCGATCAACTGCTGACCGATCGTCATGACCGGATTCAAACTCAACATCGGATCCTGGTAGACCATAGCCAGGCGGTTGCCGCGCAAACTCCGCAGTTCTTCGCGCTGCATCGAGGCGATATCGCGCCCCTCAAACAAGATGCGCCCGCCCGATAGGCTCAATCCGCGTCCGAGGTACTGCATGATGCCAAGCGCGACTGTCGATTTGCCGCAACCGGATTCGCCGACGAGGCCGAATGCTTC
>JANLXZ010000315.1:0-1840 GCA_031365375.1 Hyphomicrobiaceae bacterium | reverse complement strand
CTCTCACGCATGTAGCATCGAAAGGGAGCCCGCGGGCTCCCTTCTTTCTGAATAATCCGTCGCTAGGCTGTGGACTCATAAAACCTGAGCCACAATCTCACGGCGGCGATTTTTGCGAAAGCCAGATAGGCTGAGGCTTTGCGGTCGTAGCGTGTTGCGATGTGGCGGAACTGCTTGAGCTTGTTGATGCAGCGCTCGACGAGGTTGCGTTTCTTGTATTTCCGCTTTGAGAACGGGATGTCTTCGATCCGATTGGATTTCGGCGGGATGACGGGCGTGCAATCCTGGTCCTCGATCAGCTCCCTGATCCAGTCGGCGTCATAGCCTCGGTCGGCGAGAAGGTTGGTGCCCTTGGGCAAGTTCTGCAAAAGAAGTTCGGCCATCGGTGCGTCATGCGCCTGGCCGGGCGAGAGTTCGAGTTGCAGGGGAAGGCCGTCCGCATTCACCCGCAGGTGCAGCTTGGTGGTCAGTCCTCCCCGGCTGCGACCGATACAAAAATCTCCACTGTGTTTTTTTGGGCGGCGGCCTGCTGGTGAACGCGCACGCTTGTGCTGTCGATCATCTGCACTTTCTCACCACAGGCCTCGTGGGCAGCGATGATGGCGTCCATCAGCTTGTCCCAGACGCCCTTCTTCCGCCAGCGGTTGAAGCGGTTGTAGACGGTCGTGTAAGGCCCGTATCTCTCGGGCAAATCCGCCCAGGGCGAGCCGGAACGCAGCTGATAGAAGATGCCGTTCAAAACCCGCCGGTCGTCAACTCTCGGAACGCCGCGTGGCTTGTTCGGCAAAAGCGGCTGGATCGTCTTCCACTCAAACTCAGTCAGATCATAGCGCCCATGTGCCATGCTCAATCTCCCGTTTCGGGGATTGAATCACTCGACAACTGATTTGCCTAGAGTTTATGAGTATGCGACCTAGGCCGTGTTGACGAAGTGCCGTATCCAGAGTCGAGTTGATGCGACGAGCACGAAGCCTATGTAACTGGCGGCGGTCTTGTCATAGCGGGTGGCGAGTCTGCGGTTTTGCTTGAGTTTTGAGAAGCAGCGTTCGATGAGATTTCGAAGCGCATAGATGAAGCCGTCGATGGGAGCCTGGACTTTGCGGTTCTTGCGCGGCGGGATGACGGGTTCGGCGCCCCGTTCGATGAGGTCCTCGCGAATGGCATCGCTGTCGTATCCCTTGTCGGCGATGAGAATCCTTGGTTCGGGGCCGGGTTCGTCCATCACCGGCCGATAGCCGATGTAATCGGAAACCTCGCCACCCGAGAGCGTGACCGCGATGGGCAGCCCGAGGCTGTTGGTTCTCAGGTGGATCTTGGTCGAGAGGCCACCTCTCGAGCGCCCGATATCTTGAGTCTGGGCCCCCCTTTTGCGCCCGCCGCATGCTGATGGGCACGCACAATGGTGGAGTCGATCATCTGCACGCTGCTCTGGGCTGCTCCCGTGGCATTGAGCGCCTCCAGCATCGTATCCCACAGGCCGGAAACCGACCAGCGCCGGAACTGCTGATAGACCGAGTTCCAGTTGCCGAAATGATCGGGAAGATCGCGCCACGGCGCGCCAGTCCGGGCAATCCAAAACACGCCATCGAGCACCAGGCGATGGTTGCCGGCAGGACGGCCCCGCTTCGGCCCTCTCACCGTCACAAACGGCTTGAAAAACGCCCATTCCTTGTTCGACATCAATCCCCGAATCAAAGCTGTTCTCCTCAAAGAACAGCCTTGAATCACGTTTCAAGTGATTTTGGAATCCACTTCGTCAACACGACCTAGCTCTGCGCATTGTCGAGATGGAATTGATCGGCCGGGACTGCTGCATACTTCAGCGGCGCATCTGCCAGAC
>JANLXZ010000240.1:0-6824 GCA_031365375.1 Hyphomicrobiaceae bacterium | reverse complement strand
CGCCGCAGCAGGTCCGCGTTTTGATGATGCTGTCCGAGGGCATGCTCAACAAGCAGATCGCCTACGAGCTGACGGTGTCGGAGGCGACGGTGAAGGCCCACGTCCAATCTTTGCCCCCTTGAGAAATCGGTCGACCAGCCGGGCTGCTTGGCGCCAAGCGGCTGGCACGTTCGTCCCGTAAGAAATCAAACCACCGGCGTCGACCCCCTCGCGCCAGGGAAACATGCCAGGCAGGCGGTTTTGCGCCGTGAACGCGGCGATCCGCTGGGCATTGTCATGATGAAGCCCGCCGCCCACCATCAGGGCGTCCGCGCGCTCGGCCTGAACGATGGCGAAGGCCTCCGTTAGCTGCTCGGGGAAATCGACCTGAACGGGGATGACCGTGACGCCATCGGTACGTGCAACACCGCGGTATTGCTCTAACACCTCCCGCGGGGCCAGGAATGCTACACGAGCGATATTGGGAGCGAGCTCGCCTAAGAGCTGCAGTCGTTTGCTCTGAAACTCGAGGCCGGTCGCCAGTGTCACGCCGGTCAGATTGCCGCCGGGCCTCGCCAAGCTCGCAATCAGTCCCGCCGCAACAGGATTATCAGTAAACATGGCGACGATCGGGATGGTCTGCGTGGCTTTTAGCGCGGCATCATGGAGCCAGCGCAATCCGCCCAGCATTATGACATCGACGTCGCGGGCGACAAGCTCGGCAAGTACGACCGGCGCGCGCTGCGGATCGCCTTCGGCAGATCGCCGCTCGATCGTGACGGTGCGGCCATCGATCCAGCCGAGATCCCGCAAGCCATGGACAAAGGCACGTGGGAGCGGGGCGATTGGATCGGGCCCAACTGTCCTGGCCAATGGGATCGTCGGGTTGACGAGGGCCACGACCGGCAGCCGCTTCTGCTGCGCCGTCGCCGGGACCGATAGCGCCACGGTCGCGCCTCCGAGCAGGGTGATGAACTCGCGCCGTTTCATTCGATGCCCCTATCGAACAGGGTAAGACATCAACCGGAGTGCTATCTTGCGTCTCAAGCATGACCTCGAATTGCGCGATGATCAATCAAAAGGATCCAAGCTCACCGATCACTCGTTCAAAGTAAGAATAAGCACCCGGAGACCGCTCGCATGCTCAAAGTCGCCCTCGTCACTACCGCTTCGATCGCGGCACTCGTCGCGATCCCTACCACCGCTTCCGCGCGCACGTGCACGCAGCTGCAGCAACTGTGCTGGACCATGCGGAGCGATAAGAGCGATTGCACCAAGCCGTATCAGCGCTGCCTGAAAACGGGCACCTTCATCACGCCGCTCGGACGGGTGTTCAAGGCGACGCGCTAATCGTCCGTCGAGCCTTTGCGCCGGTGCTTCGAACTTTCATCGTCCATGCGCGAGACGTCGGCATCGAAAATGATGCGATCCGTGCCGGCGAGTGCAACGAAGCGTTTGCCGCGGGCGCGGCCGATCAGCGTCAGCCCGGCTTTGTTAGCGAGATCGACACCCCAGGCGGTGAAGCCGGAGCGCGATAGCAAAATCGGGATGCGCATCTTGACGGTCTTGATCACCATCTCGGAGGTGAGCCTGCCGGTGGTGTAGAAGATCTTGTCGTGTGGAGCGATCTTGTTGAGGAACATGTAGCCCGCGATCTTGTCGACCGCATTATGTCGGCCGACGTCCTCCATGTAGACCAGCACCCGGTCTTCTTGCGCCAGAACACATCCGTGGATCGCGCCGGCCTTCAGGTACAAACTCGGCTCGGTGTTGATCTTGCGGGCGAGGGTGTAAAGCCACGACGTCTTCAACCGCGCCGCTTTGTTAAGTTCGATTTTGTCGAACTCCTCCATCAGATCGCCGAATATCGTCCCTTGCGCGCAACCCGACGTCTGGGTTTTTTTGCGCAGTTTCTCCTCGTAGTCGGTTTGCCGCTCGGTGCGCACGACGATGGTATCGATATCTTCGGCGTGTTCGATCGCGATGATTTCATCGTCAGCCTTGAGCATGTTCTGGTTGAGCAGATAGCCGACGGCCAGCAGATCGGGATGATCGCCGATCGTCATCATCGTTACGATTTCGCGTGCGTTGAGAAACAGGGTGAGCGGACGTTCGGTGACGACCGCCGTCTCGATCGCAGCACCGGTCTGGTCGATGCCGGGGACGGTAACGGAGAGGCGAGGATCGTCGGGGGTCGGACGGACGGCGAATTCATCGATCATGGGGGGCTCTTGGTTGTCGGCAAATTTCGTTGCGAACCTACAATGTAGCCGGGCTCGATTGAAGGGCTCGCGCAACAGGCTTTGCGGTTGTGGTGTTCAGACCATATACTCTGGCGCGCAAACAAAAAGGGAGGCGATCACCAATGACCGATCTTAAAAGACGCAGGTTTTTGAAGACAGCCGGCGTTGCGGGAACGGCTGCTGCGGCAAGCACGCTGGCGGCCCCTGCCATCGCGCAAAGTTCGCCCGAAATCAGATGGCGCCTTACCGCCAGTTGGCCGAAATCGCTCGATACGCTATATGGCGGCGCAGAAAACTTCGCCAAGTACGTGTCGGAAGCGACCGACGGCAAGTTTCAAATCCAGTGCTTTGCCGGCGGCGAAATCGTTCCGCCGTTGCAGGCAACTGACGCTGTTATCAGCGGCACCGTCGAGATGTGTCATACCGCGCAGTACTACATGTGGGGCAAGGATCCGACGTGGGCACTGGGCTGCGCCGTGCCGTTCGGTCTCAATGGGCGCCAGCAAACGGCGTGGTGGCACGAGGGCGGCGGCGAACAGCTGATGAATGCGTTCCACGCCAAGAGCAACGTATACAGCCTTTTGTGTGGGAATACGAGCGCGCAGATGGGCGGTTGGTTCCGCAAAGAGCTCAATACGCTCGACGACTTGAAGGGCGTGAAGATGCGCATCGCCGGATTCGCCGGCGTGGTTATGTCGAAACTCGGCGTGATCCCGCAGCAGATCGGCGGCGGCGATATTTATCCCGCTCTCGAGAAGGGCACCATCGACGGTGCCGAATGGGTCGGCCCTTACGATGACGAGAAACTCGGCTTCTACAAGGTCGCCAAGTACTACTATTACCCCGGCTGGTGGGAAGGTGGCGCGATGCTGAGCCTGCACGTCAACAAACAGAAATGGGATAGCTTGCCGAAAAGCTATCAGGCGATTTGCAAGGGCGCAGCCGCGCATGCCAACGCCGTCCTGACGGGGCGCTATGACATCGTCAACCCGGCAGCCGTCAAACGTCTGGTCGGCAATGGCGTGCAGCTGCGTCCGTTCTCGGAAGCAATTCTCGATGCCTGTTACAAGTCGGCGAATGAGGTCTATGCCGACATCTCGAGCAAGAACGAGGACTTCAAAAAGATCTGGGAAAGCATGAAGGCGTTCCGCGCCGAGAGCTATCTCTGGCTCCAGCTGCCCGACAACACCTACGATACCTACATGATGATTCAGCAGCGCAAGAACACGCTGTAGGTTCGCCTTGTAGGTTGGGTTAGACCGGCGCTTGCCGGTCGTAACCCAACATTCCACGGGTGGTCCAAGTTGTTGGGTTACGGTGCGCGAAGGTGCGTCCTGCCCAACTTACAGCTCCGGGCGTTTGCGTCAGCTGATCAGGCGCCCGCGATCTTGCCCGATATATGAGCTGCGTGATCGATTTTGCAGCAGATCCGGATCCGTGGGCGCCCTCGTGGCATATGGTGTGCCAATCTAAACCAGCCGTCCCGGAATGGCACGATCTTTGCTAGCTAGACCCCTTCGAACACACGAGGGATTAGCAATGGCGAATGCACAAACAGTTTACACCGGTACGTCTGCGCGTGCCGACGGGGAGAGCAGCGCGCGCTGGCTGCAGCTGTTCCTCGGCTTCGTGATCATGATGACGATCTCAAGCCCGCAATACGTCTGGACTCTGTTCTCAGGCTCGTTTCAGAAAACCACGGGTTCCATCCTGTCCGAGGTGCAGTGGACCATCACGATCCTCATCGTTATCCAGACTTGGTTGTCACCGGCGCAAGGGTGGCTTGTCGAACGCTTCGGCCCGAAGATGTTGATCGGTTTGGGCGCGGCGCTGAGCGGTGCGGGCTGGGTCGCATCGTCCTACATCACAAGCCTATGGGGCCTTTATGCCACCTACGGTTTACTGTGCGGGGTTGGTACCGGCATCGTCTACATCGGTATCGTCGGGTTGATGGTGAAGTGGTTTCCCGAGCGCCGCGGCTTTGCAACCGGCGTCGTTGCAGCCGGCTATGGGTTCGGCGCAATCTTCTCGACATTCCCGATCGACGATATGATCAAGACATCGGGCTATCAGCAGACGCTATTCGTTTTCGGCGCGATATTTGGCATCGTCGGCCTGATTGCGGCGCTTTTCTTGCGCGCTCCCGCCACCGGTGAGATCGCGATCCCGCCAAAGCTTGCTGGCGAAGTCGGTGGACGGGATTACACACCTGGCGAGATGCTGCGCACGCCGGTGTTCTGGCTGATGTTCGTGATGTTCGCCATGATGTCGACGGGCGGGTTGATGGTCATCACCCAGTTCACCAATTTTGCCAAGGCGTTTGGGATCGACGGCAAAACGATGGTCACCATCATGGGCGTCACGATGGCGGCGATCCCGGCAGCTCTGACGTTCGATCGTGTGACCAACGGCCTCACGCGGCCGTTTTTCGGGTGGGTGTCCGACAATATCGGTCGCGAAAATACGATGGGTATCGCATTCATTCTGGAAGGCGCCGCGATCTGGCTCATGCTGCAGTATCGCACCGATCCGTTCATGCTGATTGTGCTTTCTGGTCTCGTGTTTTTCGGTTGGGGTGAGATCTTCTCGCTGTTCCCGTCGACCCTGACCGACACGTTCGGCGCAAAAAACGCCACAACGAACTACGGCTTCTTGTACATGGCGCAGGGAGTTGGATCGATCCTGGGCGCGCCGGTCGCGGCGATGATTTTCGAGAAGACGGGCAGTTGGCTCACCGTTTTCGGCATCGTCATCACGCTCGATATCCTGACCGGATTACTCGCGCTGTTCGTGCTCAAGGGGATGCGCAGGCGATTGATGGCCAGGGGCTAGACGACGGCGCTGTCGTTATCTCGTCACCTTCGGTAAGCTCGCGTAGTAGGCCGCCAGCGCCGCCACTTGCTCGTCATCGAGCGACTGCGCGACCGAAACCATCACCTGATTGTCGCGAGCGCCGGATTTGTAGTAGCCGATGGTCTGGGCGAAATGGACCGGATCTTGGCCAACGATCGAGGGAATGCCGTTGTCTTTGCCGTCGATGCGATGGCAGGTTGTGCACTCTTGTGCCAAGTGACGGCCGTAACTCAGTTTGCGCTGATCGGATGATTGTGACCGGGCGTCGAGCGCCGGCAAAAGCGCTGCCACAAGCAATATTCCGCCCAACAATCGTTCGCGCATCGAAGTTTAATCCAAGCCTTGCGCCCGAATACTAGATTAAACTTCTTCATGCGGCGAGCCAATGCGTCTTCACTCGCCGTTCGATTGGGATGGTTTGTCGCGGCCCATTTCTGGCCGCGATTGAAATCGCTTCATAGGGACGCTGATGAGTAGGATTACAACCGCAATCACCGTCGCCATCAGCGCTGTATCCCAGTGACCGAGCGCGCATATCATTCCGACTGCAGATGTGACCCAAATCGCCGCTGCCGTCGTCAATCCTTCAACTACCCCGGTCTCGGGTCGCTTCAAAATCACCCCGGCGCCGATGAAGCCGATGCCCGTCAGGATCCCCTGTGCGACGCGGCTGAAGCCGTCCGAGTCACCAGCTTTAAGCGCGGCGAGGGATGCCACCGCTGATCCAAGACTAACCAGCGCCAGAGTGCGCGCGCCGGTCGGCTTGTCTCGAAAGTCGCGGTCGATACCGATCACAGCTCCGAAAACGGTAGCTGTTGCTAAGCGCATGAACACTTCCAGCAACGGTAATTCCGTCATTAATTCTATCTTTCATTTGTCAACCGTTATACTCAACGCTGCGCACTTTCGGCAGTTCCGGTTGACGACGCGAAGCTTACGGAGCGTACGAATTCGGACGGCAAACGTCTTGACGTATGCGTCAACTTGTTTCTTGACCTAAACGTCAAGATTGTAGGACATTAGCAACCATCTCCGGTATACTGACGTCATGGTCGGCAAGTGCCGCACTCAAGTTCGCATTAATCATGTTGCCTAATTGGGAGGTCGCTCCATGGCCGAGCTGGTTTTCCTGTTCCTATGTTTTGGTGTGGTGACCGCATTGGCAATTCGCCACGCGCCGCTTTGGCTTTGGGCCGCCGCTGCCGGCATTGCGACCTACCTGTGGCAGAGCGGGTTGGTACAGGGCGAGCACTACGGGCTCGAGCTGGGCTTTTTCCCGGCTCTGGTATGGATCCCGGCCGTAATCCTGTCACTTCTTTCGGTGCCGTCGCTGCGACGCGCCCTGCTGGTCGAGCCGGCCTTCGCGATGGTCAGGAAGATCCTGCCGAAAGTGTCGGATACCGAGCAGGAAGCCCTCGATGCCGGCACCATCGGTTTCGACGCCGAGTTGTTCTCCGGCACGCCCGATTGGGAAAAGTTGCGCGCCGTTCCACCGATCGTGTTGACGGTAGAAGAGCGCGCCTTCCTCGACGGCCCGACGGAAGAGCTCTGCCGCATGATCGACGACTGGCAGATCCGGTTCAACAATAAGGAAATCCCCGACGAGATTTGGAAGTTCGTTGGCCGGCATGGCTTCCTCGGCATGCTGATCTCGAAGGAGCACGGCGGTCTGGGCTTCTCGGCTCAAGCGCAATCGCTGATCCTTGGCAAGGTCGCCTCGCGCTCGCCTGATGTGTGCACCATCGTCAT
>JANLXZ010000437.1:0-8721 GCA_031365375.1 Hyphomicrobiaceae bacterium | reverse complement strand
CGCTATGGCACTTTGAAGGAGTGGGCTAAAGTTTTAGGCCAAGATGAGGCACACGATCTTTTGTCGCAAATTCTCGATCAGGAGAAGGCCGCTAATAATAAGCTGACAAACCTGGCTGTTTCTCATATGAACAAAAAATAGTATCGAATCGACTTGATATATGAAAGGTTGGCTGTTAAACAGCCGACCTTTTTTATTTTTATCTGCGTCGACCAAAACCCCGCGATTTCACCACAAGAGTTGACTATCACCGGCAGTCAGATCTCGCCATCTTTGAGAGGTTTAGGAGTGCTTGTTGGCGGCTGAGAGGGGCTGTTCGTTGGCGCACCCGATTGCGACATGGAACCCATGAACTCGTCGAGATGCCGACGCGCCTCAGCGAGATGGTTAGACGCTTCGTCCTTCTTCAGGAATACTCCTTTTTGGGCCGCGCTTCGAAGCTCATTTTCCATATCCCACAGCGATTTTATCCAATTTGGAATTTTGTCTGCAAAGTTGTCTGCCATGACCTAGCACCTCCAGTTGGTTCCAAAACCATTGAAAGCATCGCCTTGTTCCGACCCCCACGCATTTTCGTGGGGGTTGCCCAGACCTGAGCGCGGCGGAAACCAGCAATTCTTCGCGTGAACTCGTTGCGCCGCCGCTGGAGGACGGGCGTGCCGCCTTTTTTGCGACAGGATTGTGCTGCGCATATGCAACCGCGGGGAGCCGATACACACAAACAAACAAAACACCGACCAGGGGGTCAATCATGACAGCCTTCGCTCGGCACCCGACTGCAAACACGTATGCCTATGGTGCCTCGGATACCGATGATGATTATTCGCCCGTTGAGTTGTTTCCCGGCGAGAGGATAGGGCGGCCGCTGGCGCACACTCAATACCGGACCGCCGTGCGCCGGAGCATCGCGATGTTGATCGTGATCGCCGGTGGTTGGGTAATGCTTGACGAGCGCGCGACTTGGCCGCGATGGCTAATGGCGGAGACTTCAGCGTTATATTCATCGTTGGAAAGCAGGGTGCGGAGCTTGGCCGAACCGGTCTCGCCGACGGCAGCCTTGACCGCATCTCCGGCCGGATCTCTCGCCAATACCTTACCTGCACCGAAGCTCGCCGCTCTTGACCAACCGCTGCCGCCAGAGCCGGCGCCGGCAGTGAGCATGGCCTCCGCTGCTCCCGTCACCCAGACCAAATCTGTCGAGCAGCCGGAAACCATCGCCGCCGTTTCTCCTTCGGCGGAGGCAGAGGCTGAACCGATGTCGAAACCACTTCCACCACCGGTCGTCGATGCGAACGATCCCAACCAGAAAAAAGCGGTGTCCGTCGGCCTTCATCCTGGTCTGTCGCGTGTTTTGCTGGCCCGTCTCTCGGCGGCCGATTATCGTAATGCCGGCGCCGCTATTCAAACCGCCCTTGTCGAAACCCCTGATAATGCGGTCTATATTTGGCCGCGTCAGCGCAAGGAGGACCTCGCGATGTTCCAGGTGCATTTTGTGCCGGGCGCCGGCGATCATTGCCGCCGTTACGTCGTTACCGTGTCGAAAGACGGATGGCTAACGACGGCACTTCCGATGGAAAAGTGCGGGGTCAAGCCGCGAGCGGTTGAGGCTTCCGCAAAAAAGGCGGTCGCGGCGCAAGACGTCTTTCGAACGGAAGCAGGCTCAAGGTAGTAGGGCGTAGACCTTACCGGAAGTTATGGGTATGCAGGGAGGCGAGTAAATTCGGCTGAAAACAAGGCCCTGGAGCAGATGCGAATGCGCACCCAAGTCGGCATTATCGGTGCGGGGCCCGCGGGGTTGCTCCTCTCCCAGATGCTGCACTTGCAGGGCATCGAATCCGTTGTGATCGAGAGCCGCAGCCGCGCTGCTATCGAAGCGACAATCCGGGCTGGCGTTCTCGAAGATGGGACCATCAAATTGATGGATCGAGTTGGCGCCGGTGACCGGATGAAGCGGGAAGGCACGGTCCATCACGGCTTCGAGATCAGGTTTAGTGGCAATAGTCACCGGATTGATTTGCCGGGGTTGACGGGCGGCCGCTCGATCATGGTTTATCCCCAGCATGAGGTCCTCAAGGACCTGACCCGATTGCGGCTCGAAACCGGCGGACAAATCCTGTTCGAGACGAAGGTGACGGCGCTCGACGGCGTGACGACGAGCCAGCCGCGCATCCACTTCACGGGCAAAGATGGCCAAGCCCAAATGCTCGACTGCAACTTCATCGCGGGCTGCGACGGCAGCTATGGTGTCAGTCGTGCGGCCATACCCGAAGGCAGCGTGCGGAAGGATTATTTTCGGATTTATCCGTTCGGATGGTTCGGCATTCTGGCAACCGCACCGCGCTCGTCCGATGAGCTGATCTATGCGCAGCACGAGCGCGGATTCGCGCTGATCTCGACCCGCTCGCCGCAGGTTCAGCGCATGTATTTCCAATGCGACCCAAACGACAAGGTCGAGAACTGGTCCGACGATCGCATCTGGGCCGAGCTGCAGGCGCGCACCGCGAAAGATGCCGATGGCTCGAAAGGTAATTTGCATGAAGGGCCGATCTTCCAGAAAGGGATTATTCCTCTCCGGAGCTTTGTTTGCGAGCCGATGCAGTATGGCCGGCTGTTTTTGGCCGGCGACGCCGCGCACTCGGTCCCCCCGACTGGCGCCAAGGGGCTGAACCTCGCTGCTGCCGACGTTCACGTGATGGCGCAAGCGCTCACATCGTTTTATGCGACCGGTTCGAGCGATCTTCTGGCGGCTTACTCGGCGACTGTATTGCGGCGCGTATGGCGCGTGCAGCAGTTTTCATGGTGGATGACATCGATGTTGCATCGTTTCCATGATGGCAATGATTTCGACCATCGGCGGCAACTGGCCGAACTCGATCTCGTCACTAGCTCGCGGGCGGCTGCTACAAGTCTGGCCGAAAATTATGTAGGACTGCCGCTGGACTAGCTGTGCCATTACGCGTGCCTGGTGCGCGGCGACTTGCTAGTCTCTTATTCGAAAAGCGCATTAATTATCGAGGAGCCTAAGTGCTGGAGCTTCACTACAATCGCCCAACAACCCTTCGGGATGTCGTGGGGCTACTCGATGGCGGTGCGGCCCGTCTACTGGCGGGCGGAACCGACCTGATCCCGCAGTTGCGGGAGGGGCGGCGATCAGCGTCACGCGTCGTCGATCTCAAACGCATACCGGAACTCAACGCGGTTGAGCGCGGACCCGACGGCGGCTGGCGCATCGGTGCTGCGGTGACGATCGGCAAGCTCGGTCAGAACTCAGCCTTTGCAATCGAGCACCGAGCGCTGCTGGCCTCGGCGCAATTGATTGGCAGCCTGCAGATCCAAAATCGCGCGAGCCTCGGCGGCAATGTCTGCAACGCCGCCCCTTCGGCGGATGCCGTGCCGTTACTGATCTGCCTCGGTGCCACGGCCGAGATTGTCGGACCGGGCGGTCGTCGAATAATTCCAGTTGCGTCGGTGGCAATGGCGCCCGGCCGCACGTCACTGGTGGATGGCGAAGTCCTGGTCGCGCTCGTGCTGCCGGCCGTGCGACCGAGAACCGCCGCGGCCTATGAGCGTTTCACACCCCGCCGCGAGATGGATATCGCCATTGCCGGAGCTGGAGCGTGGATCGAACTGGACGCTGCCGGAGCAATCGTTGACGCGAAGATCGCGTTGGCATCTGTCGCGCCAACCACGCTCTTTGCCACGCAGGCGCAGCAGGCGCTGATTGGCTCGAAACCGAGTTCGGCATTGTTCACCGAAGCAGCCTCGGTGGCCGCTCGAGAAGCGCGACCAATCTCCGATACGCGAGGTTCGGAGGACTATCGCCGCCATCTCGTTGCCGTGTTGTCGCGCCGCGTGCTGGCAACATGCGCCGCCGAACTTGGATGCAAAATAGAATGAAAACAGTCGTCACATTTGAGGTCAACGGCGAGCCCCGCGAGGCGTTGGCGGACACGCGAGATACCCTGCTCGAGCTGTTGCGCGATCGGCTAGGCCTCACCGGCACCAAGGAAGGTTGCAGTAACGGCAATTGCGGCTCGTGCACCGTACTTGTCGACGGCGAACCGGTTTGCGCGTGCCTGGTGTTTGGGGGCGAAGTTGAGGGTGCAAAGGTCTTAACGATCGAGGGCGTCGCCGCCAGCAATACAATGCACCCGGTGCAAGCGGCGTTGATCAAGTATGGCGGGACGCAATGCGGTTTTTGCACATCCGGGATCGTGTTGTCGGCGGTTGCCCTGTTGCGACGAAATCCGCAGCCCACCGACCACGAAATTCGTCACGCGATCGCTGGCAATATTTGCCGCTGCACCGGTTACGGTAAAATCGTCGAAGCGATCAAGGCGGCTGCCGTTGATCTTCAAGAGGCGCGCTTATGACAACGACCGAGGCGCCAATGAAAGTTGTCGGCAAACGTCTCCCTCGCGTCGATGCCGGTGAGCGTGTAACCGGACGCGCGACCTATCCGGCCGATTTGACAAGGCCCGGCCTCGTCGTCGGCCGGATTAAACGCAGCCCGCACGCGCATGCGCGCATCGTGTCGATCGATACGACGAAAGCGAGCGCACTCAAGGGCGTCCTCGCAGTGGTCACGGCGAGCGATTTCCCGGTGATAGAGCCCGGCACCATCATCCCGTTCGGCGAGACCGGCGCCGACGCTTGGGTATCAGCGCTCACCGTCATCGCGCGCGATCGCGTCATGTGGCGCGGTCAACCGATCGCGGCGGTCGCGGCAACCGATGCATATATCGCCGCTGCCGCACTCGATCTCATCGATGTCGCGTACGAAGTGCTGCCAGCGATGATGGACATCGAGGCGGCATCGGCGCGGGATGCACTGTTGATCCACCCGGCGATGAAACCGAAAGGCTTCGACGCGAGCATCCTCGCACCGCGCAACGCGGGTGGCCGAACGGTCATCGAGCGTGGCGACGTGGCGGCAGCATTTGCATCGGCGACCGCAATTGGTGCGATCAAAACCGTCATCGATACCGCGCACCAGGGTTACATCGAGCCGCACGCCTGTGTCGCCGAAGCCGACGCGACGGGGTTCGTCACACTTTGGGTTTCGACGCAGGGGGCGTTTCAAACCGAGATACAAACTGCGGTCCTGCTCGGACTATCGCATTCAAAAATCAAGGTGATCCCGCTCGAAGTTGGCGGCGCGTTCGGTGGCAAGATCACTGTCCATGTGGAGCCGATTGCGGTGCGACTTGCGCAAATATGCGGGCGTCCGGTCAAGATCGTGATGAGCCGCGACGAAGTCATGTCCGGCGGCTCGGGACCGGCGGCGGCAGCGCGGATCGACGTTCGGATCGGCGCCGATGCTGAAGGCAAGCTCACCGCAATCGAGGGACGCTATGTGTTCGATTCCGGCGGCATTCCAGGTACGCCGACCACCCTGCTGATGCAGGCATCCGCCGCGCCTTACCAGTGCGCCAACCTGTATCTGGAAGGGTTCGATATTACGACCAACAAGCCGCGCACCGAAGCCTATCGCGGCCCTGGCGGCATCCAGGCGGCGTTCGCCATGGAGCAGGCCGTCGACGAGCTTGCCCTTACCCTCGATATTGATCCACTCGCGTTGCGCCGTCGCAATCTGGCTGTGACCGGCAGTTTGATGCCGATCGGCACGCCCTTCCCTTCGATCGGCCTCACTACGATCGCCGAGCGTATTGCCGCCCACGCGTGCTGGCGCGAACCGATCGAACCTGGACGGCTGCCGCGCGGCCGTGGACTGGCATTCGGCTATTGGCGCGGAACATCGATGACATCGGCGGCGCACGTCACTATCGCCGGCGATGGCCGGCCGATGGTGACAATGGGCTCGGTCGATATTTCCGGTACACGCACGACGATGGCACAGGTCGCCGCCGAGGAATTTGGATTGGCGATCGATGATGTGCATGTGGCGATGGGCGACACCAAGTCGGCCGGCTACTCTGATGCTGCGGCCGGCAGCAGGGTTGGACGCACGATGGCGGCGGCAGTGTCGCAAGCCTGCCAGGATGCACTTGGGCAGCTTCGGGTGCGGGCCGCGGCAAAACTGCAAAGTTCGACGGACGCTTTGACCTACGCATCGGGCGTGTTCCGAACGTCTGGGCACGGCGGCGGTTCGATCAACCTGTTCGATCTGATGCGCTCGACACTCACCGAAGGCGCAATTGTCGGTCGCGGTGTTTCGACCAAGCTACCGCTCGGTGTCGAAGCCGGCGCGCATGTATGCGATGTCGAGGTCGACCCCGAGACTGGCCAGGTGACGATCCTGCGCTACACCGCTTTCCAGGATGTCGGGCGCGCGCTCAATCCAGTTGCGGTGGAAGGGCAGATAGAGGGGAGCGTGTCGCAGGGACTTGGTTGGGCCTTGACCGAGGGCTTCGATTACGCGGCGGACGGGCGACTGCGGAACGCGAGCCTGCTTGACTACCGGATGCCAACTGCGCTCGACTTGCCACAGATCGATTGCGTGCTGATCGAGACGCCGGTGCCGGACGTGCCCTATGGCGTGCGCGGTGTCGCCGAGATGCCGATCGTGCCGGTGGCGGCGGTAGTCGGTAACGCGATCAGACGTGCGATCGGTATTCGCATGACGCAGATGCCGATGACACCCGAGCGTATTGTCGGTGAGCTGAAAGCAGCGCGTCGATGCTGAGAGAACCAAGAAAAAAGCCTCCACGCTAATCTGTGGAGGCTCATTATCATGCGACGTCTGCTTCGCGCGCGCGGTCGCGGCGCTTCCGCTCGTTCGGATCGAGCCAGCGCTTGCGCAACCGGATCGATAGCGGGGTAATCTCTACCAGCTCGTCATCTTGAATATAGGACATAGCCCGTTCGAGCGTCATCTTCATTGGCGGAGTCAAGATCAGCGCATCGTCCTTGCCGGCGGCGCGCACGTTCGACAACTTCTTGCCTTCGCGAACGTTGACCTCAAGGTCATTGTCACGCGTATGCTGGCCGATGATCATGCCGCCATAAACCTTGGTTTGCGGGTCGATCATCAACGACCCGCGCGGCTGGAGGTAGAACAGCGCGTAAGTCGTCGCTTCGCCATCACCGTTGGACAGCAACACGCCATTCCGACGGCCTTCGATATGCCCCTTATGGAGAGCGTAGGAACTGAACAGCCGGTTCATCACGGCAGTGCCGCGCGTATCAGTGAGCAGTTCGCCCTGGTAACCAATCAGGCCGCGCGTCGGCACGTTGAACACGAGGCGCTGGCGTCCGCCGCCCGAGGGCCGCATTTCCAGCAGCTCGCCTTTACGTTCCGACAGCTTCTGCACCACGACGCCGGAGTGCTGCTCGTCGACGTCGATGATCACTTCCTCGATCGGCTCGAGCCGCTGGCCGCTCTCGTCAGTGGTCATCACCACTTGCGGGCGCGATACGGTGAGCTCAAAGCCTTCGCGGCGCATCGTCTCGATCAGAATGCCAAGCTGTAATTCGCCACGGCCGGCAACGTCGAACGAGTCGCTGATGGGGTTCTCGGTAATACGAATCGCGACGTTACGCTCAGCTTCCTTGAGGAGGCGTTCGCGAATGACGCGGCTCTGTACCTTGTCGCCTTCGCGGCCGGCGAACGGTCCGTCGTTGATGCGGAAGGTCATCGATAGAGTGGGCGGATCAACGGGCTGCGAGAAGATTGCCGTCTCGACGGACGGGTCACAAAGCGTGTCGGCAACCGTCGCTTCGGTGATACCGGCAATGGCGATGATATCGCCTGCCTCGCCAACTTCGATCGCGGTGCGCTCCAAGCCCCGGAACGCCAGAACTTTAGTAACGCGCGCGCTCTCGATCAGCTTGCCCTCGCGGGTCAATGCCTTGATCGTTTGGCCCGGACTGATCGTGCCGGACGAGATGCGCCCGGTCAGGATGCGGCCGAGGTACGGATCGGCTTCGAGCGTCGTTGCCAGCAACCGAAAAGGACCTTCTTCCACGACCGGCGGCTTGACGTGCTTGAGCACCAGATCGAACAACGGCGCCATGTCGGTCTTCGGACCTTCGGGACTCGTCGCCATCCAGCCGTCGCGACCGGAGCCGTAGAGTATCGGGAAGTCGAGCTGTTCGTCGGTGGCATCGAGATTTGCAATGAGATCGAACACCTCGTTCAACACGTCCTGGAAGCGCTGATCCGGCCGGTCGATCTTGTTGATCGCGACGATTGGGCGCAAGCCCCGCTTCAAAGCTTTCGACAGCACGAACTTGGTCTGCGGCAATGGGCCTTCGGATGCGTCGACGAGCACGATGACGCCATCAACCATGCTGAGAATACGCTCGACTTCGCCGCCAAAGTCGGCGTGGCCTGGCGTGTCGATGATGTTGATGCGCACATCCTTCCAGACGAGCGACGTGCACTTCGCCAGAATGGTGATGCCACGCTCGCGCTCGAGGTCGTTCGAGTCCATGGCGCGCTCGGCGACCTTCTGGTTGTCTCGGAACGAACCGGTCTGCTTGAGTAAAACGTCGATGAGTGTCGTCTTGCCATGGTCGACGTGCGCGATAATGGCGATGTTACGAAGTTCCATGTGGGTCCTTGAAGGCCAAGCGGCAGCCGCAGCCGTTGCTGCGCTGCATCATTGCGCGGTGCCTTAGCACAAGGACTAGCCCGCGGCTAGCTTACTGCAGCCGGTTACATGTCGCACGCTTCTTGCGATTGCTATTCTAACTCGCAATCGGCCGTTTCAATTTGAGCCAATCCGGAAGCAAGCCCATGTTCGAACGCAACAAAGT
>JANLXZ010000162.1:0-12518 GCA_031365375.1 Hyphomicrobiaceae bacterium | reverse complement strand
CGGCTCGCGAAGCACATCAGTGCGCTGAGCGCTCCAAACATGTAGTAGATCCGGCTCGTGAGCCTATGATTGGGATGATGCTCCGGATGCCGCAGCCTCACTGACATCGACGGCAACGCTAACTGTGTGCTTTCCGCCGCCGAGGAGCACGCCGCTGATCGGACTCACGTCATCGTAATCGCGGCCATAGGCGATTGAGATATGTTCCGTTTGCGGCATCGAGCCGTTTGTCGGATCAAAATCCACCCAACCGGTTTCAGGCGCCCAAACCGAAATCCAAGCGTGCGAGGCGTCGGTTCCCTTTAACTTTGTTTGACCAGCAGGCGGATGGGTCAATAAGTAGCCGCTGACGTATCGCGCAGGGATCTTCGCGGCGCGCAGACATGACAACGCCAGATGCGAAAAATCCTGACACACACCGCGCCGCTCTCTCAGGACGGTGGTGATCGGCGTCGACACGTCGGTCGCAGTGTTATCAAACGTGAAATCTTCAAATAAGCGTCGCGTCAAATCCCACGCTGCTTCCAACACCGGACGTCCCGGCAGCAAAGACCTTGACGCGTAATCCACAATTTCCGCTGTCGGCATCGTGTGACGTGACGAGCAAACGAACTGGAGAACCGAAAGATCGAGCGGCTGTTGCGCGCACATCAGATCGTCGAACACCTGTTGAAAGCTCGCGGTAGCAGCCACGTCAATCGTCGATCGCGCTGCCACTTCGATCGTGCTGCGCGCGTGAATAACGAATTCGCTATGCTCATCCTCGACGCATAGTTGCGATGTTGGATTGCCGAAATAATCGAGCGCATCGATGCGCGACGTTGGTGCCGGCTCGATCAACAGACTGTGCCGTCGGACAATCTGACGATCGCTCACGCGCGGCGACATGTGGGTCACATGGTGTGATTGCGAAACCGGCGCGCTATACCGATACAGTGTTCGATGACTTATGTCGTAGATCAAGTTGACCTCTGTATTTAGCGTTCAGCGGATCGTGTGCCGAAGGTTTTCGATCCGAGCCGACGTTGGATGTTCATGCGCGCGTATGTACGCGGTGAGGTTTCTCGTCCTTCAGATTGAAATAGTGGCGCATGATCGCTTTCGATAGCTCCGGCAATTTTTCCGACTGCTCCCGCATCGCGGCGACCAGTTGGGGCCGCACATGCCGATCGTCTGACGCGGCGAGTGCCCGCACATCCGCCAACTTGATTGATGAGATCAGTGACACAAGGATCCGCTGTTCTTCAGGCAGATTGGATCCGTTAGTCGTTTGCGGCAGGCTGCTCAGATGGCTCGACAGTGACGACAGTTGGAATGCTAGGCTGCGAGGATTGGTCTCGTCGACCAAGAGCAGATCGAGCACTAGAGGCAACATCGGATCGAGCCGATAGCGTGACCGGTAGGTGATGAAACTGTCCGCCACCTCCAATAGGAACATTAGGCTGTGCAATTCATCATCGGCCTCTGTGGCACTACTAAATAGGGGAGCAATCGTCTCACAGATATTAAGCCCACGTTCGAGCCGGCGACCCATGTCGAGGAACGACCAGCCGGAATTTCGCGTCATGTTTTCGTGCATCAAACCGTTGAAGCCGGTAATCGCCAGCAAACCTTCGTCGAGCAGGTCCAGCACTTCGCTTAACGGGGCGATGCGAAGGCGAGAGCGCCAGGTCGACTGAGGTCCAAGGACATTGAGCACACGCCACGCTTCCAATGACAGCCGGTCGCGCGTCAAACCGGCTACGCGATGAAGGGCATCGCAGGTGTGCGGCAGGCTGTGATTTCCACCCGCGGCCGATACCAGAAATTGCGACAAGCTCTCGGCATTGTTCAAGTTCGACTGCCGCGCCAGCATCTGTGCTGCCTTCGGGTCTTTGGCGAGCAACGTATAAAGACAGACAATCGCCGCGCGTTGGCTATGGTCTCGACGGCCATCCTCCTGCTGGCGGTTGACGGCACCCCGGACCACGCGCATCGTCCAATCTGCGCGCTCAGCATAACGGCCAAGCCAGAACAGGTCATCTGCGACGCGGCTCTGCAGCACGCGTTGCGACCTCTGTACGTGCGCCGTCTCGACGGTCGGACGCCACAAACTGACGTGCTGCGGTTCTGATGCATCCGAAAGCACCCAAACGTCGCGCGTTTCCCCCTCGGGCGCGTTCAGGCCAACGGCCATGTCCGGATTGACGGTCATGGCAATGCCGCCAGGCATCGCGCGATAGCCGTCGCGCGTCATGGTGGCGAACATCCGCATCGCGAACGGACGCGGCCGCAAGCCGTCAGGGGTCCAAACCGGCGAAGTGCCGAAGCCGATTTTTTCTTCTGCAACCCACATTTCGCCGCGCAATTTGATTTCACCGATGAGATCGATACGCTCCTGCTCGGGGAGCAGATTCGATACGCGGCCAAGGGAGGCGCGGCCCGGTCGACCGGTGGCTTCATGTGCGGGTCGGATCACGAGGTGATCGATGTTCCGCAGCGCGTAGTCTTTGGCCGCAGTGTCACCCAGCCACCACCGCTGCGCGTCTGGTAGCATCAGCGGTTCACCCAGAAGCTCTACGCTGAGATCGGGCAGATAGCGACCAAGGCCCCGGTTTTCAACCAGCGCGGAGCCTAGCGCATTGACGACGCGCTCGGGCTCGAAGCGGCTCGCTTGGGTAAGCCCTACCGGGCCGAGAAATCCCGCCGGATCGAGTTCGAGTGGATCGGACTTTGCACCGGTGGTGCAACGGACGAGCAAATCGATTGGCTGCAGACCTTCCAGCGTCTTCAACATGACTTGGTCACCTGCAACGCGCAGGTCGCCACCTTCGACCAGTATCAAGCCGAGGTAGCGGGCCAAGTAGGCGTGACTGAAGTAGTCCTCATGTTGCGAGCCTGGCGTCAAAAGCGCGATACGGGGGTCGGCACGGCCGCACCGCTGGGTAAGGGCCGCTTGCATTTGCCGAAAATAGGGTGCCAAGCGTTGTGCGTTCGACGCAGCAAAGACTTCACCGGCGACGTGGGTGTGAACGAGCCGATTGGCGAGAACTAGACCGATGCCTGCTGGCGTTTCAGTATGGCTGTCGATGACACGCCATTGGCCATCGGCCGCGCGCGCCAGATCTGTTGCAAAGAATTGCAGGAAGCCGTGCCGGGGCAGTATATGCCGGCACGCTCGAAGGAATGAAGGGTCCGAGAATACCAGACCTGGCGGGATCATTCCCGACGACAGCAAACGTTGCTCGCCATAAAGGTCCGTTAGAACTGCATTCATCAACCGCGCACGTTGGATCAAGGCTCGCTGCAACCACTGCCATTCGTCGGCACCGAGGAGCAAAGGCACGAGATCGACGCGCCACGGCTGATCGCTCTTCGTGGGATCGGCAAACGTGTCGTGAGCAATGCCGGTTTCGCGAACGCGACGGTTCATTCGCGCCGCGCGCGCAGTCCGTTCGCTGTCGTCGAATGCGGCGAGGGCACCCAGAACCGGCTCCCAATGAGAACGAATCGCACCGGTCGCATCCATCATTTCATCGTACACGCCAGCGCCCGGAGTATAGCCGCCGATCAAATCGGGCAAAGCAGCGTGCGCGGCAGGCACGTTGGTCGTCATCTCGCTTCGGGCTCCATTGGCGCCATCCACATTGAGTCGCTCAACCTCGTAGGATGAGGACTTGTGAAGCGAGTGCAATCCCCTCGGACGCGGTTAGCAGTTTGTGATGCAATTGAGCGGCACTCGCTCCTTTAGCACGGCAACACGCAGGCTCAATGAAATTGGCGCAGATCCAGAGTCGCTGGATACTCTGGGTTGACGAGTCTTGGCGCAAGCTTGACCGGTCCGGCCGTATGCCGCGTCGTCTCAAACCGCGAAAGTCGGCGCCCCTCGGCCTCGTAAGCGTTGATCGGCATAGTTTCATGACTGCGACCGCCCGGATGCGAGACGTGATAGCGGCAACCGCCGACCGACCGGTCGGACCAGGTATCGATAATGTCGAATGCTAACGGCGCGTCGACCGGGATGTAGGGATGAAGACAGGTCGGCGGCTGCCAGGCACGATAGCGAATGCCTGCGACCGCTTCCCCATTGGTGCCGGTGGCCGTCAATGGCACGGCATGACCGTTGCAGGATAGGACATAGCGATCGCCGGTTAAGCCCGTCACACGAACTTGCATACGCTCGAGCGACGAGTCGACGTAGCGTGCCGTGCCGCCCGCTGCCGCTTCTTCGCCGAGAACATGCCACGGCTCGAGCGCCTGTCGCAATTCGAGTTCGATGTCGCCAACCGAGATCTTGCCCGCCAGCTGGAAGCGGAACTCGAGATGCGGCCGGAACCACTCGAGGTCGACGGGTAAACCGGCGCCCTGCAACTCGGCGATCACGTCCTTGAAATCAGACCAGATGAAGTGTGGCAGCATGAAGCGGTCATGCAGCATGGTCCCCCACCGGACGAGCGGTTTGCGATATGGCTTTTCCCAGAAACGCACGACGAGCGCGCGAAGCAGCAATTGCTGCGCCAAGCTCATTCGGGCATGCGGCGGCATCTCGAACGAGCGGAATTCGACGAGCCCTAGCCGGCCTGTCGGCCCATCGGGTGAATAGAGTTTATCGATACAAATCTCGGCTCGATGGGTATTGCCGGAGACATCGATCAGTAGGTTGCGCAAGATCCGATCGACCATCCACGGTGTGACCGCAGCGGCCTCGGATCCGGCAGCCTTGGGATCCGGTATCTGTTTCAGTGCCAACTCGAGTTCGTAGAGCTGCTCGTGCCGCGCTTCATCCACGCGCGGCGCTTGACTGGTCGGCCCGATGAACATTCCTGAAAACAAATAAGAGAGCGAGGGATGGTTCTGCCAAAACGCGATGATGCTCGCGAGTAAGTCTGGACGCCGGAGAAAGGGGCTATCGGCTGGCGTTATCCCGCCGAGTACAATGTGATTTCCCCCGCCTGTGCCCGTGTGCCGACCATCGAGCATGAACTTTTCGGTCGCAAGCTTTGCACGATGAGCTTCCTCATACAGGCCGGTGGTAATTTCCACAGCCTGAGCCCAGCTCGTCGCCGGGTGGACGTTGACCTCGATGACGCCTGGATCAGGCGTGACCTTGATGACATTCAGTCTGGCGTCAGTTGCCGGCGAGTAGCCTTCGATGTGAACCGGCAGGCTCGTCGCCTTTGCGGTTTCTTCCACGGCGCCGATCAGTGCCGCGAAATCTTCGGCATCTGCGAGCGGTGGCAGGAACACGCAAATTCGCCCATCGCGCGGCTCGATTGCGAGCGCCGTTCTGACCGAGCCGAAAATACCATCCGAGCTGTGCGGGGGCACCGCTGCGGTCTGAAGTGAGACCGTCCGCCGCTGTTGGGTCAGCACAGAGCGCTCGGCGAGCGGCGTAGACGGCGCATACGGGTCGCGCGGTTGGACGTGCGGATACTCTGATTTATCGATGAACTGAAGCGATCCGAGCGGGAGACGCAAACCGGCGGGACTATCGCCCGGGATCAGATAGAGACGATCGCGGCGCAATGCCCATCGTTCGGTGACCCAGCGACGGCCCAGATCCTTCGACTGCCAGGCCTGGATCGGCAGCACGTAGCTTGTCGGCTTGCCCAAGCCGCGCTCGAATACGCGCATCAACCGCGCTCGTTCCGATTCGTCATCTAGCTTGGGGTTGAGCACAGACTGGTCGAGCGGCAATTGCTGTTCGATCAAAAGAAAGTGCGCGGGGTCTTCGAACGCCGGGACAGCGCACTGTTTGGCAAGTCCCAATTGGACACAGAGTGTGTCAGAGAATATCTGCGCGTCGTCGATGCTCACGGAACCGGCCGGCACTTCGCGATCGATTAAGTCTAAGTCTTGCCAAAGCGCCTTCTGGTCCGAGCGCCAGTAAACCGCGAACGCCCAACGGGGCAGCTGCTCGCCGGGATACCATTTGCCTTGTCCATAGTGGAGCAAGGCACCCGGCGCGAATCTTTGCTGCAGCCTGCGCACCAGATCCTCGGCGAAGCGCCGCTTCGTGGGGCCAACGGCTGCGATATTCCACTCCGCGCCCTCCATGTCGTCGGCCGCGACGAAGGTCGGCTCGCCGCCCATGCTGAGGCGAACATCGCCAGCGCGCAAACGAGCGTCGACTTTTGTGCCGACGTCAAGGATCTGCTGCCATTGATCGTCTGAATAAGGCCTTGTCGTCCGCGGCGTCTCCCTTATGCGCTGCACGGACATGTCAAATGAAAAAGAGACTTCTGCTTTCTCGTGGGCGCCCGAGATTGGCGCGGCACTCGTCGGATGCGGGGCAGCGGCGAGCGGAATATGACCCTCGCCGGTCAGCAAGCCTGACGTTGCGTCGAGCCCGATCCATCCAGCGCCGGGTACATAGACCTCAGCCCAGGCATGGAGATCGCAAAAATCGTTCGCCGCCCCAACCGGCCCATCGAGGGTTGCGACATCCGGCTTGAGTTGGATGAGATAGCCGGAGACAAAGCGAGCAGCCAAGCCAAGCTGACGCAATATCTGCACCAGTAGCCAGGCGCTGTCGCGACACGACCCGGACGCCGCCCGCAACGTTTCGTCTGGCGTCTGCACGCCCGGTTCCATCCGTATCAAGTACTTGATGTCTTGCTGTAAGCGGCGATTAAGGTCGCACAAAAAATCGTTGGTCGGGCGTCGGTGCAGATCCAAGCCATCTATGTATTTCTTCAGGTGGGGGCCAGCAGGTGACGTCTGAAGATAAGGCGCTAGCTCGGCCTTGGTATCTTCGCTGTACTGGAACGGACATTCTTGGGCGGCCTCCTCAACAAAAAAATCGAAGGGATTGATGACGGCCATGTCGGCGACGAGATCGACTGTCACCGACAGTTCGCGTGTTTTTTCCGGCACGACTATGCGCGCCATAAAGTTGCCGAATGGATCCTGCTGCCAATTCAGGAAATGGGTTTCTGGCAACACACCGAGCGAGTAGCTGAGGATCGGCGTTCGGCAGTGGGGGGCTGGCCGCAGTCGAATGATTTGCGGGCCGACGCTTATCAGCCGATCGTACGTGTACGTGGTGCGGTGCGTCAGGGCGACATGTAGGGTCATCGACGCTATGTTCTTTCGTGTGTCGCAATGCGCGGGCGGCTTTACGCGACCGACTGCGACTGCGATTGCGACTGCTGTTTAGGTAACTCAGCGCCAAAAAAACGGATAGAAAGCTCGTTCGTGAGATCGGCGAGGCGCAATTGCAGCCAATCGTTGATATCGTGCAGGCGAGTGACGAGGGCGGCATCCCGCGACGCGCGCTCTAGGCCATCGATCAGAACGTCAAGTTTCTCCAGAGCAAAGCTGGTCTGGCGTAACGCATACCCAGACCTCAACTCTTGAAGAACTCGCTGAATCTCGGCGGCACAGAAAGCGACAGATTTTGGATGACACGGGTTCAGTAGTAGAAACCTCGCGACACTAGCCGGATCGGCGCTCTTGCGTTCCAGACGACGAAAAGCTTGATAGGCCGCTGCTGATCGCAGGACTAACGCCCAAAATGTAGAATCCGCGATCTCGGGATTTTCCGCTGCCCGAGTTGCGAGTTGGGCAAACTTAACGTCCAGCAACCGGCTCGTCTGGTCGGCGCGCTCGATCATCAAGCCGAGGTGGAGAAACCGTTCGCCTTCATCGCGATAAAGCGTGCTCTCGATCACGCCGAGCTGCGCATAACAACCGTGTTTGATCGTTCCGCACGTCCTTGACAGGCAAATCAGATCGAGGTCGTTCTCGTCTATTTCCAAGAACCGATTATGGAATTCGTTGAGTTGGTTCCACATTTCCGTTGGAATGACCGCTCGGAGCGCGCGGGCATTCTCGCGCGCCGCTCGTAAGGCCGAGGTGATCGAACCCGGATTGTCGACGTCACTGACGTAGAAGCGGATAACGTTTTTGAACGAATATTCCGCATGGGATTTCTTGAAGAGTGTTTCATCCGAGTAAAGGGCGACCAACCAGCCCCAGGACTGATCGCCACCGTGGCCGCCGTCGTGTGCGCTGTGAATTTCGATGATCCGCGAGATGCTGGCCGCCCGCTCGATGTAGCGGCCGAGCCAGAAAAATTGCTCTGCGTTTCGCGCCAGTAAGCTCACACCGGGTCCTCCTCGAGCACCCAAGTATCCTTGGTGCCGCCGCCTTGCGAGGAATTGACGATGATAGACCCTTCTTTAAGCGCGACGCGTGTTAATCCGCCCGGCAACACCCAGGTATCCCGACCGGTCACTGCGTAAGGTCGCAGATCGACGTGACGAGGTACGACACCCGTATCGTTAAGGGTTGGACACACCGACAGGTCAATCATCGGCTGACTGATGAAGTTTGCCGGGTTTGCTTCCAAAAGCGCGCGGCATTCAGCGATTTCAGCGCGTGATGCTTTCGGGCCGACGACGATGCCATAACCGCCGGATTCCCCGACCGGCTTCACCACCAGATTTTCCAGATTTTCTAGAGTGTACGCGAGCCCGGCCGGCTCGCCGCAGATGTGTGTTTCAACATTTGGAAGTATGGGATCCTCGTTGAGGTAGTACTGGATAATCCGCGGGACATAGGCGTAGACAGCCTTATCGTCCGCAACGCCCGTGCCCACAGCGTTAGCCAACGTTACGTGGCCTTTGGCAGCTGCCCGCATCAAACCGGCGACACCCAACATGCTCGATTTGTTGAATGCTTCTGGATCGAGGTAATCATCGTTGATACGACGGTAGACGACGTGCACGGGCCGAAGGCCAGCCACGGTCCGCATAAAGAGACGGTCGTTCTCGACAGTTAAATCGCGTCCCTCGACCAACGGCACGCCCATCTCACGCGCCAAGAATATGTGCTCGAAGTAGGCTGAATTGAAAACGCCGGGGGATAACAGCACGACCGTTGGGTCAGCAATGCCGGCGGGCGCAACCTCGATCAGCTTGCTCAGCAGTCTTTCACCATAGTCCGAGACGGGTCGGATGCGCAGCCCCTGCATCAGGTCCGGAAATGCGCGTTGCATCATGTGCCGATTCTCGACGACGTATGAAACGCCCGAAGGAGCCCGGCCGTTATCTTCCAGCACGTGGAATGCACCGTCGCCATCGCGGACGAGGTCGGTGCCATTGATGTGGATGTACGTGCCGCATGGCGGATCGACTCCAATCATCTCGGGTCGGTAATTGCCATTGCCCAGGATCAATGCCGAAGGAATGGTGCCGTCCTTAAGGATAAGCTGTTGATGATAAATGTCCCACAGGAAAAGATTGAGGGCGCGGACCCGCTGCGCCACGCCGGCCTCAACGCGACGCCATTCTCGAGCCGTCATGACGCGGGGAATGACATCGAACGGCAATATGCGATCGATCGCATCCTTCTCGCTATAAACGGTGAAGGTAATGCCTAGATTATATAGTTCGTGTTCGGCATCGCCGGCGCGGCGCAACAGGTCGGCGACGTCCATCGTTTGTAGGCGCTGCCATATACCGATCAAAGCCTTGCTCGGCTGTTCACCGGAACCGAGAAGCTCGCAATAAAACGGGTGTGGGGCATAACCATCGAACGCCCCAGCTCTTTTCGGATCCTTGAGTGCCGTCAGCGTACCCATGATGATATCGTCGCTCCGCTGAGACTTCGAACGCTCGGATTGCCGAGTCAATTGTTAGGCCCACTTTGGCGCTTCGCAACTGAAAACATGGGCAAGATGAAATATTGTCGCCAGATTGCATGTTTAGCCGATTTGGAGGGCAGCCTCAGAAAGGATTTGCCACTTTTAGAGGCAATTACAAAACTTCCCTCGCGGCTATCTTTCTTGATGTTTGCAGTGGCCGATTGCATCACATAATTTATCGTCCTTAAAGGAACCCATCGTCGAATCAGATGTTGAGCCGCTGTACGTCGAGCGTGATTGCATCCGTCCTCTACGGAGCGACCTCGACCATCCCAATAATTCCCAAGAGAGTATTTTCATGATCGTTAACGTAGGCTGCCACCTGGAATACGAGACTACTGCGCCAACAGCATTCATCTTCCAAATCGAAGCCGTGCGCGCCGACGGACAGACCATCATTCATGAGACGTCTACGTTTCCGTCTGGCTGCAGGTTCGAGGCGATGGTCGACCCTGTTACCCAAAACCGCATGGTGCGAACGATCGTGGGTCCGGGCATCGTTCAGATTGGTTACGCAGCCTCAATTGAGACTTCCGGCGTTGCTGATGCGCCTGGCGCTGTGTCTGAGATCGACTTCATGAGCCTGCCGGCGGAAACGTTGCCGTTCCTGACGCCGAGCAGATATTGCCCGTCCGACACGTTCACAAATTTCTCATCATCAACGTTCGGTGGTTTGGCACCAGGGCACAAGCGCGTTCAATCGATCTGTGATTGGATCTTTGCCAACATCCGCTATCAAGCAGGGTCGACCGGCCCGAACTCATCCGCCGCCGAGGTTTTTCAAGGTGGCGCTGGCGTTTGCCGCGATTTTGCTCATCTCGGGATTACGCTGTGTAGAGCATTGGGCATTCCCGCTCGATACACCAGCGTCTATGCGGCTGGACTCCAGCCGCAAGATTTTCATGCAACGTTTCAAGCATTTCTTGGTGGCCCCCATGGCGGTGCGTGGTACATGTTCGACGCGACGCGCATGAGCTCGGTCGACGCCGTCGTGAGAATTGCTGCCGGGCGTGACGCCGCCGACGTCGCTTTCGCTTGGCCACAAGCGCCGGTTTCGGTTAAGAAAATGGAAGTTTGGGCGAATGCGGAAGGGCGGGACCGGAACACCCTTACTACTGCCGCGATTCCGACGGTCTCCGACTGAAGAAGAATGCCGCAAACCTATGAAGGGTCGAAATGCCTCGCCGCTTGAAAGTGCGCCATTCGACACTTTACCGCTACAACAAGCCCGTCGTGTTCGGACCTCATCGCATGATGTTCCGGCCTCGCGACAGTCACGACATGCGCCTGGTCGATACCAATCTAACGATCCAACCGAAACCTGAAGCTGTACAGTGGTCGTTCGACGTTTTTGGAAATTCGGTGGCAACAGCAATTTTCGGAAACATAGCCGCTTCAGAGTTGAACTTTGAGAGCGAAATTGATCTTCTGCATTATCAGTCACCTGACGTTGCGCATCAAATCGATAATTATGCGGCCAATTATCCATTTGCCTATCGCGCTAACGATTTGCCAGACCTGCAATGCACGATCACTAGACACCGGCCAGATCCCGAAGGCGTGATTGCAATTTGGGCGTCGCAGTTTCGGCCCGCTACTTCCACTGTCCCCACGCTTCAACTTTTGAGCGCTCTCATGGAAGGCGCTCGCGCCCATGTCACGTACCGAAGCCGGGCAGCGACTGGTACGCAGGACCCGGTGGTGACGCTTAGAAAAGGCACGGGAACCTGTCGCGATTACGCATTATTGATGATGGAGGCGGTGAGATCGTTGGGGCTCGCTGCGCGCTTTGTGACAGGTTACATCTACAAAGACGCGCGTTCGGCGAATATGGGAGGAGGCGCGACCCATGCTTGGGTCCAGGTCTTCGTTCCCGGTGCAGGTTGGATCGAATTCGACCCCACAAATGGTATTGTGGGCAACCGTGATTTGATCCGGGTGGCCGTGACGCGAGATCCATCACAAGCTATTCCGTTGTCGGGAAGTTTTACGGGCGTTGGAGCGCGATGCTTGGGAATGGACGTATCGGTAACCGTTAGCCAAATAGACGGCGTATAAATTTTCCTGGAACGTACATCAGCAAAACCTGCTATTCCCGGCGCAGCTGCCCTCGAGGCGGAGGCGGCGAGTCTTAGGTGGGTGCTTTTCTGGGCACCATGACTTAGCAACAAATCGCTGGCTCAACGTTTCGGTATTGATGCATTTGCGCCAATGCCGAAGGCGTCGGCGATGAGCTGATAGCTCTTCACGCGGGCGGCCTCGTCATAGGCCCAGGTGACGATGGCCATTTCAACGGCGCCGGTTTGCACCGCCAAATCGCGGATGCGTTCGGCAACCGCCGGTCCGGTGCCGATGAACGCGTTGCGACGGTAGCCGTCCATCCGCGCCCGGTCGCTCTCGGAGTAAACGTGAGACGCAGCAGCGTCGGGAGCTTCCAGCGGCAAAAACACGCCCCGGTCGCGGAACAGGCGGAAACGAGCGCGTGACATGAAGTGGTGTTGCGCCTCCTCGTCGCTGTCGGCGGCAAGCGCCCAAACGCACAGTGCCGGCTTGGGTTCGGGATGGCTGGCGCTCGGCTGATAGTTGTCGCGATAGATGCGCAGTGCATCGGCGCCTCCGGCTCCATCGGTGAAGAACCAGGCGAACGCATAAGGCAAGCCGAAGTACGCCGCGACCTGCGCGCCGTAATCGGAGCTGCCGAGGATCCAGATCTCGGGCGAGGTATCGCCGGACGGATAGGCGCGCACGCTGCCGAACGGATGGCCGTCGCGCAACGGCGTATTGGTGAGCCACGCTTGCAGATCGCGAATGTCGTTCGGAAACTGCGCCGGTCGTTCGTTGGCTTGCGGGTTGAGCGCATAGGCCGTTCTGCCATCGGAACCCGGCGCGC
>JANLXZ010000144.1:0-11858 GCA_031365375.1 Hyphomicrobiaceae bacterium | reverse complement strand
CTTGCCGGTCGGCGCGACAATGCCGCCTTCGGCGACGAGTTTCTCGACGGTCGCATTGTCGAGCGTCCACAGCGGATAGCTGGTCGTGCCAAGGTCATGGCCGGCTTCGAGATTGCCGTGAGATTGCGAACGCGGCACCAGCATCAGCGCGCCGTTGTAGGGATAGACTTCATCAAGGAACACGGAGATGTTCATCGCGCGCGGTTCTGGCATGCCATCATCGCGCAGCCACGTGCCGTAGTCTTGATGCCACTGCCAGACGTCGCCGTCGAACTTCGCCTTCGCGTTGATCTTGTACTGGTGCATGTAGAGCTTTTCGCCGAACACCTGTTCGACGGGCTCGATCAATCGCGGATGACGGCCGAGCAACGCGAACGCTTCATTGTAAGTGTGAGCCGCGAAGGCAGTGCGCGGGGCACCGGATTTCTCGCGCCAGATCTCCGGCCGGTTCGACGACAGCACGTCCGCCGACTCCTCACGTAGCACCTCGATCTCTTCGGCGGAGAAAAGCTCTGGCAAAAATAACCAGCCCTCCTCGTGGAATTGCTTCATCTGAGCATCGGTAAGTCTCATTGGCGTTTCCTCCGGTTGATTTTCGACTGTCAGTGTAATTCAGGCGACCGTTGCGACGCGCTCGATACGCTGAGCCGTTTCCTCGCCCGCCCGCGCGGTGTGGCCGCGCGCGAGATGACCGGCGAGCGCGGAATTGCCGGCCAAAATTGCGTCCATGATCTGTGAATGTTCGGACCAAACGCGCGCACGAACTTCAGGTGTTGCCAGCACCAAACCCATGGAGCGCTTAAAGTGGGGCCACTGTTCGGCAACTGTCTCGGCGATGGCAGCGTTCCCGGATAGGTGATGGATCGCTGCATGGAACGTCACATCCGCATCGATGAACCGTGCGATTGCCGCCGTATCGGACAGCGCAAAACCGACGACGACGCATGATCGGGCAGCGGCAATTTCATGACCGGACACTGCGCCTGCGCGTATGCGCGAGGCGGCCAATTCCGCCGCCAGACCGTCAAGCGCCTCTCGCACCCGATAAAGATCCAGGATGCGCCGGCCATCGATCGGGGCAACGGCGATACCGCGTTTGCCAGCGTCGACTAACAAACCGCGCCGCTTCAGAACCTGGATGGCGTGACTGACCGGCTGGCGCGATACGCCGAGCATTTCGGCTATGGTATCTTGCGTAAGCCGGCGACCGGGCGCCAACCTGCCGTCGACGATCGCAGCGAGGAGCCGGTCGTGCACTTGATCGATCAGGTCGGGTTGGAGTTGAACTTCGCTCAGCGGCAAGCTTCCACCTCCCTACGGTTTGGCGCTTTCTAGCATATGGAATTCCGAATTCAAACTTAAAATGGCCGAGAATGGGCGAGATTTACGTTTGTATGGATACGCACTTGCCGAAATTGTGATATTATTGCAAAGCTCGGCCAACGCTGCGGCCGGCGCTTTCCAAGCGAGGCACCGCCATGAAAACGATCCTGTTGCCGGTGGAAGCCAACAGTACCTTTCAGTCGGCTTTCGCTGTCGCTTCTTTGGTAGGAGCGCGTTTCAAATCGCGGGTCGACGGCGTTGCCTTGAAACCGGGTGTTATAACTTTCGTGACGGCCGATCCCGTTGTGGTTCTCGTTTCACAACCCAATTTTACCGATGCAGAGACGGAGAAGTCTGCCCGCGCTCTTTTTGACAAACTCGGTTCTGAGCGGTCGAGCACGGCGGAGGCGACATTCAGATGGTACGATCGAGGCCCGATCGACGACAATGGCCTCTCGTCCCTGAGCAGGGTGTACGATCTGACCATCGTCGGACGTCCCGGGCTTAAACAGCACGAACCGCGCATGACCACTCTCGAAGTGGCACTTTTCGAGAGCGGCCGACCGATCCTGATGGCGCCGCCGACCGCACCGACGACCGTCGGAACCAACATCCTCATCCATTGGAATGCCAGTAACGAAACGGCGCGCGCGATCAACGACGCGATGCCGTTATTGCGGCAAGCGGAGCAGGTTACGATGGTGTCGGTCGAGGGGGCCATGGTACCGGGGCCGAAAGCCGCCGATATGTTGAACTATCTGTCGGCGCACAATATTAGAGCCATTGAAAGCAAGGTAAAACCGGGCCCAAGAGGCAGTGCCGGCGAGGCGATCCTGATCGAGGCTCGAAGACTTGGCGCAGACCTATTGATCAAGGGCGCGTATACGCAAAGCAGGCTGCGACAGATGATCTTTGGCGGTGCTACTCAACATATTCTACAATCCGCACACATTCCGGTCATGCTGTCCCATTAGGCTGAAGGTGGAGCGGCTGAGACCGAACCAATCGTTTGCCTCCTCCTGATAACGCAGAGCCCAGCGGCCGGGATCATACGCGAAAATCACCGCTCCGAATTATGACGAAATCTACAGTTTCGTTTGAAATTTAAGAGGCGTTATTAATTTGATTACAAAGCGCCACAACAGCACATAACGCGAACGAAGCGCGCAATACTCGCCCGGAAAGGAACCGTGAGCCTATTCGCGCGTTTTAGTTAACAACAGTGGAAATGGATACTTAATATGCGCGTATCATACGCTTTCACTCTATTGCACATTTTGCTTTCTGCATTAGCGATTTCATCAACCAGTAGTATTGCTGCCAGCGAAGATAAGAACCAACTCTGGAGTGGATCTCATTCTACGACAGTTAGAGGACAACTACCCGCGCTCGAGCGAGACGCCTTGAATAAGGTCCAAAGCTGGGGCTATCAGTTGCAGGCGCTGGATCCGAAAACATTAGCAACATCTAGTAATGATTTGTTGGTCGTTGACTATTCGCGCAACGGAACTAAAGACGGCGCTTTCACCGAGACCGACCTTGATTTAATCCGACGCAAGCCTGATGGCACGCGCCGTGTCGTGCTCGCATATTTGTCCATCGGTGAAGCAGAAAACTATCGTGATTATTGGCAAGATTCCTGGCGCAATGCGCCTCCCAGTTGGCTTAAGCAAGAAAATAAGAATTGGTGCGGAAATCACATCGTTCAATTCTGGCATCCTGAGTGGCATAGCATCATTTATGGCGGAGCTGACGGCAAGAAATCGTACGTGGATAAAATCGTCGAGGCCGGATTTGACGGAATCTATCTTGATCGCGTCGATGTCTACAGCGAACTGGAAACGATCAACACCAAGGCTCGACACGACATGATCGAGTTCGTTCGTGCAGTTTCGACGTCGGCGAAGCAGAAAGCATCACAGCGTGGGGTGGAGACGTTCTTCGTCGTTGCGCAAAATGCTGAAGAACTATTGTCTTCGGATTCGTATCGCACCCATATCGACGGGCTCGGCAAAGAAGATTTGTTATACGGGGCTCGCGAACACGGAAAGCCGAATTCCGAGCAGGAAATAGAGTATAGCGCCGGATTGATCGATAAACTTCTGGGCGATAATAAACCGGTATTTGGCGTCGAGTATCTGCATAGCGGGCCGGCGATCGAGGATGCAAAAACCAGATTGAGCGAGCTCGGCCTGATTCCCTTAATTGCCCCCCGTGCTCTCGACAAGGATCAACCATCATATGAGGCGTCGATAACTGATTCTGATACTAATATTCTCGCTCCAAGGGAAAACCGTCAGGATTCGGCACAAAGCAATTGCGCCGATCAATTGAAATGACGAATGGTTGTTAGACGTGCTGGCCACCATTGATGTGAAGCTCCGCACCGCTGACGTAACTAGACTGGTCGGAGCAAAGAAAATAAATCGCCTTCGCAACTTCTTCAGGCTCGCCAAGCCGGCGCATTGGAATTTGTTCTTGTACGATCTTGTCGGTCCCTGGCGACAAAATCGAGGTGTCAATTTCACCTGGTGAGATCGAATTGACGCGAACGTTCCGCCGTCCAAAATCGTGCGCCATTTCGCGGGTCAGTGAGGCAAGCGCGGCCTTGGACGTCGCATAAGCGGCACCGGCGAAAGGATGCACACGCCCTCCCGCAATCGAGGTCACATTTACAACGGCCCCCTGGGCTCGCGCCAGCTCGTCGAGGAGGCCACGCGCGATGACTAAGGGACCGAAAAAGTTGACCTGGAAGACCTTCTGCCAAACGTCGATGGGTGTATCGATCGTGTCGAGGCGGGCGCCCTTGGCGCCCTTCGGACTGATTGCGGCATTATTGACGAGCGCATGCAACCGGCTCCCCTGGTCTTTCAGCCGCTCCTTCATCAAGCCGATCGCTTCGGCCATCACATTCGGGTCAGCCAGATCGAGTTGAATGTGGTCTTCCGGTCCCATCTCCCATGGGCAGTTTTCGGGAAACGGCTGTCGCGAACACGTGATCACCCGCCAACCCGCCGATGAGAAGCGTTTGACCGTCGCGTGACCGATGCCGCGTGACGCGCCTGTGAGGATCAACGTTTTGCGATCGGCGTTGGAAATTTGACTGTGGGGCACGTCTGCTCTCGATCATTCCATTGATTATCAGGCAGTCTAGCACGACCGCGGATCGGGGTCAGATAACGGCCCCAACGTCTGGATCGTGCCGAAAAACCGGCGACCCATTTCAACGATCATGGATAGAGGCGCTGTTTGCTCCAAGTGGCATCGGCAGCGGTCCGCCGGAACGCAATTCGCTCGTGCAGACGGAACGGCCGGTCGTGCCAGAACTCGATCTCGACCGGCGACACCCGGAAGCCGGACCAATGGGCGGGACGAGGAATATCGGCCAACACATATTTGGCGGTGTAACTTGCAACCGCCTTTTCCAGGGCGAACCGGCTCTCGAGCGGCCGCGATTGCGCCGAGGCCCAAGCGCCGATCCGACTACCCTTCGGACGCGTCGCATAATAGGCGTCGGCCTCCGCTTGGCTGACCGGGGTGACGTTGCCGCGCACGCGCACCTGACGGCGCAGGCTTTTCCAATGGAAATTGAGCGCGGCCTTTTTTGAGGCCAGCAGTTCCTGTCCCTTGGCACCTTCGTAATTCGTATAGAACACAAAGCCACGATCGGGGATCGTCGCAGCATCGAGGCCTTTAAGCAGCACCACGCGCACATTTGGCATGCCAGCGTGATCGACCGTTGCAAGCGTCATTGCATTGGCATCGTTTATCTCATGCTTTCTGGCCTCGGCGAACCATGCCTCGAACAAGTCGAACGGCTCGTCTGCAGTGGAAAAATCGCCGGCCTCCGGGCCCTTGTAGTAATCGCTTTTCACCCATTCAGTCTTGGTGTCGTCAGCCATGATGGCTCCGCTTGCAGTTGATCACCAGCCGTTCAGATTTAACGGCACACGCGTTCAATCGATCTTAACCTACTTCACGCACTATCCTCAATGTAAGGGTTCGCCGGTCGCGAACCTTGTTGGCGTCAAGCGTAAAGAACGAGTGTCATCATGCGTACATCGTCGTCTCTCGTATCGTTGGTCGCCACCGGAGCGATCGGATTTTTCTTGAGCGCTGCGATCCTGCTCGGCGGCAATCCAAGTCGCGCGCAGCACCAAAGCAAAGCCTTAAGTGCTGTCGAAGTTCCAGTAGCGCCAGATGGTGGTGCCGCGAACGGCAACAACACCAACGGCAGCAGCACATTCAACGGCTCTTGCTCTTGTCAAAATCAACCATCGAACGAACCACTTCCGCGCGAGAAGTTATGGCCTAAGCCGTCACTCGCCGAATTAAAGGCAACGCTCGACGACACCGATGCAATCGCCGCGCTGGAAGCAATGCAATTGGCTCTGAGCGAGGTCGGCGACGGGGCAACCTACATCTGGCACCGCAAACATGGCCGGTTGAGTGGCGCGATCCAACCGACGGCGTCGTTCAAGGACGCATCTGGCCAAATCTGCCGGCATATTATCGTGGCAATGACGTCTGGCAGCTATTCGCGCAAAGCTGAAGGCATCGCTTGCCGCATGAAGGACGGCGGATGGATCCTCGAAGGCTAATCAACGCCAATCGCCGATTGTAGCGTTGACCAGCGTCAGTGCAGCGACTGCCGCGGTATCGGCCCGCATTATGCGGGGCCCGAGCGACAGTGGGGTCGCAAAAGGGAATGACCGCACGAGATCTCGCTCGTAGTCGTCGAAACCTCCCTCTGGGCCGATCAACACGGCCGCCGGCTGTCCTCGAAATGGCGTGAGAGCGGCGATCGGGTCGGTAATTGGCGCCGCCTCGTCACAAAAGATCAGCCGCCGGGGGGCATCCCAATCGCTCAGGAGCCGCTCGAGCTTGGTCAAGGAAGCGATTTCCGCCACATGCAAGATACCGCACTGCTCGGCTGCCTCGATGGCGTTGGCGCGCAGCCGTTCGAAATTCACCCGCTCGGCAACGGTGCGCCGGGTGACCACCGGCACCAGACGCCGGACGCCGAGCTCGACCGCCCTCTGCACCATATAATCGAGACGAGCACGCTTCAGCGGGGCAAACATATACGTGATGTCGGGCCCGCTGCACTGACTGCGTACCTGATCTGCGATCACCAATTCGCAGGCACGCTTGCCGACGTTGGCGACAGTCGCCCGCCACTCGCCGTCGCGGCCGTTGAATACGAGCACCGCATCACCCGCCTCCATTCGCAATACCCGGACGAGATAGTTGAATTGCTCGTCGGACGCGGTCAACGTTGCGCCGCGACGCAAGTCCGCAGCAACGAACAATCTTTGACTGGTGCAATCATGAAGAGACATCGTGACACGTTAGCCTATCTGCTGGATCGATGTAGAGGGGCATGATAGGCCGCAGTACAAGCCAAATTCCCAAGTGAGCCTTTTACCGTCGCATGGTCCCATCACGCCCTGAAATAATGACGCTGCCCGATGCCGGCCCCGGAAATTGGGTCGACAGGTACGCTCCATCGGCGTTTAAGCCCTACCTGCATTTGGCCCGCTTCGACCGCCCCATTGGTTCTTGGCTGCTATTGTTTCCGTGCTGGTGGTCGCTGGCGTTGGCGGAGCTCTACCGCGGCCGGCCCTATCCGAACCTGTGGTATCTCGGTTTGTTCTTTGTCGGCGCGTTCGTCATGCGCGGCGCTGGCTGCACTTACAACGATATCGTCGATCGCAACTACGATGGGCGGGTCGCGCGCACGGCGTTGCGACCGATCCCGTCTGGCGCCGTTTCGGTCCGCCATGCCTTGCTGTGGGCCGGTTTCCTCGCCCTTATTGGCCTCGTCGTTTTGTTGCAATTCAACTGGTTCACGATCTGGCTGGGTTTAGGATCGTTGATCTTGATCGCAATCTATCCATTCATGAAGCGGTTCACCAATTGGCCGCAGCTCGTGCTTGGCTTGACCTTCAAGTGGGGCGCGCTCGTCGGTTGGGCGGCAATCTTCGGCACGCTCGATACGGCGGCGTTCCTCCTATACGCGGGCTGTGTTGCCTGGACGATCGGTTATGACACGATATACGCTCATCAAGACAAAGAGGACGACGCCCTTCTCGGCTTGCGTTCGACTGCTTTGCGATTTGGCGACCGGACCAAAACATGGGTCGGCGGATTTTACGGTGTCGCCGTGGTGCTGTGGTCGATCGCCGGGTTCCTGGCCAATGCTCACCTCGTCTTCTTTTTAGCGGTGGCGCTCGTATCGCTTCAACTGTCCTGGCAAGTCTCCACTCTGGAGACAACAAATCCGGCCAATTGCCTGCGGCGCTTTCGCTCCAACAAAGACGTCGGCTGGGCGATTTTTTTAGCTTTGATCGCGGATATGGCGGTTTCAACGCTTGCCGGTCTTGCCTGATCGATGATGTGCAAGCACACAGAAACGCGGTCGAACGTTTCCGTCCAACCGCGTGTCTTCAACGCCAACCTGTCAACCCCGAGCGGCCGTCTGTTGCGGCCATGCCCGAACAATGCCACAGACGCGTTGGAAAGCCGTTAAGTGGCATAGTCAACAAACGGTTACACATCGACCGCGCGTGAGACCGTTAAACCAAGTGGAGTTGAGCCGATGAGCTCTGAACCAGGTAAACAGCTTCTCCACCTCGTGTTCGGTGGGGAACTGGCTGCGTTGAGCGGCATCGAATTCAAAGATCTGGCTGGGCTCGACATCGTCGGCATCTACCCGAACTACGCCGAGGCATACAACGCTTGGAAAGGATGCGCCCAGCGTACCGTTGATAACGCCCACATGCGGTATTTCATCGTTCACATGCACAAGTTGCTCAATCCGGAAGCTGCAACGTTAGCGCCGGTCAAATCCTGAAACGGCGATCACAAACGTGACTGAAATCACCTCAAGTCCGGCGACTGTACCTGCGCCTTCGAAATCTCGCTTGCGCGAGCGCAATGCCTCATGGGTGCTTGCCGAACGATATTTCTTGGAATGGCTATGGCCGCGAAGGCGCCAAGCATTGGTGGTGATGGTGCTGACCGCCTCATTGGCAGCGGTTGCGTCGAGTTATCCAGCGATCATCAAGCACGCGAGCGACGCTCTTTTCGCGGGCAATTCGGCTGCAGTCCCGTGGATTCTTGCCGCGATAATCGGCGTCACAATTCTAAAGAGCACCCTGCTTTATTATCAAACACTAGCGTCGAACGAAGTCGTACAGCGTATATCGACCGACATACAAAAACACGTGTTCCAGCATGTCGTGAATGCCGACTTTGCGCGCCAGACGCGTGACGCACCGGGACATCTGCTTTCGAAAATTCTGAATGACATCCACTTGATGCAGACTGCGGCGCAGACCGTTATCGGTACTGCGGTGCGCGATGTTTTGACGATCATCGGTTACATCGCCTCGATGATTTACCTCGACTGGGCGCTCTCACTGATCGTGCTGTGCGTCTATCCGCTTGCCGCGCTCCCGATCATGATGATCAGCAAACATTTGCGCAAAGTCGTCAAGCAGACTCAAGCCGAACTCGGCGGCATGGTCTCGCTCGTCAGCGAACAACTGTCGAGCCCGCGACTGATCAAGACTTTTCGGCTGGAAGACTATGCCAACACACGCGTCGGCCGGAGCTTCGACGAAGTCTTGCGCCTGCGCACCAAGGCGGTGAAGAGCCGGGCTCGCCTCGATCCTATTCTCGAGGTCCTCGGCGGTATTGCGATCGCCGGTGTGATCGGGTTTGCATATTGGCGGATCAGTCGGGGCACGTCCTCGATCGGTGATTTTGTCGGCTTCGTCACGGCGCTGTTGTTGGCAGCCCAGCCGGTGCGCGCGCTCGGCAGTCTTTCCACACGCATTCAGGAGGGCCTTGCGGGCGCCGAAAGCATGTACGGCATCCTCGACGAACAACCGGCGGTCGTCGACCGGCCGGCCGCCAAAAATTTGATCGTGACCACCGGCGAGATTACCTTTGATGCGGTGACCTTTTCCTATGCGCGCGTCAGAGCAGATGACGACGAGGCACAGGCTCTCGCGGGTGTCTCGATCGTGGTCCCTGGAGGCAAGACTGTGGCGCTCGTTGGTCGATCGGGCTCGGGTAAATCAACGTTGATCAACTTGGTGCCCCGCCTGTTCGATGTGACTGCCGGCAGTATCAAAATTGATGGCCAGGACCTACGTGACGTAACGCTTGCGAGCCTGCGCTCGCAGATCGCCATTGTCAGTCAGGACGTGACGTTGTTCGACGACACGATCCGCGCCAACATCGCGCTCGGCCGCTTGGACGCCAGCGACGACGCCATCATTGCCGCGGCAAAAGCCGCTGCCGCTCACGATTTCATCATGGCTCAATCGAACGGCTACGACACTGGGATAGGCGATCGCGGACAACGACTTTCGGGTGGTCAACGCCAACGTTTGGCTCTCGCCCGCGCAATCCTGCGAGATGCGCCGATCCTGCTACTTGACGAGGCGACGAGTGCGCTCGATACCGAGTCGGAGCGGCTGGTGCAAGACGCGCTTGCCCGCTTCACGCGCAATCGCACGACGCTGGTGATCGCGCACCGTTTATCGACGGTTCAGAACGCCGACATAATATGTGTGATGGAGGATGGCCGCATCATCGAGAGCGGCCCGCACGCCGACCTGTTCGCAAAAGGTGGCAGCTACGCGAATCTGTGCCGCCAGCAATTCATGTCCGGCGAAGGTATAAATGCGCCGCCAGCACAAGTGCTGCCTATTCGCGCCGGAGTAATCCACTGACAATGCGGGAAGCCAATCCGTTGGCTTGGAAAGACTTGGTGACGACCTCAGGTTCGTAAACCGTCTCGACCCAGTCCCAGAAGGACATCGGCTTGGCGGAATTAAAGCGCACATATTCCTCGAAGAAATGATCGAGAATTCCGGTATCGGCCTGGCGGATATGACCGAACCGCAACGACAACTGTTTGACCGCGGTCTCGATCGGCTCGCCGAGTTTGGTGTGGCAATACAGTGCGCTCATGAGCCCAGCCCGATCCGCGCCCGACTTACAGTGCATCAACATCGGGTATTCGATCCGATTGAAGAGATCACGCGCACGGCGCAGTTCTTCACGGCTTGGCGCGGCGCGCGATCGCATCTGACAGTCGACGAGGGCAATGCCGTAGTGGCGGCATGCATCCTGCTCGAGCCAGTAACTTCCACAAACTCTGGGCCCGCGAAGGTTGACGATCGTCTTTATCCCCTCTGCGGCAAACGCTTTAATCTGATGCGGGCCAGGTTGAGCGGACCGCCAAACCTTGTCGCCGATGCGCGCGCGATTGAGATAAACCAGCCGAATGATGCCGTGATCGACAAATAGAGAATCGGCATGGGTCAACGACGGACCAAGCGCACGCTTTGCCCATTCCGGCGAGCGTGCCATCAGATTCTCGCGCCAACCGAGGGTCACTCGTTTAAAGGCGCGTCTGGTTCGTTTGGAGAGCGTCGCCATTCCCACTTTCGGTGAAGTCGTGTTCAAAGTTGCCGACTTCGACGCACAACCGCGGCCACTTGATATGCCCAGGAAGACGAAGCCCTTAGATTGCAATCGCTGGATAACCGCTATAGACACTGCGATCAAGAGGCTGCGGGCCACGCCTTACAGATTCATGTCGTGTTCAATCCTGACAAAAACAATGCTGGTGGGCTTATCCTGCACGCAATTCAAAGTTGAAACATGGCGCGCTTTCCCATCGACAAGGCTCGAATGAGCCGGATCGGCAGCGGCGCACTTGCCCGCTACATCCGATTCGTTCACCGAACCGCGCGCATCGTCTGTGATCCGCCGGACGCGATTACGCGGTTCTCTGGTCACCACCCGATGATTTTCGGGCTCTGGCACGGCCAATTCTTGATGTTGCCCGTGCTCAATCCACCATCGGTGAAAGTGCGCATCATGGTTGCGCGACACGGCGACGCAGATCTACTTGGTGACGTGTTGACGCGGTTCGACATGGGCCTCATTCGAGGTGCCGGTGCCGGATCCAGAAAGCGCGATCGTGGCGGAGCGCGCGCTTTATTGGCTGCCCGGAGCGCGCTCGAAGAGGGCTTCAGCGTCGGCATGACAGCCGATGTGCCACCTGGCCCTGCGCGCCGTGCGGGCCTTGGCATCGTGACGCTGGCGAAGGTTTCGGGCAAACCGATCATACCCGTCGCAGTAGCTTCGAGCCGCTATCGCTCATTCGATACGTGGAGCCGTATGACGATCAATCTGCCGTACTCGAAGCTCGCAGTGGTCGTCGGCGAGCCGATCCGCGTGGCAAGTGATGCGGACGATGCAGCACTTGAAACGTCGAGGCTCGACGTCGAGCGGGCAATGAACGATGCAACCCGACGCGCGTACGCTCTATGTGGCGCCGATGCGACACGCGCAACGCCACCCGATTCGGATCCATCCGCACCCCCGGCTCGCCCCGGCAAGAGGTTGAGGATCTACCACACGCTCATGCGCGCCGCCGAGAGCTTGGCGCCCGGCATTCTTTCATGGCGTGAAAGGCGTGGGAAGGAAGATGCTACGCGCCGGGGAGA
>JANLXZ010000128.1:0-3198 GCA_031365375.1 Hyphomicrobiaceae bacterium | reverse complement strand
GAAGCCCGCATGCCGCCGTCGCCCAGCAGCGTGTAGACGCGGGTCGCCTCCTGGCGGCCGACGACGCTGACCAGATCGACCTCCAGAATGGCGAGGTCGCCTGCCTGCGCCGCCGTCGACTCGCCGACCAGGTTCTGTAATCCGTAGGCTTTGCTCTGGCCCTCGAGCCGGGAGGCGACGTTGACGCCGTCGCCGATCACCGAATAGTCGAAGCGCAAATCGGAGCCAAGATTGCCGACGCAGCATTCCGCCGTGTTGAGGCCGATGCCGAGCCGCACTGGTATGTGGGTCTGCCCGCGCGCTCCCGCTTCCGCTGCCCACTGCCGATTGAGTTCGTCGAGGGAGGCCAGCATGTCGAGGGTTGCCAGCGCCGCGTTGCGCTGGTGTTCGCGATCGTCGAGCGGTGCATTCCAGAACGCCATGATTGCGTCGCCCATGTACTTGTCGACGGTGCCTCGGTTGCCCAAGATGGCGTTGGTCAGCGGCGTCAGCAGCCGATTAAGGAACTGAGTCAGCTGTTCAGCATCGAGGCGCTCGGAAATAGCAGTGAAGCCGCGCACGTCGCAGAACATCAACGTAACCGGGCGCAACTCGCCGCCGAGTTTAAGCTTGCCGGGATTGCGCGCGAGCTCCTCCACCATGGCTGGCGCCAGGTAGTGCTTGAAGGCATCGCGGACCCGGTTGCGCTCCTTTTCCGTCCGCCAGTACAGCACTGCGGTGGTGGTGAGGTAGATCAGGGTCAGCGTGATCAGCGGGTAGATGGGGTCGAACAGCCAACCGAGATTGCGGAAGGCGAACCAGGAACTGGCCAGCGCCACCACCACCGTCACGCCGCCCAGGAACGCACTCAAGGCGGCGCCGGCGAGGTACACGAAAGCCCCCATCATTAGTCCGGTCACGATCAGAAATACCAACTCGGCCCCGTTGGCGAAATCGGGGCGTTCCAGATGCTGTTGCAGCAGCAGCTGTTCGATCGCCTGAGCGTGAATCTCGACCCCGGCCACCGCCGCGTCGAGTGGGGTCGCCCTGAGATCGAACAGCCCCGCCGCGCTCGTACCGATCAGGATCACACGGCCATCGATCTCTGATTTCTCGACCTCGCCGTTGAGCAGTCGCTGGACGGATATGAAACGGCGGCGGTCGGTACGCGAGAAGCGCAACCACATCTGGCCGGCGGCGTCGGTCGGCACCACCAGCTGACCGACGCGCACGCTGGTCATTCCGGACTTACGCCCGAACGCCTCCTCGCCGCTGGCACCGGAGGCTTTGACCGTGTAGCTGCCGGCCCCCTGGCCGACCCGCAGGGCTTCCGCCGCCAGCGATGGATATAGCTCCTTGCCGACGCTGATGAGAATTGGCAGCCGTCGAACGATCTGGTCACCCTCGGGCGTCCAGTTAAGGTGCCCCATGCCCTTGCTGCCAGCCTGCAGCGTATCGAGGCTGGTAAGGGCGCTGTTAAAACGGGGCACGAACAATTTCGGATCGTCGCCCGCGGTGGCGAAACCCGCCCCTGCACGCCGCATGATTTTGCCGCTCACGGCCTCGTCGCTGCCGATGAAACCGAGAATGACCGGGCCGGCCCCAATGGCCCGCGCGAACGCTTCATCCGAATTTGGCAAAGCTGAAAGCCGCTCCGCCACCGATCGCACGGCAGGCTCGTCGAATATGTCCTTCGGCAACAGGCTCAATATTTGCGCTGGCGACGACCGGTCCGGTTCGGCCATCACGATATCGAACGCGATAACGGCGGCGCCCAGTTCGGTGAGCCGCTCGGTCATACGCGCCATCGTCGAGCGCGGCCACGGCCATTGGCCGATGGCACGGATGGCACCGTCGTCGATGTCGATGATGCGTACCTGCAGCGCCGGATCGTAGGTGCGTGGTGAAATCCACTGATAGGCGTCGAACACCAGTAGCCGCAATCGCGCGATCGGCAGCGGATCGAGCACACGCAGGCCGAGTGCGTTGACGAGCAACGCCAGCAATAGGACGACGTAGGTCGCGCGCGATTTCATGCCATTGCCCCACCCCTGGCTTGCGCGAGCCGAGCGTACCGGCTCGAGACGCTGTTGAGGCATCGATCAAAGCCTATCGGTCGCGCTGCTGCCGCGGATCATTGATCCGGGCTGGGTAGCACGCCGAGAGACTGAGCTGCTGCTGAAAACGATGAGCACGTTAGATCTTTATCATTCGACTTCATATAGGTGTTGCTACTCCCTGGTATTCAAACACCTCAAGTCTCTGAAATAAAAAAGCGCCGTTGAGATCGCGGGGCAAGCGAAGCCGAGCTTCGGTCAAAAACAGCGGACGATAGAAATAGAGTGCTGTTTGTCCGCACTTGTTACCCACGGCCACGCAGCCGATGAGGCGGCGGCTCGTCTGGTCCAACTCGCATCTGCCGCTCAACGTTCGGTATCTGGCGAGCTCGACGATCCGAGATAATTCGCTCGTTTAGCTCATCCCGTCAATCATTCAGGTTGGCGTCCGCTCGCTGAGGTACAGCGGCCCACACTTCGCATCGTTCCATGCGCAGTTTTGATCAAACAGTCGAGGTCGGCTAACTCTGCACAGTGACGTCGTTCCCGTCGCGTTCGGCAGCGATCCGGTGGAGACCGACCGTGGTCGGCGCGGGGCCGCGAAGCTCCCACCTGACCCAAAGCCGAAATGGGTGCGAGCCTTCTTGCCTCGGCAATGAAATGTTCGTCATACTCGAAAGGCGTACAGAGCGGCAGTGTTCATCACCACAACTGCTGTCCTGCAATCAAAACCGGCCAATTAGTGTTAAGTTGCCATTGATGGGTTGCTATGACTGTAGGCTGGAGCAGGAACCACAGTCTGAACTCAGAAATCACTCGATGATCGATCGCATTTCCACGTTAAAACTTTTCGTTGCAGCGGTCGAAGAACGTTCTATCGCTGCTGCATGCCGGCGGTTTGGCATCTCGACGACGAGCGGCTCGCGGCGCATTCAGGAACTCGAAGCCCACCTTGGCATCCAACTGCTCGACCGAACGACACGATCGTTGGCTCCGACACAGGCCGGCCAGCAATTGTCCAGCGCCTTGGCGCGGAACCTCATGGCAATCGATGCTGCATTGCGAGAGGCTGGTGAGGTCACCGGTGAGCCGTCGGGATTGCTGCGCGTGCTGGCACGACGTTCGTTCGGCATGATGCACGTCTCGCCGTTGTTGCCGCGAT
>JANLXZ010000123.1:0-1555 GCA_031365375.1 Hyphomicrobiaceae bacterium | reverse complement strand
AGCAGACTTTCCAGCAGCGCTGCCGACCTGAATTCTAAGGTAGCCGTCTCGTCGGCCGCAGTCTTCCGCTCGGCCCTCCAAGCCAGCCGACGCTCGCGGCGCCACAGATTGCCGTCGGATAACGCTTCCCTAGCGAGGTTTTCCGCCATTAGCCGAACGCGTGGATTTTCGGCAAGGGCAATGACGTAGGTCCAGAACACGAAGGCGCGCTGGCGGTGGCGGGTCGCGAGCGCCCAGGCGGTGTAAGGCGTGGACAGACTGGAATTCCTGATGTCGGCGATTTCGGTTGCAACAACGAGGTCGATCGGTGCCCAGCGCAGATCGGATGTATCAGGAGGTTTGCCGCAGGCGGCAAGACAGGCCGCAGAGAGGCTGTCGCAGCGCTCGCCCTCGCGGGCCGCAAGTACCTCGAAGACCGGGCCCACCGGCAGCGTCTGGGTGGCAACCGCGCCGTATTGCTGCGTGGCCTTTTTCGCCTGGTCGAACGCAATTTCATAAAGCTCGCCAAGGCTTGCCACCGGGACGGGTGGCACTGCGGTCAGAAGCGGCTCTTTGCGCATATCGGGCCTCTCTTCCGATAGTCTGAACCAATTCGGCTGCGGGTGTTTGATCTAGCGCAAGCTGCGGGTCTACCAGATGCTCTAGGTTGGTTTTTCGAAGCTTGCGATCCAGAACAACGACGTTCTGCTGAACCTGGAAAAAGGGTCTTGCGAAAACCCGTCAGCATCTATGTTCTGTTTGGAATTCTGGCCGTTTTCGGCTGGATGACCGTGCTTGGAGAGGCGCGCGCCGCAGGCCGGCTGAGCGATTACCTTGGCAAGGCCGAGCCGGCCGAACTGGTCGCCGGGGCCAATCGCTTCGGCCCGCCGCAGGGCGAGCCCGCGATTGTGGGCGCCTACAAGGACGATCAGCTTCTCGGTTTCGTCTACTTGAACTCCGACTTTGCTAATGCCACCGGCTATTCTGGCAAACCGATCCGGCTTCTGGTCGGCATTACGCTCAAGGGCGTGGTGACCGGCTTCAAGCTGGTGGAGCACAAAGAGCCCATCGTTCTCCTGGGCATTCCGGAAAAACGCGTTCTGGAGGCGGTCAACAAGCTAGTCGGCGCCGACATGGATCGCGTCGCGCGCGGAACCGCACCGGCTCCGCAGGTCGACATCGTGAGCGGTGCGACGGTAACCGTCCTAGTGATTGGCGACAGCATCGTCCGCTCCGCCACCAAGCTTATCAAGGGCGGTCGACTCGGCGGCCAAGGCAACGTCTACACCAGCGCGGCGCAAGTCTCAAAGGCGATCGATCCCGGGAAGGGCGAAGTTCGCGACTGGCAGGCCCTCGTCGGTGACGGTTCCGTCCGCCGGCTGATCCTTTCCGTTGACGACGTTAATAAAGCCTTCGAAAAATCCGGCAATGCAGCTGCTGCCGCGCGACCAGAAGAGGGCGATGGAGGCGATACCTTCATCGATCTCTATGTCGCCGACGTCGCGGTGCCAACGATCGGCCGCAGCCTACTCGGCGACGACGGATTTAATCGTCTAGCTGGCCGGCTCATGCCCGG
>JANLXZ010000111.1:0-3354 GCA_031365375.1 Hyphomicrobiaceae bacterium | reverse complement strand
GGTGCCGAAGTTGCGGTCGGTCAGCAGCATGGTGATGGCGCCGGCCAAAACCGGCAGCGACAGCAACAGCAAGAAGGCCGTCACCAACACAGACCAGACGAACAGAGGCATCCGATGCAGCGTCATGCCCGGCGCGCGCATGTTGAATATGGTCGTGATGAAGTTGATGGCGCCCAAGATCGAAGATGCACCGGCCAAGTGGAGTGCTAGGATACCGAAATCGACGGCTGGGCCCGGATGGCCGATCTTGCTCGACAGTGGCGCCAGCACGATCCAACCAGTACCTGCGCCGTTTGCTCCTGGCGGGCCTTCGACGAACAGCGAAATCAACAGCAGCGTTATCGCGACCGGCAACAACCAGAACGAGATGTTGTTCATGCGCGGAAACGCCATATCCGGCGCGCCAATTTGCAGTGGCACGAACCAGTTGCCGAAACCACCGATCATTGCCGGCATCACCATGAAGAACACCATGATGAGACCGTGGCCGGTGACGAACACGTTATAGGTATGGGTGTTGGCGAAGTATTGGAGGCCCGGCTCTTGCAGCTCGAGGCGCATCATCACCGACAAGAAACTGCCGATGATACCGGATGCCATCGCGAAGATGAGATACATCGTGCCGATGTCTTTGTGGTTCGTGGATAATAGCCACCGCTTGACGAAGCTGGTGGGTGCCCCGTTCGCGTTGTAGCCGGTCTGCGTTGCGGTCGCCATTTGAAGTGCCTTCCCGTTTCAAGGGTATCAGAATGTGTCTTGTGCGACGGCCCGCGTCAGCGAGCGGCAGCGTCAGCATACTTCGGCGCGTCCGCAGCTTCGGTCGCGGCAACGAGGATGCTTTTCGCCTTCTTCCAGTCCTTGGCCTTGGCGGCAGCCAGCCATTCGTTGAACGCTGGCTCTGGCACCACGCGAACGGCGATCGGCATGCCTGAATGAGATTTGCCGCACAGCACCGAGCATTGGCCGTAGTACACGCCAACCTTGGTTGGCCGGAACCATGTCGTGGTGATGCGGCCTGGAACTGCCTGAACTTTCGAGCCGAATGACGGGATCGTCCACGAGTGAATAACGTCGTTAGCCGTCACCAAGAGATGGACAACCTTGTTGACCGGCACCGCGATCTCGTTGTCGACGGAAAGCTGGCGAACCTGCTTGGTCTTTGCCCAGAGCGGCGTCGATGCTTCGTGAATTTGCTTGATGCGCGCGATACCCTCAAGCTTTCCGAAGCGCTTGTCGAACTCTGCCTTGCCGATCTCACTGGTGACGATATCGTCATCAGTGATCATGTTGGAGGTTACCTTGAAGCCACCGTTGTCGACATACTCGTGCTCCCAGAACCAGGTGTTGCCGTAAGCTTTGATCGTGAGATCCGGCTTGGGGTACGAATACTGCAGGTACAGCAGCTTGAATGAGGGAATCGCAATGCCGAGCAAAATCAAAATCGGCACCACCGTCCAAGCAACTTCCAGGAATGTATTGTGCGTATTTTTGGATGGCGTTGGATTGTTCTTAGCGCTGAATTTCCACATCGCGTAAAGCATCAAGGCGCCAACAAACACGGCGATGAGGACGATGATAATCGTCACGCCGTCATGGAAGGCGTTGACGAAATTCGCCACCTCGGTGACTGGATTTTGCAGGCCGATCTGACCAGGAGACGGCTGTCCAGTGCCGGCAAAGGATGCGGTCGCGAAAAGCAATGTGGCAACGAGTGAACTCGCGCAAACGCTTGCGCGGAACGAATTTCTATTCAGCATCCAGAAACTCCAGTGGAATAGCAGCCGCAAAGCCTTAGGCGCGCGGTCCCCGATTTTCAAGGCACGCTAACCAAGGCCGCACAGAACACAATCGGCTTTATTGTCTCAAGGGCCGGTTCTGCGGCATTTCCACGCGCGAAATCCCTACTTTCGCTGCTGCACAATGACCACGGGTCCCATTTCAGCCGAAATCCTCACAGAAACGACCAGTGATCGGTGCTACCCCATCGGCGACGGCAAGCCGTGATTCGGCGGAAGGAAAGCGCGACGTGATTACTCTGAAATATCGTTCGTGGTTCAGGCAGTTCTTAGTTGCCATTTCGCTGCTCTCGACCTTTGGCGTACTGCACGGCGAAGGCGCCCACGCGCAGAACCAAGCCAACTCCTCTGCGCCCGATGGTACCATCAAGGCCCAGCATGGCGATTGGCAGGTCGTCTGCAAGCCGCCGGCGGCCGGCTCGAAGCTGGAAACTTGCGCTCTTGTGCAGAGCGTCACGGCGGAGGACCGCAACAACGTTGGTTTGACCGTTTACTTCCAGAAGTTCTCAAGTGGCGAGCGGGTGCTTCGCGTGTTCGCCCCTCTCGGCGTCCTGTTACCACCTGGCCTCGGCCTCAAGATCGACGACAAGGACGTCGGACACGCGCCATTTTTGCGGTGTCACACGTTCGCGTGTTACGCCCAGGTGGTTGCCGAGGACAAACTCGTCGAGCAACTGAAGACTGGAAAGAATGCAATCTTCATCATCTTCCAGACTCAGGAAGCCGGCATCGGCATCCCGATCTCGCTCAACGGCTTTGCTCAGGCGCTGGCGGCGCTGAAGTAGCGGTCCTGATCGCAACGATTGAGCTTACCCAGCTGCCAAGTTTGGACACCGGCCGGCATTTCGTTGGGTTACGTTTACGCTAATCCGCACTGTGGAACGTCGCTCTGCAAAGCCGCCGCGTTCATTACACTTCAAGCGTCCCCACAGCCGTCATCCGGACCCGGATCGCCGTCCGGGGCCGGGATGACGGCGCTTGGTGGGTGATGCGCGTCCAATCACGCCGCCTTCTTGGCAGCTGTGACCCTCCGGGTCGGACATCGGCCAAGTCATGCCGCTACCATCACCTTCGGCAGCATACCGACCAACTGGGTTACCAACGCACGAACGCCCTTAAGGCGCGCCTCGGGAAGGTCCCAGTCGGCTTTGAACACCAGCTTGTGGTCGGTCTGCAACTTGGCCGCGCCTTTCGACTTCTGCATGAACGAAACCAGCCCTTCCGGATTGGCGAACCGGTTGTGGCGGAACACCAGGACGCAGCCCTTCGATCCGGCGTCGATCTGCTGGATACCGGCTTGACGGCAAAGCCCCTTAATCTCCATCACGTCCAACAGCGCGTCGACCTCCTCCGGTCGCGGCCCGAAGCGATCGACCAGCTCAGCACCAAAATCATCGATCTCAACCCGCGAGATCAAGTTCGACAGGCGGCGATAAAGTCCAAGCCGCAGCGGCAAATCCGCGACATAGGTTTCCGGGATCAGAACCGCCGTGCCAAGCGAGATCTGCGGGCTCCACTGGTCCTGCGGACCAGCCAGATCGCCACCTTTGAGTTGGGC
>JANLXZ010000063.1:0-45375 GCA_031365375.1 Hyphomicrobiaceae bacterium | reverse complement strand
CATCTGGTTTAACGATGCCGATGGTGCCGAGCGACGCCGCCTGACGGCCAAGATGCGCGAAGATTTGCCGCGTGAATTCTGCGACCGACGTCTTGCCATTGGTGCCGGTGATCGCCACCGCGACCGGCGGCTGCAACTGATAAAATTGGGCCGCCATCAGGGCCAGTGCGCGCCGTGGATCATCCGACCGCACGACGGGAATACTGACGTTGGATAGCGCGGTATCGTTGCCGGCAAGGATTGCGACGGCGCCGTTGGCAACCGCTTGTGCAACGAACCGGGCGCCGTCGACCTTGGCGCCCGATAAAGCCGCAAACAGCCAGCCAGGCTGGACCGCGCGACTGTCGGCGGTCAAGCCCGCAACGTCGATATCCGCCGCCTCGGATGGGACGGTGGCTGCTTGGCCTGCAAGCGAAGAAAGCAGCATGCGCCGATGTCCCGTTCTGTTGCCCGTCCGTCTCTTATTTCGCGTCGGCAATCGCGTCAAACATTGTCGTTTCTTCGGCGGCTTTACTCCGCAAAAGTGGCCCAATGCGCGCGATGATCCGGCCAACGGTCGGCGCAGCGTTCATGCCGGCGGTAATCTGAGCGCCAGAGTCGGGCGAGGGCTGTGGGCGATCGAGAAGAACCAGCACGATGTAGCGCGGTTCGCTTGTTGGAAACGTCGCTAGGAATGAAGAAATCACCAGATCGCCGCGATACTTGCCTTTTACCGCGATCTCGGCCGTGCCGGTCTTGCCGCCGACCTCGTAGCCGTTGACTTCGGCGCGTCGTCCGGTGCCGGTCGGCAACGTAACATTACGCCGCATAAGGGCAGCAAGTGCTGCACTGGTTTCGGGTGCGATAATGCGATCGCCTTGCGGTCGTGGAGCGATGCTCGCCCGCAGCACCGTCGGCTCGACCAGTGTGCCACCATTCAGTAATGAGGCCGAAGCCGCTGCGAAACGCATCGGTGAAATCGCCAAGCCGTGGCCAAAGGCAATCGTTGCAGTCTCGACCTCACCCCAATGTTTCGGCTGACTCGGTGCCGCAATCGGGCCGGCCTCCGTGGCTCCCTGCTTCAGAATACCAATCCGATTGAGGAAGGTACGCTGCCGATCGGCGCCATCGCTCAATGCGAGCCGCGCCGCGCCGACGTTTGATGACTGCACGAAGATGTCACGTACCGACAGCGGCCGGCCAGCCGGGTGGAGATCGCGGATCTGATGCCGGCCGATCCACAGCGGCGCACGTACGTCAATCACGGTGTCGGGTGTCGCAGACTTGTTGTCGAGGGCTTGCGCAATCGTTGCCAGCTTGAAAATCGAGCCCAGCTCGAACGTGCCCGACTGGTTCTTGTCGAGCCGCGCCGGTTCGAGTGCTTGAGCCGGGTGCGACGGATCAAAATCGGGAAGCGAGGCCGCCGCGATGATTTCACCGTTCGACGCATCCATTACGATGCCAGCCGCCCCAGCCGCCGTATAGCGCTGGACCGCGGCGGAGAGCTCGCTTTCCAACCCGTGTTGCACACCGATATCGAGGGACAACTGGATCGGCACTTTCGCCGATGGCTTGGCGCCGAGCACTGCTTCGATACCGACGGTCTCGTCGATGAACTTTTCAACGCCTGACAGACCGCGATTGTCGACATTGACCGCGCCTAGTAGGTGCCCGGCCAGGTGCCCAAGTGGATAGCTACGTTTCTGCTCGCGGCGAAATCCCAGTCCAGGCAGCCCCAAATCATGTACACGCTGGGCCATTCGAGGCGACAGCCCCCGCCGCAACCAGACGAACCGACGGCTCTTGTCGGCAAGCTGCAAGCGCAGCTGCAACTGGTCAATGTCTGGAAACACGGCACCCAGCTTCTCTGCCACCTCATTGATGTCGAGGATGACCGCTGGATCGGCATAGAGCGAGGGTGCCTCAAGGTCGGTTGCGATCAGCCGCCCGTTGCGGTCGACGATGTCCGGCCTCGCGAACGTACGTGCGATCGGCTCGCTCATTGATAACCGCGGCGTGCTCTGGCCTTTGACCGCGAGCCACACCAACTGCCCGGTCAACACCGCAAACCCGAGCATGGCGCACAAGAAAACGCCGATGGTGCGGCTCTCAGGCACCGGACCGGTCGAAGTGTCAGCGCGCGCCCTCATCGCACGCCAACCAAACGTCTGGGCAGCCTGCTCTCATCAACGAATTGCTTCGGGGTGGGTGGCATCAGACCCATAGCCCGAGCGAGCGGTTCGATCCGTTCAGGCCGCGAAAGATGCGCGAGTTCGGCTTTTGCGGCAGCGATTTCTGCTTCGGCTCGCTCCGCAGTTTTTTCCAAGTCATGGGTGCGTGCGGCAATGCGCCTGGTGTCGTAAACGATGCCGTACAACGTCACCGCCGCCGCAATCGCGAATAATACCGATGCTGCTGTGAGCGCTCGCCGCACGCTTCCTTCTCCCGGTTCAGTCCCTCAAAACTCCACGAGCGGCATGTCGGTCGAGGCACCTTGCGACCAGGGTGCCGCCGCCGTTCGAAGCGCTGCCCTCAGTTTCGATGAGCGCGCACGTGGATTTTCGGCGCACTCCTCGTCACTTGGAGATACCGGGCGTTGGTTAATGATTTGGAAACTTGGCGGCGCTGCTGCAACTATTTCCGGCAAATAACGCGATCCAGCCGACTGTTTGCCGGCGCGCTCTATGAGGAAACGTTTCACCAACCGGTCTTCGAGCGAATGGAACGTTACGATCACGAGGCGTCCACCAGGTTTCAGCAACCGTTCGGCGGCGACCAAGGCACGCGCCAACTCACCCAGTTCGTCGTTGACGGCAATTCGCAACGCCTGGAAAGAGCGCGTCGCCTGGTGCTTTCCGTCGGCCTTGCGTGGCCCAAGAACGCGAGCGATGACGCTCGCCAGATCGAGGGTGCGTGCGAACGGCTCGGTTGCGCGGCGCCGGACGATCGCACGGGCGATTGAGCGGGATTTGCGCTCGTCGCCATAGTTGAACAGGATGCTCGCAATCTTTTCCTCGGCGAGGGTGTTGACGAGGTCGGCAGCGCTGCGCCCGGCATGCTCGCCATCCTGCGACATGCGCATGTCGAGCGGACCGTCGTTCTGGAAAGAGAAGCCGCGCTCCGGCTGGTCGATCTGCATCGACGACACGCCGAGGTCGAGTACCACGCCATCGACAATCGGGCCTTCGATCAGCGGCGCGCCGGCTGGCGTTTCCGCGATGCGAGCATACCGCTCCATATCGCTGAACGGCGCGTTGATAACCCGTAGACGGCCCGGATAGCGTTCGCGCACGGCGGTGGCCGATCTAACCGCCGTCAAGTCACGGTCGAACGCCATCACGCGCACGTTCGCGGCTTCAAGAATGGTCGAGGTATAGCCGCCCGCCCCGAAGGTGCCGTCAATGAAGAGTTCGCCGTCCTGTGGCGCCAGATGTTCGATCACCGGGCCCAACAGCACCGGTATGTGCGGAGCGCTCATGCACTTCCTCCTCGTTCGTCATCCGAGGGGTTAGCGGATCGCCCGCCTTGGCCAAACAGTTTTCTGTGTTCTTGGACTTTTTCGCGCGCGGACTTGCGGCGGGCTTCGAAGGCTTTGGGCTCCCACATTTGGAATTTATCGCCAAGGCCGACGAAGGTGACGAGGGTGGTGAGACCCGCGTGAGTGCGCAAGCCTTCAGGAAGGACGATACGGCCGTCACCGTCGATGTTGAGGATTTGGACGTCGCCGTAAAGCGCCACGGATAACTCGTCTCGCTCGTCCGAGTAATCCGCGAGGCCACTGAGAAGGCCATCGATTTTCTGCGCAAGCCTTTCGCCGCCGCCATCGATCGCGGCAGCGTCGAGCGAGGGGTAGCAATAGATGCCGCCCCCACTTTGTGCGCTTGCGGGTGGGCCGCCCCCAGTCCCTTGAGAATATCCGTCGCGCTCGAGCACCGCTCGGAACGGGGCTGGGATCGAGACGCGGCCTTTCGCGTCGATCTTGTTCGTGAACGTTGAGACAAAGCGATCCATCCCCGCTGCAAATCCTAACGCGTGAACGAACCAGAACTAAACCAACGCCCGACCGCCTCCGCCGCACTTGTCGGCACCCCCATTTGCGGAGTTGGGCCGCGAACCGTGGCGGTCGCATCAATCGCAGGCCCTCTACCGAGATCGAGCGCCCTGCCACGGCATCACAGCCCGATGCGGGTCGGGCATTAATGGGATAACATGGGTATTTATGGGCGTAAATGGAAAATAGCGGTTTTGCACAGGAGTTACCACTCGAAATGACGGATGCGAAGGTGAGGCTTTCCGGTTAGGTTTTGGTTGTGATCCACCGCAGAGTGGGTGCCGAATTGGGAAAACGACCATGAAAATCCGTAACGTCGCGCTGAATGCAGCGCTAACGCTCATCGTGGGGCTAATTTCGTTTGCTGCGACGGCCGCCGATTATCCGGCTCCGAAAGAGGGTGACTTCATCGCCAAGGATTTCCGCTTCAGTAGCGGGGAAGTGATGCCGGAGCTGCGGCTGCATTACACCACGATCGGAGAGCCGACCGGCGAGCCGGTGCTGATCCTTCATGGGACCGCAGGCTCGGGCACGGGACTTCTGACGCCTGCGTTCGCTGGTGAAATTTTCGGCGCCGGTCAAGCGCTTGATGCGAAGAAGTACTTCATCATTGTACCGGACGCGCTGGGTGCCGGCAAATCATCGAAGCCGTCCGATGGCCTCAAGGGGAAGTTCCCGAAGTACAATTACGATGACATGGTACAGGCACAGTACCGACTGCTGTCGGAGGGGTTGGGCATCAAGCATGTGCGTCTGGTGCTCGGCAATTCGATGGGCGGCATGCACACTTGGGTTTGGGGCGTGAAGTACCCGGAGTTCATGGACGCGCTCGTGCCGATGGCATCGCAGCCGACCGAGATGTCGGCTCGCAATTGGATGATGCGCCGCATGTTGATCGACGCCGTTCGCAAAGACCCGGACTACAACGACGGCAACTACACCGCACAGCCGAAGGGCCTCCGGGTCGCGAATGTATTCTACGGCATCGCAACCAACGGCGGGAATCTAGCCTATCAAGGCATGGCACCGACGCGCGCTGCCGCCGACAAGATCGTCGACGAGCGTTTGGCGGCCCCGTTCGCAGCGGACGCAAACGACTTCGTCTACCAATGGGACGCCTCGCGCGATTACAATCCGCAGCCGGCGTTGGATGCGATCAAGGCGTCCGTGCTCGTCATCAACTCTGCCGATGACGAGCGCAACCCGCCGGAATTCGGGTTGGTCGAGCGTGAGTTGAAACGATTAAAGAACGCTCGTTTGTTTTTGATCCTCGCCACCGCCGACACCCGAGGCCACGGCACGACCGGGCTGGCGAAGTTTTGGGCGAAAGAGGTGGGGGAGTTTATGGCCGGCGTGCCGAAGCGCGGGATGTGAGAGCGCATTCCCACCACCCCTCACTGACACCCCATGCCCTGTTCGCGCACCAGCAACGCATCGACCTCGGCGATGTCGGCGGCGGACATGGCGGCGCGGGCAGCGGCTTGGTCGCGGGAGCAGCCGGCGTTGCCGAGCGCTTGCTTGGCCTTGGCACTGGTGAAGCAGTAACCGTTGCGTTTCCAGATCGTATTGCGTCGCAGCCAGAGACTATCGCAGGTATCGCCGAATGCTTTGCCGATGGCCCCAGGCGGCGCGGCCTTGCCTGACCCAACCGCAGTTGCTCCGGCACTCGCGGCCCCTGCAATTGTGCGGCAACAGGCGATCCAGTTGCTGTGCGCCCAGCCGGTTGCCCCGTCGAGCAAAACCACACGGCGCCACACGCCACGGCTCTCGGCGATTTTCAGAAGTGTATTCGGCCCCATGGTTGCGATGCGAACCGCGTCAGGCTCGGAGCCCGACCTCAGCGCCAGGAAGTTATCACCTTTCGGATCGAGCCCGGTGACGTAGCTATAGGTCTCGGTCGAAGCCTTCGACATGCGGGTTGGTTGATTGGGCGATGGTGGGGAGGGCGAAGCAGTTGGCGGCGATGGCTGGCTCGGCGCTGCGGCAGTCGCGGTCCCGGCGGCGAATACAATCTCGTCGATTAGAGAAGAATTCTCCCAAGGGACCTGTTGTTCGGCGGTGGCGCGTTGCACGTCACCGCGCACCCGGCGCATTACGGCGTGAACATCGGCGTTCGGTACCGAGATGTGCCGCAGCAATGCATCGGTGAACGGACTGTTGCGCCCCGTTCCATCAAGCGCGACGTTGCCGGGCTGCGTCGAGTAAATGATGAACGATCCGACGCCTGCGTAAACCCGGGCTAATCCGCGTGCCGCTGGTCCGGCTGAACGGGTCGCTTTCGCCTTGGCAATTTCATCGGCGAAGGGGTTGTTGCGGCACGCATCGAGGATCAAAATTCGGCTCGTCGTGATCCGCGACAAGTCCGCCAGCAGCGCATTGAGCGGCACGAGGACTTGGCGAGCGTCGTCCTCTTTCTCGACGCGCGCGTCGACCGGGAACAGATAGTTCTCGCCGCCGATCTGCAAGCCGTGCCCGGCGAAATAGACAAGCGCCAGATCGTCGGCGGTCAGTGATCCGGAGAATTTTTGAAAGCTGCGCAGGAACTGCGCGCGGCCGACGTCGAGCTCGAGCGTGACATCGTAGTTGAGTGCCTTGAGTTTGGCCGCGAGATCGGCTGCATCATTCGCCGGATTGGGCAGGCTGTTGATGTGGCTATAATTGGAGTTGCCAACGACAAAGGCTTTCCGCGCGGCAACTGCTTGGGTCGTAAAAATCGCAGTACCGACGAATAAAAACCCGAAAAATACTGCGCAAGACCGGATAAAATCATAGCCAGCCCCGCGCCCTATTGGCTTACGCACGACAGCCCTCCCCGAAAATTACAACCGTGAGACGCGCCCGCATACTGTCCCTCGCAACAGTATAGACTCACGCAGTGCCCGGCAGGAAGACGCACCGCACGCGCAAGCCGCTTTGTGTGCGCATCACGCAGATGTGGGCATCGGTGTCTTCGGACGGGCGCTTTTCCATGGTGTCGGGCACGAATACGCGCATTTGGCCGGCGGTCATATACATGCCGTCGGGCACGTATTCGATGCGATCGACCTTCACACAATCCTGGTCGCTGCAGCAATAATGCGGATACCAAGAGTGCGCTAAGCTCGGCACGCTGGTGCCCAGTTTCACAGTTGAAGCTAATAGAACCGCACAAACGGTTCGCGAAAATAACCGTGAACTCAGGGACACCACGCGCATCGCCTTATCTCCGTTCGGCTCAACTCCGCCAACTGGCCAACCCTCGCCAGCGCTACGTCGTTCCTCCCTCCACCTCAAGGCTGCAGATCAAATGAGGCGAGGCGTAGACAGTACCCGTCGCGACTGTCGCTTGACAGCACCTCTCGTCGCCTGTCCTTTGCGGCGGAGTGCCACAATGCGGGGACGACCTTATGCCCGAGCGACAGGATGTTGACGGCAGACGCGCGGGCCTTCCCCTTGCGGGCGTACGCGTTGTCGAATTCAGCCAGATGGTGATGGGCCCGTCGTGCGGGATGATCCTCGCCGATCTCGGCGCGAATGTGATCAAGGTCGAGCCATTGAAGGGCGACCGGACCCGGCACTTCAAGGGCGTCGCTTCCGGATTTTTCGGCACCTATAGCCGGAACAAGCGATCGCTCGCCGTCGACACCACGACACCGGCCGGTCAAGCAGTGACGCGCCGGTTGGTGGGGAACAGCGATATCTTGATCGAGAACTTCCGTCCTGGATTATTGGGCCGCTTCGGTCTCGATTATGCAACGCTTGCGAAGGACATGCCGCGCCTCATCTATTGCTCATTGAAAGGCTACCTTCCGGGCCCTTATGAAAACCGGCTCGCGCTTGACGAAGTCGTGCAGATGATGGGCGGGCTCGCCTATATGACGGGACCGCCCGGCAAGCCGATGCGGGCTGGCGCTTCCGTCAACGATATCATGGGTGGCATGTTCGGCGTCATTGCGATCCAGGCCGCATTGGCCGAGCGCGAACGAACGGGGCGGGGCAAGTACATCCAGAGTGCGCTATTTGAAAACAACGTGTTCTTGATGGCGCAAGCGATGATGTTTGAGAGTGTCACTGGGGAAAAGTCGCAGCCATGGTCGGTGAAGAGCGCACCGTGGCCGGTGTACGATTTGTTCGATACCCGGGACGGTACCAAGATCTTTGTGTCCATCGTCGGCGAGGAGCATTGGCGGGGCTTCTGCAATGCATTCGGTTGCGCGGCGTGGCTCACCGATACCCGGTTGGCGACGAGCCAGGGCCGGGTCGACCAGCGCGGATGGATGATCCCAGAGATAGCCGCCATTCTCAGAACTTGGGAAATTTCCGAATTGTCGAAAGAGTTGGAGAGGCTTGATTTGCCTTTCGCCCCGGTCAACACCCCGAGCGATCTGTTTGATGACCCGCACCTGTTGTCATCAGGTGGGCTTTTAGATGTGACCCTGCCGGATGGGCGCTCGGCACAAACCCCGGCGTTGCCGATATCGATCGATGGCCAACGCCTGCAAAAGCGATTGGACCCGCCAAAGATTGGTGAGCACACCGGGCAAATTTTGGCAAACCTCGGCTACAGTGCCGATGAGATTGCGACAATGAGCCGAGACGGCACGGTTGGTCCGACGCTATAAGGTGGATACAATTCGTTGCGCGTGCACGCGGGCCGCTGGCGCCAATTGACAAAATCTTGGGAGAAAGACTTATGAATATCAATCGTCGCGACGCGCTTCTAGGCGGCTCGGCCATCACTGCTGCCAGCATCCTTCCCGGCCAAGCCATCGCTGCTGGCAGCCCGGCGACTTTAGCCTTCGGTCCGTCGAGCGCGATTTATTCACTCGGCAAAATCGCGTTCGAGAAAGGGTATTTCGAGAAAGAAGGCGTTGATCTCAAACTTGTCATCGGCAATGCGGGCACGCACGGCCGCCAAGCCTTGGCAGCCGGACAAGCTTTGTACGCGCACGGTGATGCCAGCCATTCCTTGCAATTGAGCAATCGCGGCAAGAAGTGCAAGATCATCATGGCTAGTCAGATGATCGCGTCGATCTCTAACATCGTGATCCGCAAGGACTTGTTCGATGCCGGCATTAAAACGGTCGAAGATCTCGGCGCCTATAAGCGGCCGGACGGCTCGAAGCCGATCATCGCTGCGACCGCGATCGGCGCCGGCACTTGGATGTACGGCACGTACGTGTTTGAGTCGAAGAAGCTCGGCGATAAGATCAATTGGGTCGCGGGCGGCGGTCCAAAGACGCTGTTCCCCGGTCTCGAGACCAAGCAGTTTGATGCCATTATGGCCGTGCCGAGCTGGGTGATTGAGGCCGAGGATAAGAACTTCGGCCGTGTCATCTACGACACCTCGAAGAAGGGCGTGTTCACCGACGTGTTCGGTGGCACGGTGCCGGTGCTCGTGCTGTATACGCTCGAAGAAACGACAAAAGACGAGAAGGCCAAGACGCAAAGCTTCGTCAATGCGATGTATCAAGCGATGCAGTGGGTCAAGACCGCACCGATCGATGAAGTGTATGCGCTGGTCGGAAAAAAATACTATGACGGTTACGATGAGAAGGCGACCAAGGTCGAGCTCGCCTTCGATCGGGAAACATGGGGCTATACCGGACGCATCGAAAAGGCGGATTTCGAGCGTGGTGGCAAAGTCTGGTATCGCGCCGGCACCGATATACCCCCAACGAATTTCGAGGATATCGTCGATATGAGCTTCCTCGACGCCGCTCAAGCTAAGTTCAAGTAAGGCGCTGCGGATGGTACTGGCAGCGGTTGCCAAGGGGCGCGGATCCACGCGTGTTTCGGTAGCAAACCTCGTCAAGCGCTACAACACTGAGAACGGCGAATTGCTCACTGTCGATAACGTGTCGTTCGACGTCAAACAGGGAGAGTTCGTCGCTCTGCTCGGCCCGTCTGGTTGCGGCAAAAGCACGATCCTCAATATGGTTGCCGGGCTGCTCCCGAAGTCCGGCGGCAGCATCCGGATTGACGCCCAAGAAGTTGCGCACGGCGACGTCAATCGGAAGGTCGGCTACGTGTTCCAGCGCGACACGGTGTTTCCGTGGCGCACGGTCGAAGCCAACATCGGCTATGGGTTAGAAATTGCCGGTGTGCCGAAGTTTGAGCGCGCAGCAAAGGTCGAGCGCGCAATCGAAACGTCGGGGCTGGCCGGTTTCGATAAGAGCTTTCCGCGCATGTTGTCCGGCGGCATGCGTCAGCGCGTCGCCCTCATGCGCACGCTGATCATGGAGCCTGAGATCCTGTTGATGGATGAACCGTTCGGGGCGCTCGACACGCATACCAAACTCGAGATGCACAAGACGCTGTTGGAAATTTGGGAACGTGAGCGTCAAACCGTCCTGTTCGTCACGCACGATCTTGGGGAAGCACTCACGCTTGCGAGCCGCATCATCTTACTGTCAGCCCGGCCCGGCCGCCTGAAGGAGGATTTCGAAGTGTCCTTCGCTCGTCCGCGCGATGCCGTGAGTTTGCGCGAGACACCCGAGTTCGGACGGCTTTACTCGCACATCTGGCACTCTCTCGGCGAAGAATTCCGGCTGACGAAAGCTGAGTGAGATGAAACATTCGACGCTCAAGGTTCTGTTCTGGCAACTCGCGATCCTGGTGATAACGTTTGTCATTTGGGAGTGGGGTTTCGACCTTCGCAAGGTCGCCGTCCTCAAGCCCCTCGTGCCGAGCTTGCTGGATCCTTATTTCATCTCCAAGCCATCGGCGATCTGGACGAGCTTTTTAAAGCTCGGCTGTTTTGCCGACAAGGCCGGCTTTGCCGCGTGTTTCGATGCCAATAGCAACAACCTATGGCTGGCAACCGTGGTCACCCTGAAGAACATGTTCTGGGGCTTCATCGGCGGCACACTGTCGGGGATATTAATGGGGCTGATGCTAGGCCGCTCCGACTATCTGGCGCGGATTTTCGGGCCCTACGTCGTGGCGGCCAATTCAATTCCACGCATTGCTCTGGTTCCGCTCATCATCTTGATGTTCGGGTTGGGCGATATGTCGAAGATCGTCACCGCCTGGATCGTTGTGTTCTTTGTGGTGTTCTTCAATACGTTCGAAGGCACGCGATCGGTCGACCGCGATCAGATCGCAGCGGCCCGGCTATTGGGTGCGAGCGAGCTTACGGTCCTGCGCACGGTGGTCATCCCATCGGCGCTCGCGTGGGTGTTCGCGTCGCTGACGCCGGCGGTCTCGTTCGCGCTGATCGGCGTTATCGTCGGTGAGTTCATCGGCGCCGAGCGCGGCCTCGGCAAGCTGATCATCGAAGCCGAGGCCCGGGCTAATGCAGCCGAGATGATGGTCGCAATTTTCGTGATGATGATCGTCGGCATCATCCTTGCTTTCGTCGTACGCCGAATTCAATCGTACCTCCTGCGCTGGCAACCGCAGTTCGAGCAGCCGGCATAAATTAGCCGAGATGACACACGGAATAGCCGCCGTCGCGAGGAACTAGCGGTGGCGGCGTCGAGCGGCATACGTCCATTACTTGGGGACAGCGGTCGGCGAATGGGCAACCGGGCACGACCAAAAATGGATCTGGCGAGGCCGCACCCAACAGCGCATCGGGCAGGCCCAATCCTGGATCAGGTGTCAATACCGATGCCAAAAGCGCCTTCGTGTATGGATGTTTCGGCGCCTTGAACAAATCCGCCACGGGCGCCAATTCGACGATGCGGCCTAGGTACATCACGGCGACCCGCGTCGCTAAATGCTCGACCACACCGAGATTGTGGCTGATGAATACATAGGTCAAACCCAGGTCACGCCGAAGATCCATCAGCAGATTGAGGATCTGGCTTTGCACCGACACGTCGAGCGCCGATGTCGGCTCATCGCAAATGACGATCTCAGGGTTGGTCACCAAGGCGCGCGCGATCGCAACGCGCTGACGCTGACCGCCCGACAATTGATTTGGATAGTTGTCGGCGAAGCGGGCAGGCAGGCCGACCTTATCCATGACAGCGAGCGCACGGGTGCGACGTTCGTCAGCGGTGCCGGTGCCCTGCACGTCGAGCGGCAAGGCAACGATGGACGCGATGCGCCGGCGCGGGTTCAGCGAGGAGTAGGGATCCTGGAACACCGGCTGCATGCGGCGTGCCAACTCGCGGCGGGTCATTTCCATTACGTTTTGCGCGCCGAGCCGCATCGTCCCGGCCGTCTGCGGCAGAATGCCGAGCATCAGGCGGGCGAGCGTCGATTTTCCGCAACCGGATTCGCCAACGATCCCGAGCACCTCACCCTTCATCACGTCGAGGTTGACGCCGGCAACCGCATGCAGCGTTTGCGCGCGCTGGAACACGCCGCGGCTAACGCGGAATGAGCGCGTGAGTCCACGCATCTGTAGCAGGGGGGCACTCAAGCCGGCACCGCCGCGGTTGCATTGTGTACGCATTCAAAACGATGCGAGTAATTCACCTCTCGTTGCGGAATGGCGTTAGCACACGTGGCAATTGCGACCGGGCATCGTGATCGAAACGCACATCCCGTAATTCCGCCGATCAAAGACGGCACGACGCCCGGGATGGTGCCGAGACGTTCGCCTGCAGAGATTCCGGGGCGCGGTAAACACGCGAGCAGCGCACGCGTGTAGGGATGCATCGGACGTGCAAAGAGCTCCTTGGCCGTCGCACTTTCGACGATGCGGCCAGCATACATGACGTTTACGCGATCGGCGATCCTGGCGACGACTCCAAGGTCGTGCGTGATCAGCAGCAATGCGATGCCGAGATCTTTTTGCAACTCCGCCAGCAGCCGCAATATCTGCGCCTGGATCGTCACGTCGAGCGCGGTCGTTGGCTCGTCGGCAATAAGCAGATCGGGCGAGCACATCAATGCCATTGCGATCATCACGCGCTGCCGAAGGCCACCGGACAACTGATGCGGATAAGCGCCAAGCCGCTCAGCCGCACGAGCTATTCCAACGAGACCAAGCAGATCGACCGCGCGGACCCGTGCTTCTTCCGTCGACGAACCCTTGTGCCGCCGATGTACTTCGATCAGCTGCGTACCGATGGTCCATGCGGGGTTCAGCGCCGTCATCGGCTCCTGGAAGATCATCGCCATTCGATCGCCGCGCAGTGCGTTCAGGGCCGAGATTTTTACCGTCGATAAATCCTCGCCTGACAGCACGATCCGCGTAGCCCGCGACTTGGCGGACTTTGGCAGCAGACCCATAAGGGCGAGCGCCGTCATCGATTTTCCGCAACCGGATTCGCCGACAATGCATACTGTTTCGCCCGCCACCACATCGAATGAGATCCCGCGCACGGCGGTCAGCATTCCGCGCGGGGTCGCGATGTCAACGTGGAGATCGGCGACTTCGAGTACCGGTTTGTTCATGCCCGCCCTTCCGGTGCCAGGACATCGCGCAGACCATCGCCGGCAAGGTTGATGCCGAGCACCAGGAGGGCCAGCGCCGAGCCAGGAATCGCAATCAGCCAGAACGAGAAGAACATGAAGTTCTTTGCTTCCGCGATCATCAGCCCCCAGGACGGGAGCGGCGGTTGCACGCCAAGGCCTAAAAATGACAACGCCGCTTCGAGCAGGATCGCGCTGCCGGCTTCGACCGTCGCGACCACGATTAGGTGCGGCAATACGTTGGGCAAGATCTCGCCGAGCAATACGCGTGCGCGCGAGGCGCCGGCTGCTTCGGCAGCAGTTACATAATCGAGCGATCGGACCTGCTGGGTCGCACTTCGCATCACCACGGCGAAGCGATCCCACTTGAGCAGGCCGAGCGTCACGATCACGACGGTGAGCGATCCGCCGATCATCGCGACGACCGCGAGGGCGACGAGCACTACCGGCATTGCCAGCCGCGCCGTGATAATGAAATTCACCACCATGTCGACCTTGCCACCGAAGTAGCCAGCAAGCAGCCCGAGCGTGGTGCCGATCAGTCCCGAGATGATCATCACCGACACGCCGATCAACAGCGAGATGCGGGCGCCATATATGACACGTGAGAGATAATCGCGCCCCAGATTGTCGGTACCGAATGGATGCGTCCAGTTGCCTTTGGCGTGCCAGAATGGCGGGATCATGCGCTTGGTCAGATCCTGCGTGTAGGGGTCGTGCGGACTGATCCACTGCGCGAGAGCCGCCATCGCCACCACGACGCTGATCAATGCCAGGCCGATCACCAGCGCTGGGTTGGCCGCCATGCGGCGCGTAAGGGACGGCAACGCGCGGATTAGTTCGGATGCTGGTGCCATGGTCGCCACGGAGGTGCTGCGCATCACGCCACCCGCATGCGAGGATCGAGGAAAGCGTTGAGTAGATCGGCGGCGAGTGTCAACAGCACATAGATCAGTGAAAGGAGCAACAGAACGGCCTGCGTCACAGGATAGTCCTTGTGCGTGATCGACTGGTAGGCGAGGTAGCCCAGGCCATCCAACGCGAAAATGGTCTCGATGACGATGGAGCCGCCAAGCAGAAGCCCGAGCTGTACTGCCGCCAAAGCCACCACCGGCACCAGCGCATTACGCAAGCCGTGCTTGAAAATCACGCTCATTGACGACAGCCCTTTGGCGCGAGCCGTTCGGATATAGTCTGCACCCAACACCTCGATCATGCCGGCACGGACAAGACGCATCAGCGGTGGTGTTACATAGTAGCCGAGCGCTATCACCGGCATCACATAGTGCGCCCAGGTGTCCGAGCCAGAAACCGGCAGCCACCGTAGCTGAATGGAAAAGATCATCATTAGGACGAGTGCAAAAAAGAAGTTTGGCAACGCCTGGCCCGCGACGGCGACGGCGAGAGCCAACCGGTCAATGAAGCTGCCCTGGTACACGGCGGCCAGAACGCCGAGCGGAACCGAAACGGCGAGGGCAAATATGATTGATAACGCGCCGACGATGAAGGTCACCGGAAGTTTGTCGGCGATCAGGCTCGTTACGCTAGTCTTGAAGTATAGCGACTCGCCGAAGTCGCCTTTGGCCACAGTCGTCAGCCAGTCGAAATACTGCACGGCGAGCGGCCGATCGAGGCCATAGGTCTTGCGTATTAACTCGATGTCGCCTGCCTTGGCGCCCTCGCCGGCGATCGCCATCGCGGGGTCGCCAGACATGCGAAGTGCAGTAAACGCTACCGCCGAAACGAACAGCGCGACCAACACCGCAACGCAGAGCCGTTTCAAGGCGTAGACAAGCATGCGGCACGGACTTTCGGCTGTTGAAGCCGCAATGTCGCGCACTCGGTGCCAATGTGCCAGATGTAATATGCTGCCAGGTCAATCATTAGCTATTGACCTCGGCTCTTGACGGCTGCGGCCTTGCATTAGAAGTTGCGCCAATCGAGGTGAACCGGGAGTGCATCAGCCTTGGATATGTCTTTGACTGCTGCGATCACGGATCCCGTTATTGTGCGGACGCTCGTCGAACTGCGCAAACTAACAGCCGGCTGGCGGAAAGCCGGGGAGACGAGCGCAATCGTCCCGACCATGGGTGCACTTCACGATGGACACCTGGAACTCGTGAAACTCGGACATACCAAAGCCCGCCGCACGATCACTTCGATCTTCGTCAATCCTACGCAGTTCGCACCGCACGAAGATTTCGCTCGTTATCCGCGCGACGAGGCGAGCGATGTGGCGAAGCTAGCGGGTGTAGGTTGCGACGCGGTGTGGGCACCGGGCGTCGACGAGATGTACCGCCCAGAAGCTGCCACGAGGGTTGTGCCGAAAGGGTCGGCGCTCGGGCTCGAAACAGATTTCCGCCCGCACTTCTTCGAGGGCGTGGCGACCGTATGCTGCAAGCTGTTCAGTCAATCACAAGCCGATTTCGCGATCTTCGGCGAGAAGGATTATCAGCAACTGTGTGTCGTTCGCCAAATAGTGCGCGATTTGGATCTACCCATCGAGATTGTCGGTATGCCAACCGTGCGAGAGTTCGACGGCCTGGCGATGAGTTCGCGCAATCGCTATCTATCGCCGCAGGATCGCGCCACTGCACCGATCATCCATCGATTGATTGTCGAAATCGCAAATCAAATGAAGGCTGGCATCGCGATCGACAAGGCAACCGGTGATGCTAGTGCTGCTCTCAAGATGGCCGGCTTCAAACTCGACTATGTGGCCGTTCGTGATGCCGAAACATTGGCTGAGTGGGACCCAAGATCGCAGCGGTCGCCGCGCGTACTGGTGGCAGCATGGCTCGGCAAGACACGCTTGATCGACAACGTATAGCCGTGGCCGGACCGCTACTTACCGTCCGAGGCCTTGAGGTCGACTTCCGCACTGGGTCGGGCGCTGTGGCGGCGGTGCGTGGACTTGATTTCGATGTGGCACCGGGAGAGACGGTCGCAATCGTCGGCGAATCGGGTTCCGGTAAAAGCCAGTCTATACTGGCGTTGATGGGGCTGCTTGCCAGCAACGGTCAGGCTAGAGGTTCTGCCAAATACAACGGCGTCGAGTTGATCGGCGCTACCGCTGCTACGCTCGATCGCTATCGCGGCTCGAAGCTAACGATGATCTTTCAGGAGCCGATGACCTCGCTCGATCCGCTGTACCGGATCGGCCAGCAGATGGCAGCGCCGTTGCGGCGGCATGCGGGATTATCGCGAGCGGCAGCAAGAGTGCGATCGCTCGAATTGCTCGACATGGTGCGCATCCAGGACCCTGTCTCCAAGATCGATGCCTATCCTCACGAGCTGTCCGGTGGTCAGCGTCAGCGTGTGATGATCGCAATGGCGATCGCGATTAATCCTGATCTGCTCATTGCCGACGAGCCGACCACCGCACTCGACGTCACAGTGCAGGCGGGAATACTCGCGCTGTTGAAAGATCTGCAGACGCGGCTCGGCCTCGCGATCATTTTCGTCACACATGATTTGGGGTTGGTTCGCCGAATTGCCGATCGGGTGCTCGTCATGCATCAGGGCATTTGCGTCGAACAGGGGGCAACGGATGTGTTGTTCGCTCGTCCCACGCACCCTTACACGAAGAAGTTGATTGATGCGACGCCCCGAGGGCACAAGCAGCAGATCAATTCGGATGCTCCAATGATATTGCAAGCGAAGGGCATGCGCGTGCTTTTCCCGGGTCGCCGAGCGCTGTTTGATGCTGTGCGGCGCATCCCACGCAAGTATTTGACAGCCCTAGACGGCGTCGATCTAAGTGTGCGCGCAGGCGAAACAGTCGGTATCGTTGGCGAGTCCGGCTCCGGAAAATCGACACTTGGCCGCGCCATTCTCAAGCTGCTGCCGTCGGCTGGTGTCATCAGATTCGAAGATCGTAAACTCGACGGGCTAGAGCGCGCGGGTATGCGACCGCTGCGCCGTCACATGCAGGTGGTGTTCCAAGACCCGTTCGGATCGTTGTCACCGCGCCTCACGGCAGGTGAAATCGTCAGCGAGGGATTGCTGGTTCACGAGGCCGCGTTGTCCAAATCCGAGCGCGATGCGAGGGCGGTCGCGGCATTCGCGGAGGTGCAACTCGATCCCGAAACCCGCAATCGCTTTCCGCACGAATTCTCAGGTGGTCAGCGTCAGCGCCTCGCCATCGCGCGCGCCATGATCCTGAAGCCGAAGATTGTTGTGCTCGACGAGCCGACCTCGGCGCTCGATCGCAGCGTACAGCACGACATCATAGACCTACTCCGCAATTTGCAGCAGCGGCACGGCCTCTCATACGTGTTCATCAGCCACGATTTGGCAGTGGTGCGGGCGATGGCTGATCGTGTGTTGGTCATGAAAGATGGCCGCGTTGTCGAGGAGGGGCTCACCGCTCAGATCATGTCCGCACCTCAGAATGCCTACACGCGCGCGTTGATTGCAGCAGCGTTCTTGGAGCCCGTGCCGCTGCACGCAACTTAAGGTCAGCTACGCTTACGGCACCTCAGCGCCGGATAGTCGCGCCCTATGTGCAACAATGAAAGCTGCATATCGATCCTCGGTAATTGCTTTGCGAATAGCTGCCATCAAGTCCTGGTAGAATGCGACGTTTGCCCACGACAGCAACATCGAGCCGAGGTGCTCGCCGGATTTCATCAGGTGATGCAGATAGGCGCGCGAGTAATCGCGGGCGGCGGGGCAAGAGCTATTCGCATCGAGAGGTCGCGGATCTTCGGCGTGACGCGCGTTTTTGAGATTGATCTTGCCGCCCCAAGTGAACGCCTGCCCGTGTCGTCCCGATCGCGTCGGCATCACGCAATCGAACATATCGATGCCGCGCGCGACGGCCTCCATGATATCCACAGGAGTACCGACACCCATCAAATAGCGTGGCTTGTCGGCCGGCAGAAATAACGTCGTTCCAGCAAGTGTCGCGACCATCAGATCGTGCCCTTCACCGACCGCCAATCCACCAACAGCGTAGCCTGGCAAATCCATCGCGACGAGGGCTTCGGCTGAGCGGCGCCGCAATTCCAAATCCGTGCCGCCTTGCACGATGCCTAACATCGCCTGTCCCGGCTTACCCATGTCATCGAACGCACGCTTACTCCGCTCAGCCCAGCGGAGCGATAGCTCCATGGCCTCGATCGCCCGCTCGCGCGATGCCGGCAGCTCGATACATTCGTCGAGCTGCATCTGGATGTCGGCGCCCAACAGGCACTGGATCTCGATCGAGCGCTCTGGGCTCACATGATGCGTCGAACCGTCGATGTGCGATTGGAAAGTGACGCCCTTCTCAGACATTTTGCGTAAGCTCGACAGGCTCATCACCTGGAAGCCGCCGCTGTCGGTCAGGATGGGGCCGTCCCATCGCATGAAAGTGTGGAGGCCGCCAAGCCGGGCGATGCGCTCAGCACCCGGCCTGAGCATCAAGTGATAGGTGTTGCCCAACAGGATATCGGCACCGGCCGATTTCACCTGATCGGGGTAAAGCGCCTTTACCGTGCCGGCCGTGCCGACCGGCATGAAGGCGGGTGTGCTGATGATGCCGCGTGGTGTCGTAATCTCGCCGACACGAGCCGCTCCGCTGGTCGAGTGTAAGGAAAAGGCAAATTTGGACTTCGGTGGGGTCATCGCAAGCCTTGATATGGCAGCACGTGACCGCCGACCCAGCTGCCTACCGCACAATGCATCTATCCAACAAGGTTACTCTACCGCCATCCCGCTTTTGAGCGTACCGAACGCGGCCAAGGCGGCGGCGCGGGCTTGAGTATGATCGACGATCGGTCGCGGATATGTCTTGCCGAGCGTGATGCCGGCGTGCGCTAAAATATCAGGCGGCGCGTTCCACGGCGCGTGCAAATACTTGTCGGGCAACTTCGCAATCTCAGGCACCCACCGACGTACGTAGTCACCTGCCGGATCAAAGGTCTCGCCCTGCTTTTGCGGATTGAATATCCGAAAGTACGGCGCGGCATCAGCGCCCGACCCGGCGACCCACTGCCAGCTTGCGGAGTTGGATGCCAAGTCGGCGTCGACCAGGCAGTCCCAGAACCAAGCAGCCCCCTCGCGCCACGAGATGAGCAAATGCTTGATCAGGAATGACGCCGTAACCATGCGGACACGATTGTGCATCCAGCCTGTCGTCCATAGTTCGCGCATTCCAGCATCGACGACCGGATAACCCGTTTGCCCGCTCTGCCAGGCTCGTAGCTGATCATCAGTTCCAGACCACGGAAAATTCTCAAATTCGGGTCGAAACGACACTTCGGGCATGTTGGGCCAGTGAAACAACAGATAGTAGGAGAACTCCCGCCACGCGAGCTCCTTGAGGAATGTCTCAAGACCTGCGGAAAGCTTCTGATCGTTTTTAGCAATGTCGCGCGCTCGATGCCAGCAGGTGGCTGGACTGATCTCGCCGAAATGCAAATAGGGCGATAGACGCGACGTGCCGACGATGTCCGGTCGATTGCGCTTGTCCGTGTAATTGCCGATTGCGTTATCGAGAAACGTATCGAGGCGATCCACCGCTTGAGCTTCACCAGGCTGCCAAGTGTCACGTAAACCACCCGCCCAATCCGGCTTGGTGGGCAACAAGTCCCAAGCATTCAACGACTCGCTTCGTGGCAACACCGCAGGTTGGTGGATCTCATCTGGAGCGGCGATGGGTGTGCGAACTTCAGTCCCCGAGACCGCTCGCCAAAATGGGGTAAATACTTTGAATGCAGAGTTGGTTTTGGTTCTAACCCAATCCGGATTGAACATCAGGGAGCCAGCAAAGCGCTTGAAGGTGACGCCAGCGGCTTTCAAATCGTCATGCACTTGAGTTTCGAGTGCCCGTGCCCAAGGCTCGTAACAGCGGCTGGTGAAGACTCGCGTGGCACCGGTTTCGGCGACGACACTCTTGATGACATCGCGCGTCGAGCCGCGTCGCAAAATGAGAGTTGCCCCTCGACGATCGAGGTCTTCAGCGAGTGACGCCAAACTGTGATGCAGCCACCATCGACTGGCGCTGCCCATCGTCCAGGCGGCCGCGCTCACGTCGTCGAGAATGAAGAGTGCGACGACCTTATTGCCGGACGAGCAGGCATGCACGAGCGCTGGATTGTCAGCCAAGCGCAGGTCCTGGCGAAACCACATAATTGTCGGCGCATCAGGCATCAATTTTGGACCGCAGGAAGAATTCGCTGATCCTGTAACGCCTGATTGGTTCGTTCAGATCAATTTCCGAGCAGAATATCGAACAACGTCTTTGGTTTTGGTCCCGGCCGCTGTTGGCCCGACCGTTGCGACTGAGAGCCACCGCTACCGCCGCCCCATCCCGATTGCGCCCACGGAGCCCAGGACGGCGTTCCCTTGTTGCCATTGTCGTTGGAGCTCGATGTGCGCCGATGTTGCTGGGGGGGCGCGACCGCTACAGGAATTTCCTTTTCCTTTTCCTTTTCCCTTTCCCTTTCCCTTGGCATGACGGTGCGTAAAGCGAAATCGTCGGTCACACCATCAATGCTCGCCACAGTGACGTGGCCGTCCTCCCAGGTCCACTGCGAGACGCGATCGCCAACGCGGTGCGGCTGAACCCCGATGACCGCCGACGAATGCGTATCCACAATCGCCACCTGTTCAATTTCCAAAGCACCCGAGCGTCCAGCGCTGAATTTTAGCGTGCCGATCCCCTGAAGCGGCGCTTTGCGAACTTCCCATTCAATCAATCGAGGCGTGCCCTCTCCCATCATTTCCAGTGGCACGCGGATACGCGGAAACTCTTCGGTCACACCATAATAACGGTTCTGCCGAGCGATCACGCGCCATCGACCAACCCCTGCATCGGAAACCTCGACGTCTTCCGAACGATCCGGCGTCGCGCCCAGGCGATCCAAGCCTTCAATTGCGTCTTTGAAGCCTGCTTGCAAGGATACTGCACGTTTGAAACTTGTGATGGCATCGTCGGTGCGGCCAAGGGCTTCCTCGACTTCACCCTTAGCCCAATAGATCTCGGCTCGATTTACATCGATCTTGAGTGCCTTCTCCACTTCCTTCAACCCGAGTTCCGGTTGCGCGGTTAGCTTGTAAACGTAGGCACGATAGGCGAATGCCGTCGCAGCTCGAGGATCGAGTTCAATGGCGCGGGCCAGGTCGGCCTCAGCCTCGTCGAAGGCTTCGGCTTTGGCATGAGCTAGACCACGCCCCTGGTAAGCTGCAACCGACTTGGCATCGAGTTCGATCGCGCGCGTAAAATCCTTGATGGCCGAAGCAGCGTTACGGTTTGCCAAGTATGCTTGGGCACGCAACACGAATACCTCGGAATTACCCGGCTCGAACGCTATGGCCCGACTTAGATCTTCGACAGCATCCTCGAAACGATCGACGTCGATTTTTGCCTCTGCCCGCGATCGGTACGCGGTACTGAAACGGGCGTCGCTCAAAATTGCTCGCGAGAAGTCGCGCATTGCCGCATAAGGCCGGCCTTCGGCTAAGAACGCGCGACCGCGACCTGAAAGCGGTGGAGCGCTGGCCGGCATGAGTTCGATCGCTTTGGTATAATCGCGGATCGCCTCCGGCATTTGCATTAGTCGCATGTAAGCACCGGCGCGATTGTGGAATGCGACGGCATAGCCGGGCATCAGCAAGATGGCGCGGTCGAAATCCTTGAGAGCTTCACGCACCTGCCCCATCGCCAGTAGCGTGTTGCCGCGATTATTGTAAACCGCAGCATACTCGGGGAACAGCTGCACCGCGCGATTGAAATCTTCGACTGCAAGTCGAGGTTGGCCGAGGCGCCCGTAGGCAACGGCGCGATCGTTCAGGATGGTAGCTTTGCGATCATTAGTGAGGTTCGGATCCTTCAACGCTTCAGTAAATGACGCAACTGCGGTCGCGGCGCTGCCTTTGACAAGGGCTGCCGAGCCTTCGTGTGACCGCGCCGTGAAACCATCTGGCAGAGCTTGTGCCCAAGCGGCTGCCCCCGCCGTTGATGACAGGATGACCAGCACTGCGAAGCGGGCGGCGATAAGCATGGTTTCGTGCATCACCAAATGAACGGATCGCCTCAGATGGGTGAATCTCGGGTTTGGGTCAATAGTCGTGCTTTATGGCAAGGTGTCGTTCCGCAAGGGTTGCAATTTCCGAAGGTCGTGTTAAATTAGAACGAATAGCGAACGAAATGCAAGTGTTTATGTAAGACAAAGCCGTGGACAAGCCAATGTTCGGGTGCCGACCTTAGTGGACCCGGTCTAGGTTGATGCAACTAGAATCATGTGCGCGACCCTGCGGTGGGGTGCTGTAACGCCAAAAGGAGTTCCAAATGGCTGGTTCCGTAAACAAAGTCATCCTGATCGGTAACGTCGGCAAGGATCCGGAGATCCGGCGCACCCAGGACGGCCGGCCAATCGCCAATTTGTCGATTGCAACGAGTGAAAGCTGGCGTGACAAGAGCTCGGGTGAGCGCAAAGAAAAGACGGAGTGGCACCGGGTTGTCGTGTTCAGCGAGCCTTTGTGCAAAGTCATTGAAAGTTATGTGAAAAAAGGTGCAAAGCTCTACATCGAGGGAGCTTTGCAAACACGCAAATGGACGGATCAGGCAGGCGTCGAGAAGTACTCGACCGAGGTCGTCTTGCAAGGCTTCAACAGCGTCCTGACCATGCTTGATGGCCGCGCTGGAGCGGGTGCAGGTGCCGGAATGCAGGAGGATAGTCAGGCGGGCTATGGCGCGCCTGACAGTGGCTATGGCAGTAGCGGCGGTTCAGGTTCGTCAGGCAGTGCTGGCGGTTACAGTGAACCGAAACGGGCTGCCAAAGGGCCCGCCAAGAGCTTCGATAAGCCGCTTGATGATGAAATCCCGTTCTAACATAAAGGCACGGCAAGTGGCGGTATCAGCGCCGCCGCTTGCCGCCTTTGCCCTTGCGGGCAGATGCGGGCCGCGCCGCGATCGTCGGTTTGTTTGAATGCGCTTGTGTGCCGGCAACGAGGAAAGCCGCCGCCGCGCTGTCGCTGGCAGCCTGCTCGAGGGGCGAGCTCTGAGCGGATGTCGATGTCGGCGTTGTTGCGTCGGCGGCCGTTGCGTTCACTGAACTGCCAGCTTTCACATCGATGAAGAGATAACGAACTTCGGGAAGGTGTGCTTTGATCACGCGATTTAGGCGGTGATTGGCCGCCTCGACGTCGGCGGCCGTTGCTCTGTCTTCCATGTCGACGCTAGCTGCAACTATGACGTCGTTGGGCCCGAGCTGCATGGTCCGGATCTCGTTGATCGCGCGCACCGGGCCGGTCGTGCCTCCCTCCGCAATAAGCAGACGGCGCACGCTTTTCTGCAAGTCTTCGGAGGCTGCTTCTCCGATCAACAAACTCTTGATCTCAATCGATAGAAACGCGGCGACGGCCGCCAAGATCAAGCCGATCACAATTGATGCAGCGCCATCTGCCCATTCAAACCCCAACAAATGCGTCGCAGAAATTCCGACGAAGGCGACCGTCAATCCCGCAAGAGCGGCGAGATCCTCAAGTAATACGGTGAAAAGAGCAGGATCTTTCGAACGCCGCAGCGTTACGAGCGCGCTCGCTCCATTGCGCACTTTGTTAAATGCCGTAAGCGCCTGCCACGTCGAAATGCTTTCCAGTACGATAGCAATGCCAAGCACAGCGTAGTTGACTTCGGGATTGCTGATCGGATGCGGGTGGGTAAGTTTGTCGATCCCCTCGTATATCGATACGCCGGCTCCGAGCGAGAACAGCAGGACGGCAACGACGAAACTCCAAAAGTACAGCTCCATAGAATACCCGAAGGGATGCCGTGCGTCGGCTGGGCGGGACGCTCGCTTGATGCCATGGAACAACAAACCTTGGTTCGACGTATCGACAAGAGAGTGGATCGCTTCGGACAACATCGCCGAGGAACCGGTGAACACGGCTGCAGAAAATTTAGCAATAGCAATGCCCAAATTACATGCGAGCGCGATCAGCACGACCTTGGTCGATCCTTCGACAGCCATTCGATACCCCTCAGCGTTTCTTTGCGGGCATTTCTACTCTAAAGACACCCTGCGTCTCAACAAACCATTGCCAGCGTTTGCGTTTTTTGTTCTGTCTCGCAGCGAAGGCAGACCCCTGCTCGGAGACGTACGATGGTGGAACAGGAAATTTCACGCGACACGATTGCGGCGACCTATAATCGTTTGCGATCGCATGTTCGCCGCACGCCGGTTATTGAGGCATCCGGAACGGACTTCGGCATCGATGCAGGTCAAATCACATTCAAGCTCGAACATCTGCAGCACGCCGGCTCGTTCAAAACACGCGGTGCCTTTGCCAATATGCTGATGCGCGATATGCCTAAAGCCGGCGTTGCCGCGGCATCCGGTGGCAATCATGGTGCGGCCGTTGCCTATGCTGCTTCGAAATTAGCACGAAAGGCGACGATCTTCGTGCCGAAGATCTCTTCGCCCGCGAAGATCCAGCGCATCCGAGATTTCGGCGCGGATCTTGTCGTCGGGGGTGCTGCCTATGCGGACGCGTATGCCGCCTGCAGCGCTCACATCCGTCAAACCGGCGCACTCGGCGTTCACGCTTATGACCAAGTCGAAACATTGTTGGGGCAAGGCACCGTCGGGCTCGAACTCGAAGCGCAGGCGCCGGGCATAGACACGCTGCTTGTCGCCGTCGGGGGAGGCGGGTTGATTGGTGGGATCGCTGCCTGGTACGAAAGCCGTATTCGCATCATCGCCGTCGAGCCTACTACATGTAAGGCGTTATTTAGCGCATTCGCCGCCCAAGCACCGGTCGACGTCGAGGTTTCGGGGCTAGCGGCCGACAGTCTTGGTGCCCGTCGGGTCGGCGATCTGATGTTCCCGATTGCTCGCAACTTCGTCGAGCAGGTCGTCTTGGTCAGCGACGAGGCCATTCGGGCGGCCCAAGTCAAACTTTGGGAAGGGTTGCGACTTGTCCTCGAGCCCGGTGGCGCCTCAGCGTTTGCCGCAATTCTGTCCGGGGCCTACAAGCCGGACCGAGGTGAGCGCGTCGGCGTGTTGTTATGCGGCGCAAACACGACTGCCGTCGATTTTACGTCTTGACGCTTTTCTCGGCGAACTGAAGCACGGCGGTGTGATCGGCCTCCTTGCCGAGGGCGGCGAGCGCCTGAGTGAGGTAACGGCTTACAAAGGCCAACTCGTCGGCACCGATGCCGAGCTCTTCGGCAAGACGGCGGGCCATGCCGACGTCCTTTTCCATCAACGCGAGTGCAAATCCAGAGTCGAATTTGCGCGACAGCATGTAGCGCTCGGCCTTATTCTCGGTCGTGTTATTGCGGCCGGTGGAGGCGTTCAGCACTTTGGTCATGACGGAACCGTCGAGGCCGAATTTCTTGCCGACGATCAGCGCTTCGGCGGTAGCAACCAAACCAGCTGCCGACACGTAGTTGTTGAGGGCTTTCATGGCGTGGCCTGAACCTAGCGCGCCGGTGCGGTGGATCGTGCCCATCGCCATCAGCACAGGTTCAACGCGATCAATCAATGCCCCGTCACCTCCTGTCATAATGGCAAGTGTGCCGGTGACTGCTTTGCCAACGCCACCGGATACTGGCGCGTCGACGAGGCCAAGCCCCTTGTCGGCGAGTGCTTCGCCAAGTGAGCGGGTATCGAGCGGAAACGAGGAGCTCATGTCGATCACGACAGAGCCCTTCTTGAAGCCGTGCCCGACGATGCCATTCTCGCCCAAGATCGCTTCGCGGACGTGCCGGCTTTCGGGCAGCATGGTGATCACGAATTCGCAGCGCGTGGCGACGTCGCTGGAGTTTTTTGCCGCTTCAATGCCACGATTGGTGTCGACGACGGGTGACATCGCCTCGGCGCGCATATCATACATCAGAACCTGATGACCGGCCTTGGCGAGACATCGCACCATCGGCGCACCCATGTTGCCGATGCCGATAAAGCCGATTGGCTGCGCGGATTTCATAAGCTCTTCCTCGAGTATCGTGCATTCGATGACGGCGAACCTACCGCCCTTCGCGCCACCAAGCGAGGGCAATCAGGAATAGCAACGCTGCCAGAGCAAGGAGCCCGGTAAACATCGGCGTGAGTTTGACGCCGCGCGTGACATAGGCTTCTCGATCCTTCAGGCCGAGCCAGCCAGAACCGGCCAAAACTTTGGCCGATGCCATCATGGTGACCCGTGGAACGTCGACGGACGTGGGGTCGGAGCTTGCGAACACGCCAGAGCCTTTGGTCCAGAAAACGCCGCCGCCGGTCGCTTCGACAAGTGCCTTTAATTTTTCGTCGGTCGCAGTCACTTCCGACATTTCACGAACGTCTTCGGCACCGACGTGCGCAACGGCTGTCAGTGGACCGGACGGACCCGCAGTCTGAACCTTATAAAGACCGGGCTCGTTGACATCGACTATTGAGCGCCAAAGACCCGGGCCACTCTTCTCGGGGCGAACATCCGAAGTGGTGCCACCCGGCGCCATCAATGCTACCGGTGGTACGGTCTCCTCCATCGATCGGCGTTCAATGGTGAGCTTCAATCCTTTCGAGGTTGCGATGAGCCGTTCCTCCTCAAGATCGGGCTCCTTCATTAGCCAATGCGACAGCCGCCGCAACAAATCGGTATGCGGTCCACCGCCTTCGTAGCCGCGGGCCCACAACCAAGCGTGATCGGATGTAAGAAGCGCAACGCGACCCTTGCCTTTGCGGTCCAGTATCAACAGCGGTTTTTCCTCGGCACCGCTCATGACGATGCGGCCACGATCGGGGCGAACATCCACCTGGCGGAACCAACGTCCCCACGTCGGGTTGGCACCTTCGCCACCCGGCAATCCGCGCGTCACCGGATGCTTCGATCCCATATCTGTAATCTTGGCCTTGAACGGTTGCTCCATCACGCGTCCGGTCGGCAGTGCAGGCAGCACCGGCGATAACGGCGTGCGCACGAGGCTCTGGGCACCGGCATAGTCGTCGCCAGCCGCGATCAACAAAGCGCCGCCATGTTCGCTGACATAGCGAGAGATGTTGTCGTAGTAGAGCAGTTGCAAAATGCCGCGATGCTGATAGCGGTCGAAGATAATGAGGTCGAACTCGTTGATTTTTTGCGAGAACAACTCACGCGTCGGAAACGCGATCAAGGACAGTTGATTGATCGGCGTGCCGTCTTGCTTTTCCGGCGGTCGTAGAATCGTAAAGTGAACCAGATCGATTGCTGCGTCGGATTTCAGCAGGTTGCGCCATGTGCGCTCACCGGCGTGCGGCTCGCCGGAAACGAGCAGCACGCGCAGGTTTTCGCGGACGCCCTCGGCTGCGACGACGACGCGGTTGTTCGCAAGGGTTAGCTCACCCGGCACGCCGGCAAGCTCGATCTCAACAATGTTCTGACCAGAGTGCGGGAACGGCATTGGAACACGAACGCTGCGACCGATTTCGCTACGGATCGTGTCATCCGGACGCCCCTCGCGACGAACCTTAAGCGAAACTGTGTTGCTCGCTTGGCCAGACCGGCCGGCCTCGCGAACAATCAACTCGATGTCGCGATTTTGCCCGACAATGCCGAACTTCGGAGCTGTCACAACCTCTATGCGGCGATCGAATTCGTTCGGCCGGCCCGTTAGCAATGCGTGTACCGGCGCATCAAATCCGAGAGCGGCGGCCGACTTCGGAACGTCGTGCACCTGCCCGTCGGTGACCATGATTACGCCGGCCAAACGATCGGGGGGTACAGTTGCCAACGCCTTGTTGAGGTCGCTGAAAAGGGTCGTCCCCGATGTCGTTTCGCCGTCGGGCCTGGAGGATGAAACGAACTTGATCTGCAGTCCCGGTATTTTGCCGAGCTTGGCTTCAATGTCGGCGCGGATCGCGGCTGCTTGCGCAGGGCGGCCGGCGAGCAGCTGGCTGGTGCTGTCGTCGATCACGACGATCGCAATGTTACCGAGGTTCTCGCGCTCCTCCTCGCGCAGCGTGGGGTTGGCGAGTGCGAGCAGGAGTGCGCCGAGAGCGAGCGTGCGAAACAGCGCTCCCCGTGTTCTGCGGAAGAACAGCAGCGCCACCAATACGACAGTCAACGCGGCTGCGATCCAAAGATAAGGACCGGGCAGCATCGGTGCGAAATCGATCGACCAGTTTGTCATTGGCCGAGCCTTTGCAATAAGTCGGGAATGTGCACTTGGTCAGCTTTGTAATTGCCGGTAAGTGCATACATGACGATGTTGATCCCGGTGCGGAAGGCTTGTTCGCGCTGGCCCTCGCCGCCCGGTACCACCGGATAAATCGGGCGGTTAGCATCATCGAGGGCCCAGGCTGACGCGAGGTCGTTGGAGGTGATGATGACCGAACTTACCCCGTCGGCATGTTTTGCGCGTTTTCCCTGCGAGGATGCTTCGGGTGCCTCGGCCTCGACCCACATCTGTCCTCCGTCCCATCTGCCGGGGAACGTTCGCATCAGATAAAACGACTTGGTGAGCACGTGGGTCTCGGGGACAGGTTCAAGCCGCGGTAAATCAAGCCGCCCGAGCAAACGTTGGAGCGAGGTGCCATCGCGACCGTTGCCCTGCACGTTGAAACCCGACGGCATGCCCTGGCCATAATCGCGGGTATCGAACACGATGAGGCCGCCTTGCTTCATGTAGGCATCGATCTTGGCCAGCACCGGGTCGGCGAGGACCCGCGCGTTGGCAAGCACTGGCCAGTACAGGATCGGGAAAAAAGCGATTTCGTCGGCCGCGATGTTGACGCCGATCGGCTCCCCCGGATCGACGGCGGTGCGGCCGAGCAAAATTTTATTGAGACCCTGAAGGCCTTGGCGGCTCGTCTGATCGGTAGCCGGGTCGCCCGAGAGCACGTAGCCGAACGAAACTTTGCCGGTCGCCGCCAGTGCCTGTAAGTCTAAGGGCGCGAGACCTGGCGGACGTACGGTCTGAACCTGCGGCGTGGGTTGGCCAAATTGTTGAAGCAAGTCTGGCATTGTCTGCGGCACTGTTGGGCGCCAGCCAGGTGCGTTCGATTGGGCCGAGGCGTCGCCGTCCCCAAGCATTGCGAAGGAGGTAACGAGCATCGCAAGCGTTGCTGCGGTCCGCGTTGCGGGACGCAATATGCCCCAAGCGCGCGAACCCATTTGCAGCAGTAGAACGGCGATTACGTCGATGAACAGCAGCGCCAAAGCGAGGCCCAGCAGCGTCGGCTTCAGCGGCGTCGCCGTTTGGCTTGTGTAGGCGCGCCGTTCAGCGGAAGTCGGCAGGTTCGGCAAGGGCGTCAGCACTGTTTTTGGACCGATCACGTTAAGGGCGCGTGGGGTTGTTTGCGAACCATAATAGCCGGGCGGGTTGTCAGCAGATGTTTGAGCGGTTCCCAGTTTCGCTGCTTGCACCGCCTGTGCCGTCGGCGGCGGGCTGCGCAACGTGCCAAATCCGTCGAGGGTTTGGATCGGTGGCAACACGTTAGCTTGATCTGGCGCTGGCGAAGCAGCGCTCGCCGCCTTGCCGGTTTCCAAGGCGTCGCCGACGGGCGCCCCCATCTTTGCCAGTGTCGATACCCGTCGCAGCATATCGACGAAGAGACCCGACAACGGCAGGTTCGACCAGTCAGAATTTGCGGTAACATGAAACAGGACGAGCTGGCCTGCGCCACGGGATGCGGCGGTAACCAAAGGCGTCCCATCCTTCAATCTTGCCCAAACCTTTACGTTGCCATCTAGGCGCGCTGGATCGGTCAACACTTGCCGCGTCACTTGCACGTCGGCCGGAATACTCAAGCCTGTGAACAGGCTCTCATCGGTGAACGCGCCAAGTGCCTGCGGTGTCGACCAAGAGAGCGCACCTCCGAGCGTGCGCCCACCGATGCGCAACGGCGCCGGCAGCAGATCGTCGCCACCTTTTTCAAGCCGAGGACCGGCAAAACGGACTAGGACACCACCTTTGCGCACCCACTCTTCGACTTGGGTTTTCAAGTCCCCTTCGATCGTGCCGATGTCGGCCAGTATCATTACAGTCGCGTTTTGTTTGATGACCGTTTCAATGCCTTGAGCGAGATTTGAATCGCGCGGCTGCACGATCTCGGCGAATGGGCTGAGTGCCTTTTGGATGTAGTAAAGCGGCGCCAGCAGCGGTTGCGCCTGCTCACGACTTTCACCTGAGAGCAAGCCGATGCGATTCCACTGCGACGACGCGTCGAGCAGTTGTACCGCACCGGCCGAGCGCTCGGTCGCAATCTCGACACGCGTCACCTGATTGCGCAACTCGAGCGGCAGCTCGAACGTCGCCTGCGCCGACTTTGACCCCGGCGATATCTTGAACGAAGCTTCACCTAGTCGTTGGCTGCGAACGGAGAACGCGTGCAGGATGCCATCCCGCGCCCCACCGTTGGTGCGCAAAACGGTTGCTTCGAGCTTGCCGCCTTGGCCCACTCCCGCGGTCAGAGCTAATGGTTCTTCGTTGCTGCCAGCTTCAATAACAGTAAACCCGCTCGAGGCGAGCTTCGCGAGCCGATCGGCGAAGGCACGCGCTTCGGTCGAGTGATCAAGTCCATCTGTCAACCAGACTACGGAAGCGCCGGCCGAGGTACCAAGCGCTGATTCAATTGCGGTCGCCGCATCGTTGCGTTGGGGAGCAAATGGTTGCGGTTGAAGAGCCGCCGCTGTCGACCGCGCCGCAGCAGGCGGCTCGATGCGCAGCTGAAACGCTTTCGATGGGCTTGCGGTGGCCGCGACGATGACCGCGCGGTTTTGACCTTCGGCCTCGGAGATGAGCCGGTCGACCATGCGTGAGCGTTCGGTCCAACGTGCAGCCGACGCCCAACTGTTGTCGACTGCGATGATAACCGGACCGGTGCCTTTCAAGGCCGTATCGCGGTTCGGGTTTAAGACCGGATCGGCCAGTGCAAAAATTACCAGAGCTGCCGCCAACATGCGGATGAGCGTCAGCCACCAGGGTGTCTTGGCCGGCGTTTTTTCCTTGTTCTCCAATCCGACAAGGATGCGGGTCGCCGGGAATGCCACCTGCTGGGGGCGGGGCGGTACAGTGCGCAACAACCAATAGATGATCGGCAGGCTCAACAACCCAGCGAGCAGCCACGGATTGAGGAAAGCGAGTGCGCCGAAACTCATGCTGCACCTCCCGACGCGCCCGACCAGCGGTAGTCTTTGCCACCTGCCTGCATGCGCATTATGAGTGCCAGCAAAGGCTCGGCGGCGGGCCTATCGGTCCGGTGGGTCAACAGTGACCAGCCGAATTTCTTGGCAATTTCTTCGAGTCCGGCACGATGAAGGCCTAGCTTTTCGATATACTGGGGCCGCAACCCTTCAACCCGATCAGCGACCCACCGATCGTTACCTTCAAGACCTGTGAACTCAGTGCGTCCGTCATAGGGGAGGGTCTCCTCCGCCAGATCGAGCACCTGGATCAGGTGGCCGAATACGTTGTTGGCGGCGAGTACCTTCAGTCGATCCTCGATCATCGGCAATGGATCGAGAAAGTCGCTTGCCAGAATTACCCCGGACAACCGAGGCAGCCGTTCGGGCGGCGGCAGGCTATCCGTCAATTGCGGATTTGATATATTGCCAGCAATCGCTTCGGCGAGCTTACGCGCGGCCTTTCGAACGGCACTCGGACGGGTCAAGCCGAGCAGCGCGACGCGCTCGCCGCCGCGGACCAGCAACTCGGCAGCAGCTAAAATCAGTACCAGTGCGCGGTCGCGTTTGGTGACGGTCGATAAGTGGCTCTTGAAAGCCATCGATGGCGATAGATCTGGCCACAGCCAGATCGTGTGGGCGGCTTCCCATTCGCGCTCGCGAACGAATAAATGATCGGAACTTGCCGACCGGCGCCAATCAACGAGTGTCGCGGCATCATTGGCTTGATACTGACGGAATTGCCAGAACGTCTCGCCTGGGCCAGATCGGCGGCGGCCATGGATACCATGTGAAACGTTTAGCGAGATCCGCATCGCCTCTGCGACGAGATCCGGCAAGCTTTCGGCAAGCTCGTGCGCGCCTGCCTCCAACCCGAGAATATGAGCTGCGGCCTTGCCGTCGTCCGAGTGCTTAGAAGGCCGCCTGATATCCGCCACTCTGGGCTACTCCAACCGGCTCGCGAGTCGGGCAACGATGCTGCTGATGTCCTGGCCCTCCGTGCGCGCCGCAAAAGTCAGCGCCATGCGGTGCTTTAGGATCGGCTCGGCCAGCGCGATCACATCCTCGATGGAAGGCGCGAGCCGACCATCGAGCAGTGCTTTGGCGCGGACCGCAAGCATCAGTGCTTGACTGGCGCGCGGGCCCGGCCCCCAGGCGATATATCGGTCACTCTCCTCGCCGGCACCCGGCCGGGCTGAACGCACCAGTTTCAAAATCGCCTCGACAACTTTGTCTGGTACCGGGATCTGGCGCACGAGGCGCTGTGTCGCCATCAACTCCTGCGGCGTGATTATTGCTTCAAGCTTGCGGTCTTCCGTGCCGGTGGTCGCAAACAGCATACGCCGTTCAGCTGAAAGGTCCGGATAGGTGACATCAACCTGTAGCAGGAACCGGTCGAGCTGGGCTTCGGGCAGCGGATATGTGCCCTCCTGCTCGAGCGGATTTTGGGTCGCAAGTACATGGAACGGCATCGGCGTATCGTGCCGCTGTCCGGCGACGGTCACATGATGCTCCTGCATCGCCTGCAGCAACGCCGACTGCGTCTTCGGCGAAGCTCGGTTGATCTCGTCGGCCATTAGAAGCTGCGTAAAGATCGGCCCTTTGATGAAGCGGAACGAGCGCCGCTGGCCAGCCGCAGCCGCCGCATTATCCTCGAGGACTTCGGCGCCGATAATATCGGACGGCATTAGATCGGGCGTGAATTGGATCCTCTTCGCATCGAGACCCAAAACTTTTCCCAAGGTTTCGACCAGCAAAGTCTTCGCCAAGCCTGGTACGCCGATCAAAAGCGCGTGTCCGCCGGCCAAAATCGTGACGAGTGTCCGCTCGATGACGACGTCCTGGCCGAATATTACGGATCCAGCCGCTTTATGCACGCGTTGCATGCGTTCTGCCGCGGCTTCAATGCGTGCGACGATATCGCTGCTTCCAGGGGTGATCGTCGACGTGACTGTCTGTGTGCTCATGGCCTCACTATATGCTGGCTGTCAGGTGTGTAAAACAGTGTTGCTTCGAAAGTGGTCACAATATGAAGGTGATCACATTCCGAGTTCAAGGAGGTAGATCAGATTGGCCGAGCTCGTCGATAACAGCAACCCCGCGCGGATTGCCGGACTGGAAGCGATGCTGAAAACAGCGGGCGGCGACAGATTGCCACCCGTCGAGCTTTGGGATCCGCCCTACTGCGGCGACATCGGCATGGCGATCCGAGCCGACGGTGTTTGGATGTACCAAGGTAGCCCAATTGGGCGCAAACCGTTGGTGCGGCTGTTCTCACGCGTTCTGCGGCGCGATGCTGACGGAAACTACTACTTAGTTACGCCGGCCGAAAGAGTCGACGTTTCGGTTGCCGACGCGCCGTTTTTGGCTGTTGAAATGGAGGCGGTGGATAGCGGACGCGATCAAATCCTTACCTTCCGCACCAATGTCGATGATATTGTCGTGTGCGGCGCGGATCACCCGCTGCATTTTGTCGAAGAGCAAGGCAGCGGCGGCTTGAAACCCTACGTGCATGTTCGGGGTCGACTTGATGCACTTCTTACACGCGCACTCTATTACGATCTAGTCGAGTTGGCGGTCGAAGAGCACGATACCTTGGGCATCTGGAGTGGCGGCGCGTTCTTTCCCCTGCATGCCTGATATTTTATCGCACCAGCCAGGGTGGTACGGGTGTATACCAATTAACCGCAAAATCTAAGAACGCGCGCACCTTCGCCGACAGGTGGTGCCGATGCGGGTACAAGAGATAGACCCCCAACGACGCTTCGATCATCGTCTCGAACAACAAAATTAAACGACCGGTTTTCAGCTCCGGTGCGACCGCAAACTCGGGGCAGTACCCTATTCCGATATCCGCGAGCAATGCGTCGCGAACGGCGCTCGCGCTGTTGACACTGAACGAGGGCCGCACCTTTACGACCAGCGGTCGGCCCTCCCGTTGGAACCGCCAATTCTCGCGCCACCGGATGTTGGTATCGATGATGCAATTATGTTTCACGAGATCCTCGGGACGTTTCGGTGTCCCGTGCTTTTTCAGATAGCCGGGTGATGCGCACAGGAATAGCTGCATGTCGCATAATTTTCGCGCAATCAGTGAGCTGTCGGACATTGCTGTTACGCGTAGCGCTACGTCAAAGCCCTCGGCGACCAGATCCACCATGCGATCGGCAAGTAAGATATCTAGATCGACCGCTGGATACTTTGCGCGGAATGCGGTCGACATCGTCATCACCGACATTTCACCGAGTGTTTGTGGTGCCGTCAGTTTTAACAAACCGCGCGGCGTGCCCGACTCTGAGCGGATCACCTCTTCGAGATCGTCGAAATCAGCTAGAATCTGCAGCGCGCGTTCGTAGTAAGCGCGGCCGGTTTCGGTAACGCCAATACTGCGCGTCGTGCGATTGAGCAGCCGCGCGCCGAGCCGACTTTCAAGTTCCGCGATGTGTTTCGATACGAGTGCCTTCGATTTGCCGAGTTTATGGCCGGCACTCGTAAAACTGTCGGTGTCGATCACCGCCAGATACGTGCGCATCAAATCGAGAGTATCCATCTGTCAATGCCGCGTTGACGGTAAGTGCCCAATATAAGCTATTGTTTTCCAAACGCACGATGTCAAGTACCTACGAATAGGAACAGCCGGGGACTTACCCATGAACCGAATGCCATCACTTTTCATTTCTCACGGCTCGCCAGAGTTGGCAGTGCGTGACACGGCTGCACACCGTTTTCTCTCCGGCTATGCGGCACACCTACCGAAGCCGAAGGCGATACTTATCGTCTCGGCCCACTGGGAGACGTCGGAACCCATGGTTGCGACCGGTAAGTCGCCGTCAACAGTGTTCGATTTCCGAGGGTTCGATCCGCGGTTGCGTTCCATCAATTACGATGCGCCAGGTGCGCCGGAAGTGGCGTTGCAGGCGAAGTTATTGCTTGAGAAGGCCGGTTACAGCGTAACAGTTGATGATGATCATGGCTGGGATCACGGCGTGTGGGTGCCGCTCCACTTGCTATATCCCGATCGCGACATCCCGATTGCTCAAGTGTCGATTCAACCCGACGCCGATCCCAAGCATCATTTTCGGATGGGGCGGGCATTGGCGCCACTTCGCAATGATGGCGTCATGATCATCGCATCGGGCGCCATGACGCATAACTTGCGAGCCTTTCGCAGCCAAGCTGTGGATGCCGCGGTGCCGCGTTGGGTTTCCGACTTTACCAACTGGATGCACAAGACTTTGACCTCAGATCATCCGGAGGCGGCGGTGGCGTATCGTGAAGAAGCTCCTTTTGCCATCGAGAACCACCCGGAAGCGGAACACTTGCTGCCGATTTTTGTGGCCCTTGGCGCGGCAAAGCCTGGTGAACGCATCCAACGTATCCATGACAGTGTCGAGCATGCGGTCCTTGCAATGGATGTCTACCGATTTGGATAGCGGTAGGCGGCCAGAGCCCGTTACGGTCCAGCCCAACTCAGACGGCAGGCTGGTGACGCATGGTTCCGCTACTCAAAGGCTTCCGCATTATCGACGTCACAGCGGTGATACTGGGACCGTATGCAACTCAGATATTGGGCGATCTGGGGGCAGACGTCATCAAGGTCGAGCCGCTGGAAGGCGATAGCATGCGGGTCGTGCAACCTGTAGGCGCGCCCGGCATCACGGCTCTATTTGCCAATAATAATCGCAACAAACGATCGATCGCACTTGATCTCAAGCATCCAGAGGGCAAGGCGGTGCTGCGACGGCTGATCGGCACCGCCGACGCGCTTGTCCACAATATGCGGCAGGAGGCGCTGGACCGACTAGGATTCAGTGTCGAGGCGGTACGCGCCACCAATCCACGATTGGTTTATTGCGCCGCTATCGGCTTTGGCAGTGACGGGCCCTATGCTGGGCGTCCTGCCTACGATGACGTTATTCAGGCGATGTCGGGGTTCGCCAGCCTAAATGCGATGCGTGATGGCATGCCGGCCCTCGCACCATCAATTATCGCCGACAAGATCGTGGGCTTGCACGTGGTCTACGCAGTGTTGGCGGCGTTGCTACATCGAGAGCGCAATGGCGGGTTGGGGACGGCAATCGAAGTTCCGATGTTTGAATCGATGGTTGCGTTCAACATGAATGAGCATCTCGATCGCGCGACGTTCGAGGCGGATGGGGCGATGGGGTATGCGCGCGCGCTCGCTCCTCAACGCAAACCCTATCGCACCGCTGACGGCTGGTTGGCGGTTCTCCCCTACACTTTGCCGCATTGGCAGCGAACCCTTGCAGCGATCGGCAGAACTGATCTGGTCGATGTTGATTGGCTGAAGGATGGCGGTCAGCGCAACGCACGGGCGCCCGAGCTATATGAGGTGTTGGAAGCGGCTCTTATTGAGGGCACGACGGTCGTATGGCTCGCCGTTTTTGAAGCCATCGATGTGCCATGTGGCCGGGTAAACAGTTTGCCCGATCTTCTCTGCGATCCGCATTTGACAGCAGTCGGAGCCTTCGATGCCAATTTCGACGCAGTGACAGTGGTGCAGCGGAATATGAAACAATCTGTTCGCTTTGCAGCAGTTTCAATCGGCAAAGATCGTGCGCCTCCCCCGGTAGGGGCTGATACGAGCGAGGTTTTGCGCAATGCCGGCTTTAGCGAGACGGAAATCGAGGCATTGGCAGAACGCGGTGTCATTCGGTCGCGCTTCCCGATCGCAGATGTGTGATCGTTCCAGGCATCGATGCTCTGGCCGTCTTGAACTTTTGTGCATAGACTAGCAGTAATTCAAACGCTGCGGTCGGCTTCGCATGCGTCGCTGGAAGCTGGTCTGCTGTTTTTTGATGACACCGATACCTAACGAATCGAATCCTGGAGGCAGTCGCCGATGGCCAAGCTCAATGTGAATGGTAAATCTGTCGACGTGACAGTCGAAGACGACACGCCGCTGTTATGGGTTCTGCGGGAGCAGGTTGGCCTCACCGGCACTAAATACGGTTGTGGCGTCGCGCAGTGTGGCGCGTGTTCCGTTCATATCAATGGCGAAGTTCAGCGCTCTTGCTCAGTGCCTGTGAGTTCGCTCAAGGCTGGCGACAAGATCACCACGATCGAAGCCCTGTCTCCGAACGGAACGCATCCCGTTCAGAAAGCATGGCTTGCGCTCGAAGTCGCCCAGTGCGGATATTGCCAGTCGGGGCAGATCATGGCGGCAGCGGCCCTTCTCAAGAAGACTGCAAATCCGACCGACGAGCAGATTGATGAGGCGATGACCAACATTTGTCGCTGTGGCACCTACCAGCGCATTCGTGCCGGCATCAAGATGGCCGCCGCTGAAATGGCCGGTGGGACGAAGTCGAAGGTCAAGATTTGAGGACGTTATCATGATGTCGACGATGCAAAAAAAATCGATGCTCTCCAGACGCCAATTTTTCATCGGCAGCGCGGCAACCGGCGGTGGACTGGCCATTGGTTTCAGTCTTCCGGGCGTACGCGAGGCGATCGCGCAGAAAGTGCTTGGCACGACCGGCGATGAAGTTGGCGCTTGGGTGCTGATCAAGCCGAATGACGATGTCGTAATCCGTATCGCCCGTTCCGAAATGGGACAGGGCACGCTGACCGGTCTGGCCCAACTTGTCGCCGAGGAACTCGAGTGCGACTGGAAGAAGGTGAAATGGGAATACCCGACACCGGGGCAGAATCTCGCGCGCAATCGCGTGTGGGGCGACATGTCGACGGGTGGTAGTCGCGGTATTCGCGGATCGCATGATTACGTTCGCAAGGGTGGCGCCACTGCCCGCGAGATGCTGTTGCAGGCTGCCGCCAACGAGTGGAAGGTGCCGGTCGGCGAATGCAAGGCGGAGGCAAGCGTCATCACGCACGCACCGTCCAAGCGTCAGACAACGTACGGAAAGGTGGCGTCGGCCGCCGCCAAACTCGAGCCCCCCAAGAATGTAAATCTGAAGGATCCGAAGGATTGGAAGATCGCTGGCAAAGCGCTAAAGCGCCTTGATACGGTCGATAAGCTAAACGGAAAACAAATTTACGGTATCGATATCAAGATGCCTGGGATGCTGGTTGCATCGATCAAGGATGCGCCGATCCACGGCGGCAAGATCAAGAGCTTCGATGGCGCCAAAGCAAAGGCGATGCCGGGTGTCTCACACGTGTTGCAAGTGGGGCCAGGCGCCGTGGCGGTCGTCGCCGACACATGGTGGCTCGCGAACAAGGCTCTGGCATCAGTCGAGATTTCTTACGAAGACGATGCCAACTCTAAAGTATCGAGTGCGACCATCAATGAAGCGTTGAAGGCGGGGCTCGAAGCCAAGGATGATGTTTCGGTCTACAATAAAGTCGGCGACGTCGGTCCCGCGATTGCCGGGGCGGCAAAAAAGATCGACGCGGTGTACACCTCCCCGTACTGGCATCACGTCACTATGGAGCCGATGAATTGCACAGCGAAGTGGACGGCCGATAAGTGCGAAGTGTGGGTGCCGACGCAAAATGGCGATGCAGCGCTTGCCGCCTGTGCCGAGGCATCAGGTCTGCCGCCTGCTAAGTGCGAGGTCTATAAGGTTCATCTCGGTGGTGGCTTCGGCCGTCGCGGTTTCCAAGATCCGACGACGAAAGCTGTGTTGCTTGCAAAGCAAATCCCCGGCGTGCCGGTTAAGCTGCTTTGGAGTCGCGAAGAGGACATGAAGCAGGGTCGTTATCGCCCTATCAGCCAGTGCAAGATGCAAGCCGGCCTCGATGACAAGGGTAATCTCGTCAGCCTGCAAATGCGGATTTCTGGTCAATCGATCCTTGCCTCGGTCGCGCCGGCCCGTATGGAAAATGGCGTCGATTTCATCGCCTTTCAGGGGCTCAATCCGCTCGATGGAAAATACGCGAAGGAGGGTTCGATCGGCTATGCCATACCCAATGTGCAGATCGACTATGCGATGCGCAACACCCATGTCACGCCCGGCTTCTGGCGCGGTGTGAACAATAACCAAAACGCGGTCTATCTCGAGTGTTTCATGGATGAGGTGGCGAAAGCTGCCGGCAAAGATCCACTCGAATTCCGCCGTTCGTTGATGACCAAGGATCCCCGCACTGCGAAGCACTTGGCGGTGCTCAATGCGGTTGCCAACAAAATCGGTTGGGAGTCTTCCAAGCCACCGGCGGGCCAATTCCGCGGCATCGCCCAGCACATGGGTTACGGGAGCTATATCGCCGCCGCAGCCGAAGTATCGATTAGCGACACGGGTAAGGTCATCGTTCATCGCCTCGTGATGGGCACCGATCCGGGCTACGTGGTCAATCCAGATCAGGTCGAGGCACAGGTCGTCGGCTCGGTGGCTTATGGATTATCGGCTTCGTTTTTTGAGGAGATCACAATCAAGAACGGCGCTGTCGATCAAGAGAATCTCGACACCTACGAGATTATGCGCATGGTCGATTATCCCAAATTAGTCGAGACGGTCACTGTGCCATCCGGCGGGTTCTGGGGTGGCGTCGGCGAACCGACGATCGCAGTGGCGGCGCCGGCGGTGTTGAACGCGATATACGCGGCGACTGGTAATCCGGTGCGTTCGCTACCGCTCAAGAATGTAAAACTGCGCGCGTGAGACGACACTTGCGATGGAGCAGAATGGGGATGCTGGTCGCGTGCACCACCTTGCCCCATTTTTCGCCGCAAGCGGCGTACGGCACTGAAGCTGGAATCGCAGAGTACAGCGTCGTTGGCGATACCATCCCGCAAGCGCTGGAAGGCCTTGCCGGCGATCCCGACAGGGGGCGGCGGCTGGTGTTGGATCGGGAGATGGGCAACTGCTTGATTTGCCACCAAGTGCCAATCGTTACCGAGCCATCGCAAGGCGACATGGGTCCACCGCTTGGTGGCGCCGGAACTCGCTTGACGGTCGGCCAGTTGCGCTTTCGATTGGTTGATCAGAGCCAGCTCAACCCGGCGACAATCATGCCGCCCTACCATCGCGTGGACGGATTGACACGAGTTGCCGGCAAATATCGATCAAAGCCTGTTTTTAACGCGCAGGAGATCGAGGATGTGGTGGCTTGGCTCGCCACGTTAAAGGATTAGAGGAGGCGCGCCGTGATTGAGCGAATTTTCGGTATCGACCGCCGCGATATTCTGAAGAGTGCGGGAGCTATTGCCGTCGCGGGGCTTGTGCCCTCCAGCGCGCTCGCGACCCCCGAAACGATGACCTCGGCCATCGAAAAAGCACTGGCTGGCAAAGTTGCTAAGCCCGGTCGCATCAAACTTGAAATCTCTCCACTCGCGGAGAATGGCAATTCGGTACCATTGACGATCAGTGTCGAAAGCCCGATGACGGCTAACGACCACGTCAAGACGATCTATATGTTCGCACCCGAAAATCCGCAGCCGGACATGGTGCGCTTTCATTTGGGACCGAGATCGGGCCGTGCACGCGTGCAAACGTCGGTGCGCTTGGCAACGACCCAACGTCTTCAGGCGATCGCGGTGATGAGTGACGGCAGCGCCTGGACGGACAGTGCCGATGTGATTGTGACAATGTCTGCCTGCCTCGATGCAGGCTGAGTTCGGAGATCTATCTCATGCGAACCGCACGTATTGTCATGCCAAAGTCCGCTCGCAAGGGCGACGTCATCGAGATAAAAACCCTGGTAACCCATCCGATGGAAACTGGGTACCGCCGCGATGACATGGGAAAAGCGATCCCACGCGACATCATCAAATTGCTGACCGTCACCTACGGCGGCGAGGAGATTTTCCGGATGGATATGTTTCCCGGTACCGCTGCTAATCCCTTCGCCGCGTTCACAACAATCGCGACCGAAACAGGCGAGCTTGTCTTTACATGGACCGACGACAAAGGTGAGCCTTCGGTCGAGAAAGTCACGTTGACGGTGACTTGATGGTTCGCACCGGTCTGTTCGCTCTATTGATCATCGCGACCATATCGGTGCCTGCCTTCGCGGAACCGCGCACATCGGCGCGCGAGTTCCTTCCGCCCGAGTTGCAAGCCCAGCAGGCCGACGACGGGGCTAATCCCGGTATGCTGTGGGTGGAGCGGGGTGAAAAACTCTGGTCTCAACCCGAGGGCTCGGCCGGGAAGTCGTGCGTCGAATGTCATGGCGCCGCTCAGGCATCTATGCGTGGTGCTGCATCCCGTTATCCAGCGATCGATGAGAAGACTGGAGACCTTTTCAACATCGAAGCCCGAATCAACAATTGCCGCTCTTTACACATGTCAGCGGCGCCGTTGAAATATGAAAGCGATGAACTGCTGGGACTGACCGCCTACGTTGCGTTTCAATCGCGCGGGCTGTCATTCGACCCGAAAATTGATGGTGCTGCGGCCGCCCATTTCGACGCGGGAAAGCGCTTTTACTTCGAACGTCAGGGTCAGCTCAACGTCGCCTGCAATCAGTGCCACGACGACAACGTCGGCAAGCGTTTGCGTGGTGATAAGATTTCGTCAGGCTTGTCGATAGGCTATCCAGTCTACCGCCTCGACTGGCAAAAGATGGGTTCGCTGCATCGCCGCTTACGCGCGTGTTCGCTCGGTGTACGCGCCGAACAACTCGATTTCGGCAGCCCGGAATACCTCAATCTCGAACTTTATCTTGCGAGCCGCAATGGTAGCGCCGTCATCGAGACGCCAGCCGTGCGCAAGTAGTCAAAGCTCGCTGGTGCGGGGCATTGCGATTGCCGTGCCTCGCCGGGTGACACTGATGCTCGCCGCATGGTTTGCAAACGTGGCAGCCGCCATCAGAGTTTCACCGCGTAGGAGCGCTGCGGCCAAGGCACCGACAAAGCAGTCTCCGGCACCAGCGGTATCGACGGATTTCACGACGAGACCGGGCACGTAGGTCGCAGCACCTTCGGATGCGATCACCGCTCCATCGGCACCCAAGGTTGCGACCACGCTGCGCTTGTCGTTCGAGAGAGCGACGGTCATTGCCGTCACGGCGTCGACATCCGCAGTGTCGACAGATGTGCCGGTACTTACTGCAAGCTCGGTCTCGTTGACGATCAACACATCAATCAGTGGCAACAATCGAACTGGCATAACGCGGGCGGGGGCGGCGTTGAGAATTGTCCGTGCGCCGACCGCCCGAGCGCGTGTAAATGCTTCGATGATGATCTGATCGGGAATTTCAAACTGCGAGACAACGATGTCGCCAGCCCCCAGTTTCAAGTTAGCGATTGATCCATCCGGCCAGCTCATATTTGCGCCGGAAATGACAACGATTGCGTTCTCGGAATTGCCATCGACGAGAATGATTGCGGCTCCAGATTGTACGGTGTCCAATCGTGCAATGGCGCTGGTATCGATGCCTTCGGATTGCAGAAAAGCCGACACCTGATCGCCGACGTGATCCATTCCGAGGCACCCGACGAAAGCGACCTGAGCGCCAAGGCGGCGAGCCGCAACCGCCTGATTCAATCCCTTGCCGCCGGGTGACGAAACGAGGCTTGATCCGAACACTGTCTCGCCCGGCCGGGGCAGAGCGGCGCTGTAGGCGGCAATATCCATATTCATACTACCGACGCAAACAATACGGCTCATTTTGCAAGCCTTTCGAATCAAGCTCTCCAGCAGGCGACTGAATGATTGGTATTACCCTCGAGTGGAGGGCGTTCGGCGCGGCACTTGTCGACGACAATCGGGCAGCGCGAACTGAATGGACAACCCGGCGGCGGATTGAAGGGCGAGGGTAGCTCACCTTGCAAGATAATTCGCTCCTTCTTGGCGCCAGGCCGGGCTACCGGCGTCGCCGACAACAGCGCGCGCGTATACGGATGTTCGGCATCAGCAAAAATTACGTCGCGGGTGCCGATTTCGACAGCGTGACCGAGGTACATCACGAGCACATGATCGGCGATGTGCCGCACGACCGACAGATCATGCGAGATGAAGAGATAGGCGACGTTCATCTCTTCCTGCAGCTCGGCGAGCAGGTTCAGCACCTGCGCGCGGATAGACACGTCGAGGGCAGAAACCGGCTCGTCGAGAACGAGAATCTTCGGTTTCATAATCAAAGCGCGCGCGATCGCGATGCGCTGGCGCTGACCGCCTGAGAACATGTGCGGATAGCGATCGTAATGCTCGGGCCGCAAACCGACCTTCGCCATCATTGCGCGAGCCGTCGCGGTGCGATCCGCCGGGTTCATGTCGGTGTTCACAAGCAACGGCTCCTCGATCGCTGCCCCAACCCGTTGACGAGGATTGAGAGAGCCATAGGGGTTTTGGAATACGATCTGAATGTCGCGCCGCAGTTGCGAACGTTCGGCCGTGTTTGCGAGCGTGACGTCGCGTCCGTTGATCAAGAGTGAGCCGGCGGTCGGCGTTTCGATCAACGTCACCAGGCGGGCAAGTGTTGATTTGCCCGACCCGGATTCGCCGACGACCGCGAGCGTTCGGCCGGCTTCCAGCGCGAAAGACACGCCAGCGAGTGCCTTCACCACCGCCGGTTCTTTGAAGGTGCCACGCCGCACGAGATAATCGCGCGTCAGATTGCGAGCTTCCAGGACGACGGTCATTGCGTCGTCTCCAGCGCAACAGGGCGACCATTGATCAAGGGCGTCCAGCAAAGCGCCGAGCCCAGATTAGCAGCTGCCTTGGGCGGCGGGACAGCGACGCAGTGCGGGGTCGCAAATGCGCAGCGTGGTGAAAAAAGGCAGCCGGCTGGCCGGTCGAATTGGCCCGGTACCATGCCGGCGATCGCGGGCAGGCGGCGGCCGGTGGCGCGTTCGGGCAGTGCCGCGAGAAGGGCATGCGTGTAGGGGTGATGCGGGCTGCGAAACAGGTCGCCGGTTTTTGCTTGTTCGACCTGCCGGCCGGAGTATTGGACGATGACGCGGTCGGCGGTTTCGGCGACGACTCCCATGTCGTGGGTTATCAACACGAGGCCGAGGCCGGTTTCATTTTTGAGCTTCAGGAGCAGATCCAGAATTTGCGCTTGAATCGTCACATCGAGTGCGGTCGAGGGCTCATCGGCTATAAGAAGTTTCGGCCGGCACGCCAGCGCCATCGCGATCATCACCCGTTGGCTCATGCCTCCCGACAACTGATGCGGATAAGCCGTTAAGCGCTGTTCCGGCTCGGTGATGCCGACCAGCTCGAGCAGTTCGATTGCACGAAGCCTGCGCGCTTTCCGGTCGAGCCCGAGATGGGTCTTGAGTGTCTCGCCAATCTGAAAGCCGACGGTGAAACAGGGGTTCAGCGATGACATCGGTTCTTGGAAAATCATCGTGATATCGCGGCCGATGATTTTGCGTTTTTCCGTCGGGCTGAGCGTCCGCAGATCAGTGCCGGCGAAGTTCATCTTGTCGGCGGTGACTGTCGCGGTCCACGGCAATAACCCCATCACCGCGAGCATCGCTACCGACTTGCCGGAACCGGATTCGCCGACGATTGCCAGCACTTCGTTTTCATCGACGACGATATCGCACCCCTCGACAGCGCGAAAAGGCCCCCGTCGCGTGGTGAAGCAAACAGACAAGTTGCGGATTTCGAGGAGCGACATGGGGTGGAGCTCACGATCTCTGCAATTTGGGATCGAGGGCGTCGCGTAAGCCGTCGCCCATCAAATTGATCGACACGACAGTGACCAGGATCGCCAGGCCGGGCAACGTCACGATCCACGGGTTTGAGCGAATGAACTCGCGGGCGTCGGCCAGCATCGCGCCCCACTCGGGCGTTGGTGGTTGCGCACCGAGCCCCAGGAAACCCAAGGCCGCCGCTTCGAGTATCGCTTCCGACACGCCGAGGGCCGACTGTACGATGAGGGGGGCTAAGCAATTCGGCAGCACCGTCACGAACATCAGGCGCAACTTGCCGACGCCCGTGACGCGGGCGGCCGTGACATACACCTTGCCGAGTTGGGCGAGCGCGGCGGCACGCACCAGTCGCACGTATCTGGGAAGGAACACGACGGTGACGGCGACGATGGTG
>JANLXZ010000059.1:0-4242 GCA_031365375.1 Hyphomicrobiaceae bacterium | reverse complement strand
GAGAAACAGCCGCATCCCGCGGATGGCAAAATCATGGGCGCGTTCAACCTCGTCGATCGGGGGCGGCCCGCCGACAAGTGGCTGTCGGATACCGCGCGCCTCGCCTGGAAAGCCAAGCTGCACGTGTCGCTGTCGGTCGATTTGATGTCGCGACTGAAAGAACGCGCCGATACCGACGCCGTGTCGATATTCTCAAAGAACCTGAAGGATCTGATGTTGGCGGCCCCCGCCGGCCAGCGCGCGACCATGGGCCTCGATCCAGGGTTTAGGTCGGGTGTGAAAATCGCCGTGGTCGATGCCACCGGCAAGTTCGTCGATCACGCGACGATTTATCCGCACGAGCCGCGCCGCGATTGGCAGGGCTCGATGGCGACGATTGCGGCGCTATGCTTGAAGCACAAGGTCGAGTTGCTCTCGATCGGCAACGGCACGGCCAGCCGCGAGACCGACAAACTCGCGACCGAGGTCATTACCAAGATGCCGCAACTCAAACTCACCAAGGTGATGGTGAGCGAAGCCGGTGCGTCGGTCTATTCGGCATCCGAGTTCGCCGCCAAAGAGTTTCCCGATCTCGACGTGTCGATCCGTGGCGCGGTGTCGATCGCGCGCCGTTTGCAGGACCCGCTGGCAGAGCTTGTGAAGATCGAACCGAAGGCGATCGGCGTCGGCCAGTACCAGCACGACGTCGATCAGACCGGCCTTGCCCGTTCGCTCGATGCGGCAGTGGAAGACTGTGTGAACTCGGTCGGTGTCGATGTGAATACGGCATCAGCCCCGCTGCTGTCGCGGGTGGCTGGCCTCAACGCGACGTTGGGTGCCAACATCGTCACCCATCGCGATGAGAACGGTCCATTCAAAACCCGCGCCGCCATCAAGAAGGTCGCACGGATGGGGCCGAAAACGTTCGAGCAAGCGGCTGGTTTTCTGCGCATCATGAACGGCAAAAATCCGCTCGATGGTTCAGCCGTGCATCCCGAGGCCTATCCGCTGGTCGAGAAAATCTCCGAGGCGACCAAGCGGCCGCTGAAGGACATGATCGGCGACCGCGCGTTCCTCAAATCGTTACAGCCGAAGCAGTTCGCCGATGCAACGTTCGGCGTGCCAACCATCACCGATATTCTGGTCGAGCTTGAGAAGCCGGGTCGCGACCCGCGTCCTGAGTTTAAGACCGCGACGTTCCAGGATGGCGTCGAGAAGATCTCCGATTTGCGCATCGGCATGCAGCTCGAGCGCGTGGTCACCAACGACGCGGCGTTCGGCGCGTTCGTCGATGTCGGCGTGCACCAGGACGGCCTCGTACACATCTCGGAGTTGTCGGACACGTTCGTGAAGGACCCGCGCGAGGTGGTCAAAGCCGGCGACGTGGTGAAGGTGCGCGTGAAAGAGATCGACGTCGACCGCAAGCGCATCGCACTGACGATGAAGTCCGGGGTGATCCAAGCTGGCAGCCCGGCACCTCGCCCCGCGTCGCAAAGCGGCCATCGCCCCGGCGCGCCGATCCCGAAAAAACCAGAACCCGCCAGTGAAAGCGCCTTCGCCGCCGCCCTGAAACGCGCACAACAGGGGAAGCAACCTTAGGTGGCGTAAGTGTCACGGTTGAGTGTAAAGGGTCTCGCGTCAGCCAGTACCCAGGGTGCGTTGTGCCGGCAAATAGGGTAGTCGTCGGCTGATGATGTCGATGAAAAGCACGTTTATGGCCAGCCTACGCGGGCTCTCAGCGGTTTTCGCCGGACTGGTCGCCGGCGGCATGGCGGCGACCGATGCCGGGGCGCAATCGCCGTTCATCTACGAAGCCAAGTTCGGCGTGTTGTATCACGATGTACCGCACCTGTGGAGCGGCTTCCGGCTCGAAAGCGGCGTCGACATCAACGGCGAGCTGATCCTCGCACCCGCGCTACCGTTCCTAGGCGGCGCGATCCGTCCGGCAATCGGCGGTACGGTTAACACCGACGGATACACCAGTAAGGGCTACATCGACGCGCGCTGGCAGGTCGAACTGCCGTCGCGGTTCTATTTTGGACTAGGCATCGGCGCGGCGCTGCACGATGGACACGTCAACCCGGATGCGCTCGATCGCAAGGCGTTGGGAAGCCGGATACTCTTCCATTTCCCCATCGAGCTCGGCTATCGGTTCGACGACCACAATAGCATCTCGGTGTACTTCGAGCACATCTCGAACGGCTATACGCAGAGCTTTAACGAGGGGCTCGACAGCCTCGGCGTGCGCTACGGCTACCGGTTCTGACGGTGCAGATGCATCGCCATTGACACTGCTCAAGCCGCGTTGCCACGCTTCCCCCAGGCAGATGCCTCGGCTATAAGCCCCGCAACGCACTCGAATTCGCCGAAAAGGCCCGTGGTTTCAATGTCCAAAGCTCCAAAAGATCAGCGTCCCGAGGCGCGCTTGCCGCGTGGCTTCCGTGATTACAGCGGCGCGGAAGTGGCTGGCCAGCGCGAGATGCTGGACAAGTTGCGCGTGGTCTTCGAGCGCTACGGTTACGACGCGTTGGAAACCCCGGCGTTTGAATATACCGAGGCGCTCGGCAAGTTTCTGCCCGACACGGATCGTCCGAACGCTGGCGTATTCTCGGTGCAAGACGACGACGAGCAGTGGATGAGCTTGCGCTACGACATGACGGCACCTTTGGCTCGTCATGTGGCCGAGAATTTCGACAAGCTGCCGAAGCCCTATCGCCGCTATGCGATGGGTCCCGTCTGGCGCAACGAGAAGCCGGGGCCAGGCCGCTATCGCCAATTCATGCAGTGCGATGCCGATACCGTCAGCACCGACAACGTCGCCGCCGACGCCGAAGCCTGCATGCTGATGGCCGATGCCATGGAAGCGTTGGGCATCCCGCGCGGCAGTTATGTGATCAAGGTGAACAATCGGAAGGTGCTGGATGGCCTAAGACAGGCTATCGGTTTGATCGGAGATCAGAATGATGAGCGTTGGCTCAACGTGATGCGATCTTTGGACAAATATGATCGACTCGGAAAAGAAGGAGTGCGGCAACTACTCGGTGCTGGTCGAACAGATGCTAGCGGAGATAAGACCGAAGGCGCAGGTCTAAGCGAGGACTCGGCGCAGCTACTCGTGCAAGTATTGGATTTGCGAATTCCTGCTGATAGCCAGCAAACATCAATGAAGCGCGCCTACAATCCAAGGCTGAATACTATTTTCGCGACAGATGGAAATGGTACTGTGCCCCGGACACTTACACAGACACTAGCCAAAATCAGCACTGATTTTTACAACGAGGTCAATGTTCATGGCGGTGAATTACCCGTTCTCGCAGAAGGGCTAACCGAACTTGAAATGATTGGAGAGCTAGTCGCAGCGGCTGGCTACAATGATGGGCGGGTGATAATCGACCCCTCGATCGTCCGTGGCCTTGACTACTACACGGGCCCCGTCTTCGAGGCTGAACTCACATTCGAAGTCACTGGCGATGACGGCAAGCCGGTGCGCTTCGGCTCGGTCGGCGGCGGTGGACGGTATGACGATCTCGTCGCCCGCTTCACCGGCCAGAAAGTGCCAGCCACCGGCTTTTCGATTGGCGTGTCGCGGTTGCAGGCAGCGCTGGCGCACCTCAACAAAGCCGATGCCAAGCCGGTGCTCGGCCCGGTCGTCGTGCTGGTGATGGATAAGGCCGAGCTGCCGCGTTATCAGAAAATGGCGCAGACCCTGCGCGAGGCCGGAATTCGCGCCGAGATGTACCTCGGCACCGCTGGTATGAAACCGCAGATGAAATACGCCGACAAGCGTGGCGCACCCTGCGTCATCATTCAAGGCAGCCAGGAGCGCGAGAAAGGCGAAGTGCAAATCAAGGATTTGATCGAAGGCGCGAAGGCAGCCGCGTTGATCAAGGACTCGAAAGAGTGGCGCGAAAGCCGTCCCGCCCAAATCTCGGTGCCCGAAGCCGACATGGTCGCCACCGTTCGCGACATCCTCGCCCGGCATCAGGGTTGAGAGTGTGATGGTGAACGACGCTCTCAGTTCCTCCCCGATCATTTATCAGGCACCTCCGCATCCTCCCAACAGCCGTCATCCCGGCGCCACCACACGGAAGTCCCCTTGCGGGGAGAGGGCAGCGGCCGACGCCCTTTGGGCGGCCGAGGGTGAGGGGCGGCCGCTTGCGCCGGACCACTTGCCGCCCCTCACCCTAACCCTCTCCCCGTATAGAACGGGGAGAGGGGACAATGGGTCCGCCCATGACCAGTAATCTCAACCGCCACTCGGCC
>JANLXZ010000040.1:0-3993 GCA_031365375.1 Hyphomicrobiaceae bacterium | reverse complement strand
CCGAACGGCTCCGGTAAATCTACGCTTGCATACGTGCTCGCTGGCCGTCGCGACTATGAGGTGACGCAGGGAGACATCCTATGGAATGGCGAGAGCATACTTGGCATGGCGCCCGACGAGCGTGCCGCAGCCGGTGTGTTTCTCGCTTTCCAATACCCCATGGAAATTCCCGGCGTGGCGGGCCTGACGTTCCTGCGCACCGCGGTCAACGCGGTGGCAAAGCGTCGTGGCGACAAGGAGCTCACCACGCCCGAATTCCTCAAGCTCGTCAAGGCCAAGGGCACTGAGCTCAACATCGACATCGACATGCTCAAGCGGCCGGTCAACGTCGGCTTCTCCGGCGGCGAGAAGAAGCGCTCCGAGATTTTGCAGATGGCGCTGCTCCAGCCATCGCTTTGCGTGCTCGACGAGACCGATAGCGGCCTCGACATCGACGCCTTGAAAATCGTGGCTGATGGCGTCAATGCGCTGCGCTCAAAAGATCGCGCCATGGTGGTCATCACGCACTATCAACGCCTGCTGAACCACATTGTGCCGGACAAGGTGCATGTGCTGGCGCATGGCCGTATCCAGAAAACGGGCGGCAAGGAGCTTGCGCTTGAGCTCGAGAAATCCGGCTACGCCGATTTCAAGAGCATAGCGGCTTAAGCCCGTAGATCTCGCTAGCTCCTATACCCATGTATGTGACGGCCGGCTCGACCGCCTAATTGCGGTCGGCCATTGAGGCGTGAAAATGAACACCACCGTGATGAAGACCAAGGCCGAGCGGGCCATTCCGGAGCAGTTCGAGGCAGCGCTGCCCGGATTGCCCGGCGGCGCCGTGGTCCGCCGAGCGCGCGAAGCCGCAATGGCGCGTTTCAATGCGCTGGGATTCCCGCATCGGCGCATCGAGGAGTGGAAGTACACTGATCTGCGCGCCGCGTTGAAGGAAGCGTTGTCGCCGCCCGTCACGACTTCGCCAAAGCTAGTCACGCAGGCCATGTTGACAGCGGCGCTGGGGCCGTTCGCGTCGATCGATTGCACGCGCTTGGTGTTTGTCGATGGCCATTATGCGCCTGCGCTCGCGACCGCGAATAACGCACAATTCCCTGGCAGCCAAGCGGGCGTGCGAACAGCACCGGTCAGTGAAGATCCAAACGACGATCGTTGGGCAAGTCTCGATCTCTCTGCCAGTAACGCCATCTCCGCGTTGAACGTGGCATTTGCCTCCGATGGAGCGGTAATCGAAATTCCCGTCTCCGTCACACTCGATCAGCCGCTGATGCTGGTGTTTTTGAGTTCAGCTGGCGTGCCCTCGACAGTTACTACGCGCAACTTCGTTGAAATCGGTGACCATGCGTCGGCGACCCTCATCGAGGTGCATGCTCAAATTGGCAGCAGTGCTGTGCACACGAATTGCGGTGTCGACCTTTCGATCGGCGATCGTGCGGTGGTCGACCACGTCAAGGTTGTGCTCGGCGCGCAGGGCGGCGTGCATCTGTCGAACTGGGATGTGAAGGTCGGCGCGAATGCCCTTTATCGGGCAGCGCAATTGACCCCAAGTGCTGGCCTTGCCCGCAATGAAATCCGCCTCACGCTCGACGGCCGCGATAGCAAATTCGACTTTGCCGGCGTCGCCCTCGGCCGCAACACCGATCACATCGACACCACGATGGAGATCCGGCACATCGCACCGGGCTGCCAGAGCAGGGAGCTGTTCAAGACCGTGATCGACGATCGTGCCCGTGCCGTGTTCCAAGGCAAGGTCTATGTCGCGCAGGCGGCGCAAAAGACTGACGGTAAGCAAATGGCGCAGGCTCTCATGCTATCACCGGACGCCGAGTTCGACAGCAAGCCCGAGCTCGAGATTTATGCCGACGATGTCGCCAGCGGCCACGGCTCGACGTGTGCCGAGATCGATCCGGCATTGATCTTTTACTGTCAGTCGCGGGGGATCCCCGAAGCCCAGGCTCGTGGGTTGTTGATCGAAAGCTTCGTCGGCGATGCGATCGACAAGATCGACAATCCGAGCATTCGAAAAGCCATGAGTGAAGTTGCGTTAGGCTGGCTTGCAGCAAAGCTAATGTAAGCCCATTCAACCTCTCGTCCTCGTCTCCGAAGGCCCGATCCCATGCCAGTGACTTCAGCCCAGTTGCAGCGCTCCGCTCCCGGCCAGCGGTCGTTCGACGTAAACGCGGTCCGGGCCGAATTTCCGATCCTGTTCCGCGAGATTCACGGCCGGCCGCTGGTCTATCTCGACAGCGCGTCGTCGGCACAAAAGCCGAAAGCCGTGATCGAGGCGATGGATCACGCATTGCGCTACGAATATGCCAACGTGCACAGGGGCATCCATCATCTTTCGAACGCCACGACGCAAAAATACGAGGATGCCCGCGAGACGACACGGCGCTTTCTAAACGCGCGTGCGCCGGAAGAAATCGTGTTCGCCAAGAATGCGACTGAGGCCGTCAATCTCGTCGCGCAAAGCTGGGGCATGGCCAACATCAATGCCGGCGACGAGATCGTTCTCTCGATCCTGGAGCACCACTCCAACATCGTGCCCTGGAATTTCCTGCGCGAGCGCCGAGGCGCCGTGATCAAGTGGGCACCGATTTCCGATACCGGCGAATTCTTGGTCGACGAGTTCGAGCGGCTGCTGTCGCCGCGCACCAAGATGATCGCTCTCACTCACATGTCGAACGTCACCGGCACGCTGGTGCCGGTTGAGGAAGTTTGCCGCATCGCCAAGGCGCGCGGCATACCCGTGTTTCTGGATGGCAGTCAGGCCGTTGTGCACTTGCCAGTGGACGTGCAGGCGATCGATTGCGACTTCTACTGCTTTACCGGGCATAAGGTTTATGGTCCCACGGGCATCGGCGTGCTGTATGGCCGCCGGGCGCTGCTCGATGCCATGCCACCCTTCCTTGGCGGCGGCTCAATGATCGAAACTGTCACCGTCGACGGCATCACCTACGCGCCCTCACCCAACCGGTTTGAAGCCGGCACACCGCCAATTGTCGAGGCCATCGGGCTCTCCGCGGCGCTCAATTACATGATGCAGATCGGTCGCTCCGAGATCGCGGCGCACGAGCATACGTTGATCGAATATGCGCACGAGCGGCTGCGTGAATTCAACTGGCTGAAGGTGCATGGCACGGCGCCGGGCAAGGGCGCAATTCTGTCTTTTAATATCGACGGACTGCACCCACATGATGTTTCTACGATTATCGACCGGTCGGGTGTTGCCATTCGTGCCGGCCATCACTGTGCGCAACCACTGATGGAGCGTTTCGACGTTTCAGCCATGTGCCGTGCATCATTCGGAATGTACAACACGAAGGCCGAGGTGGATGTGTTCGCTGACGCGCTCATCAAGGCGCACGAGTTCTTCGCATGAAGCGTCAATTGGTGTAAAAGACTGTAATGGACCAGAATCTGCACGACACACGGGACCGGCTCGACACGAATGCGCCGCCGCATGCCGGCGTGGCGCCGGAAATACCGTCGGCGCCGACCCCTCCGCCGGCCGATGCGGGGGGCACGCCAGTAGCGGGGTCGACGCTTTCGGCTGAGGAGTTGGAGCAGCTGACTGCCGACATCGTTGCCGCCCTCAAGACGGTCTACGATCCGGAAATTCCGTGCGATATTTACGAGCTGGGCTTGATTTATAAGATCGACATCGAAGACGATCGAAACGTGCTCGTAGACATGACGCTGACGGCGCCCGGTTGTCCGGTCGCGGGCGAAATGCCGATATGGGTCGAGAATGCGATTAATTCGGTGCCGGGTGTGTCCGGATCGAAGGCGACGATCGTGTTTGATCCGCCTTGGGACAAGAGCCGAATGAGTGATGAAGCGCGCTTGGCGCTCAATATGTTTTGAGAAACGCTCACTTCCACTGAAAATTTCGATCAAGTCAGGTCCCTGTGCCAATGCGCCGCGATTGGATCTCTCCATTGTGGATAGAAGTCGGTTCCAGGGCTCGCCATCAAATTTAATGTCGCTCCGTACGGT
>JANLXZ010000018.1:0-1967 GCA_031365375.1 Hyphomicrobiaceae bacterium | reverse complement strand
CCCCCTTGATATATGGCTCGACCGGTCCCGACACCTTCACGGTCATCGCATTACCGGCGCGGTCTTTGGCGACGCCGGCGGCTAAACGCACCCAGCCTTCGCTGACGCAGTATTCCTCGACGTTGGTTTTCTCGACCCCGCGAAACTTGATGCCGATGCCGCGCGCCAGCAGCTCCTCGTTATAGAACGGGCTCTTCGGATTGACGCTGAGGCGATCTGGCAGGGTTGCTGCCTCGGGTTCTGAGCTCTGGGGTTCTGAAGGAATATCGGTCATCGGCGTGCAACTCTCGCTGTGGGAGGGGATGGGATTTGACAACGAGATAGCCTTACCTGCGTCGATTGCCAACCTGGGACTATAATACTGGCATTTGTCCAGCCATGCACGCTGGCGTAGGGTGCGCGCATGATACACAAATTAGGTGACATCACGGGCGTGCTGCTGGCCGGTGGGCAATCCCGGCGGATGTTTCCCGATCAGCCTGGTGGCGGCGACAAATCACTGCGCGATCTGGCCGGAAAACCGATGCTGGCTCATCTAATCGAACGCCTCGGTCCACAAGTTGGTCGTTTGGTGATCAATGCCAACGGCGATCCGGCGCGCTTTGCTGCGTTCAACCTTCCGGTTGCGCCGGATACGATCCACGGCTTCGTCGGCCCGCTCGCCGGCGTGCTTGCCGGCATGCGCTGGAGCGAGACCAACGCGCCGTCCGCGACGCACATTGCGACCGTTTCGACCGACGCGCCGTTTATCCCGCTCGATCTGGTCGCGCGGTTGCGTAAAGGAGTTGTAGATCACCCCGCCGCGATTGCCATCGCAAGCTCGGGTGGCGACTTGCATCCGGTGATCGGTTTATGGCCGGTGGCTCTCGCCGATGACCTCGAAAAGACCCTGCACAATGGCGTGCGCAAGGTGCTGGCCTGGACCGACCGGCATGGTACACAGGCGGTCGAGTTCCCGTTCACGCAAATGGCTGGCCGCCAGATCGATCCGTTCTTCAATGCCAATCACCCCGACGAGCTCGACGAAGCCCGCCGCCTGTTGCAAGGCTGATCTATGGTGACGCGCGCACCGATCGTCGCCTCGCACTCGCCTTTGATCGGGATCGCCGGTTGGAAGAATTCCGGCAAGACGACACTGGTGACCAATCTGGTGGCGGAGTTCACACGGAGGGGTCTGTCGGTCGCGACCATCAAGCACGCCCATCACGCGTTTCAAATCGACGACGGCGAGACCGACAGCGCGCGGCATCGCCGTGCCGGTGCGTCACAAGTTGCGATCGTCTCGCCGGTGCGATGGGCGGTCGTGCGGGAACTGCAAGGTTCGCCTGAACCAAAGCTCGAGCAGATCATCGCCGATTTGGAACCGTGCGATCTCATCATTGTCGAGGGCTATAAACGCGCACCGATCCCGAAGATCGAGGTGCGGCGCGCAGCGTCGATCGACAAGCACGCCCTGTTCAATGAGGATCCCCATGTGATTGCAATCGCCGCTGATCACGCCGTTGCCAACGCGACGCTGCCGGTGTTCGATCTCGATGCGGTCAGCGACATCTCCGATTTCATTCAGGCTTTGAAGCACGCATGATCCGCATTGGCATCGCGTGCGTGGCGCTCGTGATTATGTTCGGGTCAGTGAACGCTCAGCTGAGAAAGCCGAAGCTTCCATCCGGCCTCGATCCGGGCGGCCTAACCATCATCCTGCTGACCACCGGCATCGACTATACGAAGCCGACGATTGCATCCCGGTTAGCCCGCGATGGTGAGGGTGAATTGATCGGCTGGGATACCATCGATGCCGACAACCGGCCCTACGCGGCGGACGGCGAGGGCACCACCCTTGCGCTCGGTCTTTTGCGCGCAGCAGGTGTCAGGATCGTTCCCATCCGAATTGATCCGAACCATGCACCGAGCCTCATTGCGGCTTTGAACTTTGCAGCTCGAATGCCGGGGCGCGTTGTTCTGCTGCC
>JANLXZ010000449.1:0-19986 GCA_031365375.1 Hyphomicrobiaceae bacterium | reverse complement strand
AAAGCCGATGCGAGCCATGGGAGCATTTGAATCCAAATGGATGACGATTCGCCCACCATGCAGGTTCGAAGCCCGGCCTTCAAGCGCTCTACTCGCTCTCCCGCTTGCCGGTGATCAAGTCCCATGCGACGTTGATCTCCTTGATGCGCGCATCGCGCAACACCCGATCGTCGTCGCCTTTCGCCAGATCGGGGTGCCAACTGACGCGCAAGGCGTCCACCAGCTTCTTGAGAATTGCCTCGCTTACGCCCGTCGTAACGCCCAGAGCGGCATACGCCTCGGCTCGGTCACGCGGCAAAGTCCGTGTTGCGCTGAGGCCAGAAAGACTATGCACCGCACTATCCGAGATTTGCTGAAGCCGATCCAGGTCTTGCGCGATCCGCTCCAGTCGCCGGCGTGCTTTAGTCCAGTCTTCGGGAGTTGCCTTCGGGGTGCCGATCGCGGCTATGACAACTGCCAATCGACGTTCGCTCGACTGCAACTCGCGCGACAACGTATTTCGCAGCGGCGCCACGGTGGCTAATCGTTCAAGAGCGTTGGTGATCAACGCAATGTGCCCGTCCGACTTCGTTCGCAGCGCAACGGCTCGTTCGCCGTCTCCTTCACGGTAGACCCCGTTGCCGACGAGATCCGGGTCCACCCGATTCCATTGCACCCGTGCGATACGACGCCGTCGCGTTACGGCAACCGTGACGAGGAGCGCGGTCCCGAGCAACCCGGCGACCAGCAGTTGCATCATGCTTTGCGGCAAACTTGATCCGTAATCTTCGCGTGAAGCCGTCGACGGTGTCGCTTCGACCCGCGTCGTCCAGGCCACTGGCCATGTTCTGACCGGTTCCGCCTTGGCCCGCCCGATGACCGGTGCGTCCGTCGCTGGCTCCGCCGGCATCGCGGCGCGCGGCGCCATAGCGACAGCTGCGAACGATTCGACAGCTGACGGGCCCAGCCGTGCCTCCAACCGCTCAGTCGTGACCGCCTGATGCATCTCGCCCGCCACCGCCTGAGCTTGTCGCGGCAAAGCTGCGGCCGGTTGCAAAGGCGCGACCGGCGGCACACCGTCGTTCACCGGCGCTTGCGCTTGGCCCGGCGGTTGTACTTGAACTGACGGGCGCTCGATGTTCGCTGGTAGATCGGTGACGACCGGTCGATCACTCTGGCTTGGACCACTGATGATCGCGGGAACCTCGGCGGACGCAGTAGGTTCAGTCGCGGCGATCCGCGCCGATGGTTCACCGTCAGACAATACACGCGCGCCGATGAGCCCAAGCGGCGCATATCCGCGCGGCAACGCGACCATATGCGAGCGTGATACGGACTTAACACCGCCGCTGCCTCGTCCTTGGCATCGCTCCCACGTCGCCGGACCGCGCCAAGGCGCACGCTCGAGTTCACCACAGATGCGCTCCCGCCACGTTTGCGGTTGCGGCGCCACGCGCAGTAAGAGCTGACCATTCTCGACCGCAACATTGGCGCGCTCGCGTCCGGCTGCGGCGGCGACAATCTCCGACCACGCGGCCTTGCCACCGCTACAGCTGACTGCGAACCGATGCACGGTCCACGTACGGCACTTAGTGCCGCTTTGATCGGGACAGTAGGTATGAACCTGCTGCTCGCGCTGGCCTAAGATTTGGTATGACTTATCGGACGCTGGCTCGACGCGTAGACGGCCGCGATCCATGTTGCAGCTGTAGGGCAGCGACACCCGCTCCCGCGCGTCGGCAATGCCGGCACAGAACAACCAGCTCGCGAACGCGACCAGCGCCACGGCGAATACCGGTCCGAATTTACGCGCACGCCCTGCGACGCGAGCACATTGTCCCGAGATTGGAACCAAGGTTGCCCCCTAAACAAAGATCGTTCGCCGACAGCCTGCCGGCCGCTGACGCGCATCTCCTTCCCAAGACCGATCCCCGCAGATCTGAACGTCCGTTCAATTCACTTCATGACTGTGGCCGCATCGGGGCCATTGCACGACGCATTCACAAAACGAACCTTAAACGCCACACAAGGGGGCGCTATCGGACCTCATCGCCATGAGGAACCCTCGACAATCGGGGCCTAAGGCTCGTAGAACTCGGGTCTGTAAAGGGCATTAATTGTCGGGCCGAGTGTGTGAGGGAAAGACCATGTCGTCGGCATCTACGACCACGACGCGTTCGATGTTTGCGAACCCGCCAGCGGGAAACGCTGGCGCGCCGCATGCACAACGCCTGGCGAGCGGAGCTGAAAAGGGCATCCGTAAACCGGAACAGGAGCCAGCCATTCTGATGCCGCCGATCGTCGTACCCGCCGGCACGGGTGGCCCTGAACTGCCCAATATAGAGATCATCGCCAAGCATAGCGACGCGACCCGGGAAACGTTTATTCCGATCACCAAGACGGCTCTCATCGATCGCCTTACCCATGCCAATGCATGGGCACCTGGCGTCGCCAAGGAAGCACGGAAATTCTTCCAATACCTCGACTACTGGCGCCGGCAGACCTATTCTGCCGGTCTGCGCGACGTCGATAAATCCTACGAAGCGTTCAATCCCGACAGCGACCTACTGACGACGCGCGCTTTCTCGGCGACGGATCGCAAGAAAATGCAGGCAAACGTGGTTGCCCACGTCAAAGGCCTGTTGAAGCAGGCAAACTACATTCAAGTCGATCCGAAGGACCTGGATTTGTTGGCCAAGGGGTCCCACTACGGGCTCGAGCTGCAAGTCGATCTCGATGCTTTCGACGAGTTACTGGTCTACTATCGCGGTCGCTCGTCGACGATGGAGCAGCGCCGCGACGCTCGAAAATTCTATCGCAAGGTTGAATTCGAGGTACCGATTTTCCGCCGGCTGTTCGTGCTCTTCAAGCTGAAACCGGCGGAGCAACGCGTCGGCGAACTGATGCGCAAGCATAGTTGGTCGCGCAAGGAAGCCGAGCGGCACGTCAAGAAGGTGCGTTCACTGTTGTCGGCTCAAATCCGTTCCGACAATATCTATATGAAGCTGTTCAAAAACATGCCGCGTTCGGACATCGAAATGATTTTTCCGAATACGCGCGTGGCGTTTCGCCGGTTCGATAAAATCAAACTCGGCCTGACCAGCGGCGGCAGCGTCGGCATGGGTATGTTCGGCGCGGCCGGCAAGATCGCGTTGGCGGCCTCGAACCCAGTGGCAGCCATCGGTGCGGTGGCGGGCCTCGGCGGCATTGCGTTGCGCCAAGGCGTCAACTTTATGAACCAGCGCCAGCGTTATATGGTCGTCATGGCGCAGAACCTGTATTTCCACGCCATGGCCGACAATCGCAGCGCGATGATCAAACTCGCCGATCGCGCCGCGGAAGAAGACTTCAAGGAAGAAATGCTGCTCTATTGCGTTTTGGCCAAGACACCGGCCAGCCGAGACCAGCTCAAAGACGTCGATCGCGGTATCGAGAACTATCTGCGAAACACGTTCGAGATTGACGTCGATTTCGATGTGAGCGAGGCGCTCGGCCGGCTGATCGACGATAAGCTCGTGACCGAGGACGCCACCGGTTTGTTCACCGTATTACAGCCAGCAGAAGCGGCGTTGCTCATCGACGCGAAGTGGGACGTGTTCCTGAATAATCTCGTCGAGGATGATACGTCACTCGGCGTTGAAGTAGACGATTGATGTCAGGATTGATGCAAGTGGATACGCCCGACGGCGCCTATGCACCGGTACAAGAGAAAATCGTTATCGACATCGCCGAGCGCGATGCCGCTCGGACCTTTGCCGGCGCACTTTGCGATTTGTTGGTACCCGCCCCCGATGCACTGACCCTGTTCGAGCGCGGCGCATCGTGGCGCATCGAAGCCTATTATGATCCGATGCCGGATCCAGCCAAACTCGCCGACGACCTCGCGATGACTTGCGGTATTGGACGACCCGAAATCCAAGTCGAAGTGGTTCCGGCGGAGAATTGGGTCCGTCTATCGCAGGAAGCCCTGCCGCCGGTGATCGCTGGGCGTTTTACGATCCACGGTAGCCACGATATCGACCGGGTGCCGCGCGGACCAAATAGCATTCTGATCGATGCTGGCGAGGCGTTTGGTACGGCGCATCATGCGACCACGCAAGGCTGCCTCGCGGCCATCGATCGCACAACCCGGCGCAAGCGGTTCGATCGAGTCTTGGACCTTGGTTGTGGTTCGGGGGTGCTCGCCATCGCCGTCGCTCGGATCATGCCTCGCGCGCAAATAATCGCCAGCGATCTCGACCAACAATCAGTTGTCGTGGCCGCCGCAAACATGCGCGCGAACGGCGTCGGTGGACGGATCGAGACTGTGGTTGCCGCAGGATTGAACCATCCGGCACTCAGGGCAAACGCGCCTTACGATTTGTTGATCGCCAATATTCTGGCCGCGCCGCTGATCATGTTGGCGAAGTCTCTGTCGGCCAATGTGGTACCCGGTGGCACGCTGATCCTCTCGGGCATCCTGACGCCCCAGGCAGCACAGGTTCGTGCCGCTTATGGAGCATCAGGTTTTCATCTTGTCCGTCACGACCGATTGATCGGTTGGTCGACATTGACGTTCGGTCGGCAATGAACATTAAGCGGTAAAGCTCAAGCGGCCCGCTTGGAGCCAGTTAGGGTCCGATCAACCCAGGCGCGTGGCGTGAAATTTTGACGTGCCCTGATCATGTGGATCTCGTCGTCGGCGATGCCGATATCCATAAGCATGGCGTTGTCCATGTCGGCGAGTTGGTCGCGCAGCCGGCGGTTGTTGGCCTCGGCACGGATGATTTCGATCACTTTGGCAATCCGGCCGACGATGGCACGGCCGCCTGAGCTTTTATGGTCCTGATGACCTGATGAAGTTTGATCCACGGTCATGAGAGCGGTGAAAGGGCCCATCATTGTATTCCTCGAGCTTTTTGCAGATGCCAAATCCACGCCAGCGTTAGTTGCGCGGGACGGGGGCATTTGATTGTTTCGGTTATGGAGTCGGCTAACTGTTGCGATTGAACCGCAATGTTGGGCCGCTAACGGGTGAGACGAGGGAAACAGAAATATGAATCACTGCCTCGTCACCGACAACGGCAAAGATAGCCCCTCTCTCGCAAGTGCGAAAGATCTCATGTTGCATCGCAGCATTGCCCGCCGCGCATGAACTGATGAATGAGTACCCAGGTGGTAATGATTTGCTCATAATTGCGCCCGCGAGGCATGCTTCGCCGGTCAACCTTTTCAGATTAGTGAGACACCTATGTTCCAGACCTTCGATACGCCGGCCGACGCTGGCTCCGGCACTGTGCGCACCGCCATGGTTCGCACCGCAATGCGCCGCGCCAAAATCGACGCGTTTCTGGTGCCGCGCGCCGACGAACACCAAGGCGAATACGTACCGAAATCCGCTGAACGCCTGAAGTGGTTGACCGGATTTTCCGGCTCGGCGGGAACGGCGGTGATCGCAACCACCCAAGCCGCACTCTTCACCGACGGGCGCTACACCTTACAGGCGCGTAACCAGGTGCCGGCTGATACGTACGAAATCGTCCTCGGAACGCCAAAAGATCGCCCCGTCGATTGGCTCATCAAGACGCTTCGTTCCGGTGCCGTTGTCGGTTTCGATCCCTGGCTCCACACGGTCGCCGAAGTCGGTCGCTTGCAGTCGGCGCTGAAGGGGAAAGGGATAAGCCTGAGGCCCGTTTCTCGTAATCCCGTCGACGAGGCTTGGGGCGGCGACCGGCCCATCTCTCCGACAGGCGTGGTCATCGTTCAGCCATTGGAGTTTGCCGGAACGGCGGCCGAAGACAAGATCACCAAGTTGCAAGAGCGGCTTGTAGCCGACGGGCAGGATGCGGTGATACTGACGCTGCCCGATAGCATCAGCTGGCTTTTCAATATCCGTGGCAGCGATATCGGACACAACCCGGTCGTCCTCGCGTTCGCGATCGTGGCCGCCAAAGGCAAGCCCGAGCTGTTCGTTGATGCCGCAAAATTGGATGCCGCGGCAAGGGCCCATTTGAAGCCTTTGTGTAAGCTCAGTGAGCCTGCAAAGTTTGCCGAGCGGCTGACAACTCTGAAGGATGCCGGCAAGCGCATTCGGCTCGATCCGGAAACCGCCGCTTGGGGCATCGCTCGCAAACTGGGCGGCGTCGCGAAGATCATCGAAGGTGCCGATCCGTGCATAGCGGCGAAGTCTCCCAAGACGTCAGCCGAGATCGCGGCGACCAAATCCGCCCATAAGCGGGACGGTGCGGCGATGGTCCGGTTCCTCGCCTGGCTCGATCACGAAGCCCCCAAAGGTGCCGTCGATGAAATTTCGGCCGCCCGCAAACTCGAGGCGTTCCGCGCGGCAACCGGCGAGCTTCGCGATCTATCGTTCGATAGCATTTCAGGTTCCGGCCCGAACGGCGCCATCGTGCATTATCGCGTCACGACCGCCACCAACCGCACGCTCCAGCAGGGCGAGCTGTTCCTCATTGATTCTGGCGGCCAATATACTGACGGCACGACCGACGTGACCCGCACGATTGCGATCGGCAAACCATCGGCTGAAATGTGTGAGCGCTACACTCTCGTTTTAAAGGGGCACATAGCGATCGCGACCGCTCGATTTCCGGTCGGCACGCGCGGCATCGAGCTCGATCCCTTCGCAAGGCGAGCGCTCTGGGCCCACGGGCTAGACTTCGACCATGGGACCGGCCACGGTGTCGGCAGCTATTTGTCAGTGCATGAAGGTCCGCAATCGATTTCCAAGCGCGGAATGGCGGTACTGGAGCCCGGGATGATCTGCTCGAACGAGCCCGGATATTATAAAGAGGGCGCATATGGCATCCGCATCGAAAATCTGGAAATCGTCACGCCGGCGGCAGCCGTTGCTGGTGGCGACCGTCCAATGATGGGTTTCGAGACGATTACCTTCGTACCCTACGATCGACGGCTGATCGCACGCGATTTGCTGGATGCCCGTGAGCGCACGTGGGTCGACGATTACCACGCAAACGTCCGGCGCATCATTGGTCCCCTGGTCGAGGGCGCCGACCGGACTTGGCTCGAAACCGCCACAGCACCGTTATGATCCGACTTCTACGGCACACCTGTTAAGCACCCGGCAACCATCCCGCCCTTAAATAAGTGAACACGTGCTTTTTGGTTGGGTTCGAGGCCTGGAATGCGTTTTCTTGCTTTAATGCGGCAGCTGTCGATCTCGGTCTTGGCGACCGTGATCCTGGCGACGCAGCCAGCTGTTGCAACCGACTCTCGACCGTATCTAGGCGCCGAGGCGGGTGCCCACGGCTATTTGACGGAAGTTGCACCGCCCGGCTACCCGCCGGTCCAGCTCTATGCCGAAGAGACGGGTCGTGGTCCAACGCTACTGCTGCTGCACGGCTTGGGCGCCTCTGGTTACGTCTTTCGCCGCATAGTCCCGGTGTTGGCCCGCAGCCATCACGTCATCACGCTCGACTTGCGCGGCTTCGGACGCTCCGACAAACCGTTCGACCAGAGTTATTCCGCACTCGACCAAGCCGCCCACGTCAAGGCGTTCATTGCCCGGCGAGGCTTGACGAACATCATTCTCGCCGGTCACTCGTACGGCGGCGGCGTTGCGATTGCGCTGACGCTCGATCTCAATGCGACGCGGCCGGGCCTGATCAAGCGGCTGATTTTGATGAACAGTCCGGCTTTCCCGCAGCCAATGTCGCGCGCGGTGGGCTTTCTGCGGTTGCCAATAATCCCGTACCTGGCACTCAATCTCATTCCACCCGAAATCACGGCGCAAATGTCGCTGTCGAAGGACCTGGGAAACTTTCGTCACATCACCGAGACCGATGTCACGCGCTACGCAACACCACTGCGGGAATCGGCAGCCGCACACGCGCTGATCACTACCGCCCAGCGCATCGTACCCGACAACCTGCCTGAACTTGTGCAACGCTATCCGACGATCCGGCAGCCGACGCTGCTGATCTGGTGTCGCGCCGATCCGGTGGTGCCGCTCGTCACCGGCATCTCGTTGAAGCGCATGCTGCCGAAATCGAGTTTACATGTGCTCGATAGCTGCATGCATGTGCCGCCTGAGGAAAGTCCGAGCGAGTTGCTGGGTCACATGCGGTATTTCCTCGACGGGCGGTAGTTGCGGGCGCGTTCGAGGCGTGATGACATCCGGCGACCTTTGATCGTGAGCGAGCCCGGAGGAAAGCGCCTATGTCTGCGAAAACAAAACAATCCGACGCCGAACTGTTCGCGGCGCTCAAGTCTGAACTGCACACTGCTGTCGTCGGCGACGTCCTCGATCAAATGGGTTGCCGGCGTCAGTTTCTACCGCAAGCCATCCAGCCACTGAAATCGACGATGAAGATCGCCGGCCGCGCCATGCCGGTCCTCGAAGCCGATATCTTCGACGATGGCCGTGACACCTCGCGCGGGCCGCTCGCGCGCAAACAATTCGGCTTGATGCTCGAAGCCCTCGACGACCTCAAGGCCGGCGAGATCTACATCGCCACCGGTTCATCGCTGCGTTACGCATTGTGGGGTGAATTAATGAGCACTCGCGCGATGCACCTCAAAGCCGCGGGCGCCATCCTCGACGGCTACATCCGCGATGCAACGCAAATCGAGGCGTTGGGTTTCACGGTGTTCGGCCGTGGTCTCTATGCGCAAGACCAGGGACCGCGCGGCAAGGTCATCGACTTCCGATCGGCGATCGAGATCGAGGGCGTGCGGATCGCGCCTGGCGATCTGCTGTTCGGCGATCGGGAAGGCGTACTGGTCATCCCGCGCGACGCCGAGGAAGAAGCCATCCGGCGTTCATTGGAAAAGGCGAAAACCGAAGGCCAAGTCGGCAAGGCGATCCGGGCTGGCATGAGCACGGTTGAAGCCTGGGCCAAGTTCGGCGTGATGTGAGGAATTGAAGGAACCGGCCCAACATGGTATCTACCAATGGTAGCTATCAATTGTTTGAGGGAGATCATCCCGCCATGAGCACAAAGACCGCCAAAACTGCGAAAATCTTTATGCATGGCCGCAGCCAAGCGGTTCGATTGCCGAAGGAATTCCGGCTTCCCGGCAAGGAAGTCCGCGTCCGCCGCGACGGGAATAAGCTGATATTGGAGCCGATCGCAACGGTCGATATCGACGCTTGGTTGGCAAAGCTTGACGCCTACAGCAATGAAGATCGGGAAGAATTTATGCCGAACGGCCGCGAACAGCCGCCGATGCCGGATGACGACATCGATTGGGACGCCGCTTTTCCTAAACCAGCTAAGAAATGATCCTGCTGGACACGAATGTTGTCATCGCCGTTTTGAAGCGCAGTTCAGTCGCTGTTCGAAAGCGCTTGTGCGCTGCGGTCATAGGCGGCACAAAAGTCTGCATTTCGTCGATCGTGGTGTTCGAGCTCTCTTTCGGAGCAGGCCGCAGCAGCAGGGAACAGTATAACAAAAATCGCCTCGCAGACTTTCTGAGCGGGGACATTGAAACGCTGCATTTCGACGACGAGGACGCGTTTCTGGCTGGATCGTTGCGAGCCAAACTGGCGAATGCCGGCACGCCGATCGGCCTCTATGACATTCTCATCGCTGGCCAAGCACTCCGCCACGGCGCGACACTGGTCACGGCCAACACCCGCGAGTTTGCACGCGTGCCGGGGTTGAAGGTCGAGGATTGGGCGAAGTAGCGCTCGCCATAGGGCAAACGATCCTCACACCTCGATCCCGAAATAGACTTGGGCAACGGGCATTCGAAACTCGGCCGCCTCGAAATGGAGCTGATCGTTTGGTGCTTTTAAAACTTCGAATTCAAAGCCAGTCTCGGTACGGCGGTAGTGCTCGATCCGAATTTGATCCTGGTAGACGAGTGCGATGTGCCGCACGGTGGCCAAGGATTTGTAGAAGTCGAGCTTCGCGCCTCGATCAAAATCGATGGTGGATGGGGACAATACCTCGACGATGACCAGGGGATCGGTGATGTACGTGCGGGCTGACGCCGGTCCACAACGGACAACCACGTCAGGCCGTGTCTTATCGGTATCTCGCTTGTCGTCCGAGCGTTGCACTCGCATGCCGCCCTGGTAGGTGCGACAACCGCGCGGGTCCATCGCAAGTTTCAGTGGCGCTCCGACGTTGGACGCAATCTGTCCGTGGGTCTCGGTCGGATTGGCCATCATGACGATGGCACCTCCAACCAATTCGAATTGCGCCGTGTCCGCTTGCGCTTCGACAAACGCATCGAAGGCGCCAATCTCGACGGGGCTCTGCTGGCGAAGGGCGGTGGTCATGCGAATAGAATACTAGAGAACTCGATCAAGGTCATCGGGCAATTGAACCGTGCCGGCGGCCGCTCCCCGGAGGGGAGGCGTCGGCACAATCAAAGAGGTATATTATCGTGTTTCTTCCACGGATTTTGCGCTGACTTTCCACGCAGCATATTCAATGCACGCGCTAACCGGCGCCGGGTATGTCGCGGCAGGATAACTTCGTCGATATAGCCGCGTTCAGCGGCGATAAATGGATTGGCGAAACGCTCCTTGTAATCGGCGATGCGCTTTTCGAGTTTTTCCGGATCGCCCAATTCCGAGCGATATAAAATCTCTGCCGCGCCCTTGGCACCCATTACGGCGATCTCGGCTGATGGCCAGGCGTAGTTGACGTCGCCGCGAATGTGCTTCGAACTCATCACGTCGTAGGCGCCACCGTAGGCCTTGCGGGTGATCAACGTCACCTTCGGCACGGTCGCCTCGGCATAGGCGAACAGCAGCTTCGCGCCGTGCTTGATCAGCCCGCCGTATTCCTGCGCGGTGCCCGGAAGAAAGCCCGGCACGTCGACAAACGTCACGATCGGGATCTCGAAACAATCGCAGAAGCGGACGAAACGAGCGGCCTTGCGCGAGGCGTCGCTGTCGAGCACTCCTGCCAGCACCATCGGCTGGTTGGCGACAATGCCGATGGTGCGGCCCTCAATGCGCGCGAACCCGGTGACGATATTTTTTGCGAACTGATCCTGGATCTCGAAAAAATCGCCCTCGTCCACGACCTTCAGGATCAGCTCCTTGATGTCGTAAGGCTTGTTCGGATTATCCGGGATCAAAGTGTCGAGCGACAAATCCATTCGTTCGGAGGGGTCGCGCGTCGACAACACCGGCACGCCCTCCTTGTTGTTGCCGGGCAGGAAGTCCATCAAGCGGCGCATTTGCAGCAGCGCTTCGAGGTCGTTCTCGTAGGCGCGGTCGGCGATCGATGATTTCGTCGTGTGAACCTTGGCGCCGCCCAATTCCTCGGCGGTCACGGTCTCGTTGGTGACAGTCTTGACCACGTCGGGTCCGGTGACAAACATGTAGCTCGTGTCGCGGACCATGAAGATGAAGTCTGTCATCGCCGGTGAGTACACGTCGCCGCCCGCACACGGGCCCATGATCACGCTGATCTGCGGGATGACGCCCGATGAGAGCGTGTTACGCAGGAACACTTCGCCATATCCGCCGAGCGCCGCCACACCCTCCTGGATGCGCGCGCCACCGGCATCGAACAGGCCGATGATTGGGCATCGATTCTGCAGCGCCATGTCCTGGATCTTGGTGATCTTGCGGGCGTGCGCTTCCGACAGCGAGCCGCCGAACACCGTGAAGTCCTTGGCGAATACATAGACGACGCGGCCGTTGATCGTGCCCCAGCCGGTGACGACGCCATCACCTGGGATCTTCGATTTCTCCATGCCAAAGTCGTGCGAGCGGTGTTCGACGAACATGTCGAACTCCTCGAACGAGCCCTCGTCCATCAGCAATTCGATGCGCTCGCGGGCGGTGAGTTTGCCCTTCTTATGCTGCGCATCGATGCGCGGCTGCCCCCCACCAAGGCGAGCCTCGTCGCGCCGCCGCTCGAGTTCCTGGATGATATCTTTCATGAAGTGCCCGGTCCGCCGTCTCATCGGGCGGCGCGGATCGCCATGCCCGGACGGTCAATAGCATGCGTCGAACGCTGCGCAAATCCGCCGATGGGATAAGCGTTTACAGACTTTATGAGGCCGACTTGCCCGCGTCCCCCGGGCTCTTGTCCAGCGGTGTGGCGGTTGGGGTTACTTTGGCGTCGCGTTTGATCCGCTCCTTGGCAAACTGGCCAAGCAGGACGGCGGCGATCACAGCGATCGACATCAAGATCACCAAGTACCACATCAGGCTGCGCGGGATCATCTTTTCGGCGGCCATTGCGCTCAGCGTCAAAGCAAGCGTGAAAAAGCTTACCGTCTTGAGGAAGTCGAATGCAAACAGTAGGCCATGCCGCGCGGGTGAAGGCTTCCCGCGTTTGACCGCGTAGTTGCGATGCCACAGCGAGATCAATGCCACGATCAGGCCCGCTATAACGCCGGCAATCAAGCTATCGCGGCCGAAATCCGCCCACCACGTCGTCATCGCACTCTCCCATTAACCCAAGACAAAGTCACCAAAACGGATCTCAATCCCAAAAGCTCGGGCCATATGCGGGCGGATACTCGCGGTAACGGCGCGGGTACGGCTGGTAATAGGGTTGCGGGTTGTATTCGCGCCAACTCGATGATGGCCTTGCGGGCCGGCGTTCGCGCTCGATCGGCTCAGCCCTGGCAACCTGGGCTTCACTCTCCTCCTCCTTGGCATCGCGGCGGACATCGGGATTGACGTAGACGAAATCACCGACCTTGGCAGTCTTGAATGCGCCCGCATCCTTACGCGAGTTGATCGCAAACACCGGCGCGCCGACGTGAACGCGCTCGAACAGGTCCATCACATCTTCGTTGAGCATGCGGATGCAACCGTTCGACACCGCGCTACCGATAGAGCCGCGCGACGGCGTGCCGTGAATGCGGAGCAGTGACCAATCGAGATACAAAGCGCGCTTGCCGAGAGGGTTTGAACTGTCGCCGCCTTCGACCGGGTCGGTGCCGTCGACCGGAATCCACTTGGGATCGACTTTCTTGTCGGACACGAATGTGCGGCCCGTCCATAATTCGGATGCCTTGCCGACGGCGACGCCGTATCGGATCGCCGTGCCTGGTCCGATCACGTAATAAACTTTACGTTCGGAATTGACGATCACGACGGAGCCCGCCGGATATCCCAGATCGATCGGCACAGCATCGGGTTTCGCCGTGGTCGGGCCAGTAACCAACACGATGGCGATGAGGCTGCTTAAAAGCCGCGCTCCCACCGACCGGACAATTTCACTCACACACATCCATCTGCCCTCGAATAGCTCAGCCGGTCCCGTATTTCGGGTTCTGTCATATTACTGTCGATCGGTCGAAACAATCGTCTTCCGCGCCAACTGAAAGTGTTTGTCATAACCATTGACCTGAAACGCTGGTGTGATGATGGTGCATTGCACATTCAAGCCACGTCACCCAGCAGTTGTAGAGCCGTTGATATGACCACAACGCATCCAATGCCATCTCTGAGCGAAGGATTCCGCTCGTCCAGTCACGAGGATTGGCTGGCACTTGTAACGAAAACGTTGAAAGGCGGCGATTTCCGGCGGCTCGTCTCGAAAACTTACGATGGGCTCGAAATCGAGCCGATTTATGGGCAGCGGTTGGATGCCGTCATGCTGGCCGGAGCCGGCGCTGGCGCGCCGTGGGGCATTACCGTCCGCGTCGACCATCCCAAACCTGCGGACGCAGCGGCTTTGGCAGCCTCCGACCTGGAAGGCGGCGCCGATGGGTTGGCGCTGGTATTCGCCGGCAGTCACACCGCCCGCGGATTTGGCATGACTGTGGACGGCGTCGACGCGCTCGATGCGAACCTGTCCGATGTCATGTTGGATTTGATCCAGCTTCGCATCGAACCATCGCCGGCAGGGCACATCGACGCGGCGCTGGTGGCAGCCCTCATCGAGCGCCGAAATCATAATCCGGCCCGGCTGTCGGTCAATTTTGGGTTGGATCCGATCGGCGTAATGGCCGTCACCGGTGCAATGGGCGCCTCGTGGGTTGAAACCGGCCGACTTCTGACGCAAGCCATCACATCCCTCAAAGCGCGCGATTATCAGGGTCCATTCATCACCTGCGATTTGCGCACTTTCAGCGAGGCAGGCGCCTCCGAGGCTCAGGAACTGGCCGCCGGATTGGCTGGTGGCATCGCCTATGCGCGCGCCCTCGAAAGCAATGGCATGCCAGTTGCCGACGCATTCGCCGCTTTATCTTGGACGATCGCCGTCGACGCCGACCAGTTTGCGGGGATCGCAAAGCTGCGCGCGTTGCGTCGATTATGGCAGCGCGTCGAAGGCGCATCCAGCGTCGCATCCCGCCCAATCTCAATTCACGCCGAGACCGGGTGGCGCATGATGACCCGTCGCGACCCGGCGGTGAATATGCTGCGCGCCACGCTCGCGACCTTCGCCGCCGCCACCGGTGGTGCGGATTCCATTGCCATACTGCCACATACGCTGACATTGGGTTTGCCGGATCTGCTTGCCCGGCGCATCGCCCGAAATACGCAATTGGTGTTGCAGGAAGAAACAAACCTGTGGCGCGTTGCCGATCCGGCCGCCGGTTCAGGCACAATCGAGGCATTGACCGATCAACTGTGCGCGAAGGCCTGGGAGTTATTCCAAGAAATCGAGCGCGAAGGCGGGCTCGTCGAGTGCCTGACAAAGGGCGCTCTTCAAGCGCGGATCGCTGCGATCAGCAAAGCCCGCTGCACGGACATCGCCAATCGCCGCAGCCCGATTACCGGCACGTCTGAATTTCCGAGCCTCGCCGAGGTGTCTGCCAACGTGCTGGCGAGCGCTCCCGATTTTTCGTCTAGCGCACAAACGCTTTCATCAGGATCGACGGCGTTGGCTTTCGACGACCTCGTAAAACATTTTGCGAATGGCGGTTCGCGCGCCGGCGTATTGCGACCCTCGCCGGCGAACGTCGAAAATATCCCGCTCGTGATCCAGCGCTTTTCGCAGCCCTTCGAACGGCTCCGCGATGCAGCGGATGCGGCAACGACGGCATCGGGAAAACGGCCGCGCGTGTTCCTCGCGAACCTCGCAACATTGGCCGAATTTGGTGCGCGCGCGAGTTGGATCGCCAATTTGCTCGCAGCCGGTGGGATCGACGTCATTTCGAACGACGGTTTCACATCATCCAGCGATGCGAGTGCCGCCTTTGCCGCAAGCGGCGCATCGGTTGCCTGCATTTGCGGATCCGATGCGACCTACGACCTACTGGCCGAGGCAACCGCAATGGCTTTGAAGTCCGCGGGTGCTGCCGCAGTTTTGCTCGCCGGCAAACCCGGCGCGAACAAGGCCGCACTCGATGCCGCCGGTATCGATCAGTTCGTGTTCGCAGGTCAGGATGTGATCGCAGCACTGCAGCAGCTGCACACGTCCCTAGGCATAGAGCCCACCTGAGCCGGTCTACTGGACCACCACCTCGACCTGCAGCGCCTCGCTGTGCTGCAGCGTGAATTCGCGGCGGAACGTGCGCCCCTGAGAGGTTGCGTTGACGACGTAACTGCCGGGCGCGAGCATGTGGATCGGCAGTGCTCCGACGCTTTCTTTTACGATGTCGCCCTGCACCGTCGTGATCTGCCATTGGGTATCGGCGAGCGCTTCGCCACCGGCACGCATCACCAGTTTGAACGTTGCCTTGCCGACCGCATGGGCGACCGTCGCCTCGGTGAGTTTGCCCGCTTCGACAGTAACGTCGGTGCGGACCACCGCATTCGCATCGCCATAGGTCGAGACCAATTGGTAGATCCCGGAGTTCAATCGGATGACCAATCCGGGTCGGGCTCCGCCAAGGATCTTGGCACGATTGCCGAATTGGTCGCGCTCGTCGGAAAACACTTCGAACATGATGGTATTCGGTGGCGCCGGTTCGCCGTTGGCAACGAGCGCTGCAAGCCGCAAACCACCGGCGTTGAGCACGAACCGTTCAGGCGGCATATCGCCCTGCTTTACCGATAAGCGGCGGGTGATATTGGCGCGCCCGAATGCGGCATTGATTAGGTAATCGCCAACGGGCAGGCGAAGGGTTGGCGCGGGTACACGGCTCTCGACCACGAGCTTGTTGCGTGCGGGCGAAGCTTTCGCCGGCACACCATTTCCGGCCTCGGACTTGTCCTGATAAACACGCCAAATAATCCCTTGATCGATCGGCTGGCTGTCGTCGGTCAACATCGCGCGCAAGGTGAGCTGACCGATGCCGGCGGCGACGGCTGCCGCAGATTGTGGCGCGGAGGGTGCCGCGTTCGCGCGCGGAACAACGGTGGTATTGCCCTTCGGAACGGGCTGATCCGGGATCGTCGAGCGCAAGGGTACATTCGTGCTCCAGGAGCTGGCAGCGGTCGCCGGCGCTTGGGGTGCCGTTTGCTGAGCCCATGCAGTAGCGCTAACGGCTACAGCGATCAGCTGCGCCGCCAATGTTCCAATGACCCTTGTGTTGCAGACCGCCCTCACACCCTCACACCCACCTGCCAGCGCTTACTCCATGGTAACCTCGACCACACGCACCTCGCCGGCCTTGACCTCGATTTCTGCACGCCCCCTGCGCGATCGCGACTCAGCGACAACCTTATAACGCCCTGGGTTCAAAAATGCCCGCGGTTCAGCCTGAACCGTTTGCCAAACGCTGCGATCCTGAGCATCGCGTACATCCCACGCAACGTCACCCAGCGGCGAGCGTGCCCCGTCACCCCCCACTTTCAACTGAATGTTGGCCGCCGTATGGTCGAGAACCAAGGTTGCTGGCACACCGGGCTTTATCTCGATTTCGCGGGTGACCCGGGCATTTTGCCCGCCGAGCTGACTCTCGATCCGGTAACGCCCCGCTGGCATCTCTAGCTTTGGCGCGGCGCGTAGCGTTTGAATTGCATCTTGTTTGGCGTCGAGCCGTTCGATTCGATACGAAACGTTGCTGTCGAGCACGGCTGCCGAGCCCGCGAGCCGGCTTTGCAGCGCGAGCCGGCTGATCGGCAACAGAAGCGTGCGCACGACGTCGTCACCGGCGTTGACCAGCACGCGTTCGCGCAGTTCGACCTGGCCGTATCGGGCTGTCAGATAATAGGTGCCGGCCGACAACGTGAACTCGGGCTCGGCTGCGGCCGAGCGGGCGACCTCGCGCCGGCCGTCGGCACTGTCGGCGTCATCCTCGGTAACGCGAAACGTGACCCGATCAAGCGCTGGTCCGGCGTCCTTGTCGACCGCCTTCACGCGAAGACGGCCGGCCCCGAGTGCCAGCGGCAAATCGATCATCGCGCCGGGCGTCACGACAATGTTGCGTTCCGCTTTGGCGCGGTCGAACATGCCGCTTACCCGATAGTTTCCGATCGGCAAAAATACCGGCGGCGCGTCGGCCCCTCCCGTCCAAACCGCACGCGGCTGCGACTGCGCCGTTGCTGCCTCGAAGATTGCGAACACCGCCTGCTCCAATGGCGGCATACCTTTTTGCAAGTTCGCCGACAGCCGCACCGCCCCGGCCTGTAAAACAACGGCCAGTCGCGTTTTGCCCTTAGCCTTCACCTCGACGGTTTGACGGGCGGCAACCAATCCATGCTGAACGTCGACCACATACGATCCGGGGGCGAGCGCGACATCCAGCGTCGCTGATTTTGTTGCCGCGATCGGCGGGGTGCCTTCCGGGTTACTAACGCGTTGCACCTTCCAGCTCAGCGGCACCAGTACCGCCGGTCCACCGGGACCCAACGTCGCGGATAATTTCAAGCCCGGCGGACTGGTATCTTCGACCGGTACCGGTGGTGGGGGAGGTGCAATTTCGAGCGGCTTTGCTTCTGCCGCCACCGATGTCCCAGCGGCCGGCGGTTTTGTTTCCAAGCTTGCGAGTTTCAGAGCGTCCTCGATGGCGACGCCGAGGCTTGCCGCATCCTGCGTATCAAAATAGCGGCCGCCGGTAATGCGGGGAACGCAAGCCATGCGCTGACTGTCTGATTTGGACAGCCCGATACTGATCACGTGGATTGCGAGCTTCGGACTGATCTTCGCCAGATCCTCGGCCGCAGCACACGGGTCCTGTGAACAGTTGTCCGGATCGTCGTGGATCAGCACGATCGACGAAGCGCCGGCAACCTTCGATAGCGCGCTAGCAGCTTCCCTCATCGCGGCGACCAGCGGCCCTTTGCCTTTCGGATTGAACTTCTCCAGTGGCGCCATGATTCTGTCCGGCTCGAGCGGCTCTGGCGTCAATACGATTTCGGTATCGTTGCAGTCGGCCTTGCGTCGATGGCCGAAGGCTGCGAGGCCAACACGCGTGTGCGGTGCAAGCTTAGGCAATGCGCGCCGGATCGCCTCGCGGGCGACGGCAAACTTGGTGTCTTTGTCGTTCGTCCCCATGCGGCCCCACATCGAGCCGGAGCCATCGAACACGATGACGGTGGTGGCAGCGTCGGCGGCTTGTGCCGAGGCGCCCCATCCCGATGCCGACGCCATGAACAAGCCAATCGCAATTCGTCTCAACATCTGATTCGTATTGCTCCACGGATCCACAGGCTTCGATTGTACACCATGGCGTTTTGCATTAGCGAGACCGAACACAGCCGATTGATCGATGAGGGTTGAACGATGAACACTATATCAAGGCAGAACGGGGCGGCGCTCGAACTGCTTTTGCGTCGTCGCTCGGTCAAACCGATCGCCATGATGGCCCCCGGACCGACCGATGCTGAGCTCGATCAGATCTTAACTGCCGCGGCCCGTGTTCCCGATCACAAGAAGCTGGTGCCGTGGCGCTTCCTGCTTTTTACGGGTGAGGCACGCGAGAAATTTGGGCAGGCCCTGGTCGCTGCCTGCAAGGCGGAAGACGAGATGACGCCGTCCGAGTTCAGGCTTGAAACCGAGCGCACCCGATTCCTGCGCGCGCCGGTCGTCGTTGGCGTGGTCAGCCGGATTGTCGAGACCAAGGGCGCACCGCGATGGGAGCAAGAATTATCGTGCGGAGCCGTCTGCATGAACATGTGTCTCGCGGCGAACGCTTTGGGTTATGGCACAAGTTGGCTGACCGAATGGTATTCCTACAGCCCGATGATCATTGCGAGCCTCGGTCTCGCGCAGAACGAGCGCATGGCCGGTTTCGTCTATATCGGCACCGCGACGGAGCAGCAGCCCGATCGCGATCGCCCCGCACTCGCCTCGATCGTTTCGCATTGGATCGGCTGAGGCCGACTTTTCATTCCCAGCCCTCATAGCGGATGACACCCATGTTCTACGACGCCATCGAAAATCGCCACGGCCTACCGCACGACCCGTTGAAGGCGCTACTGGTGCCACGCCCGATCGGCTGGATCTCGACCGTGAGCAATGCTGGCGTCTGCAATCTCGCCCCCTACAGCTTCTTCAACGGGGTCGGTGAAAAACCCGGCTACGTTGTTTTCGGCTCGGCTGGGATCAAGGACAGCCTTACGAACATCGAGGAGAATGGCGAGTTCGTCTGCTCGATGGCGACGTGGGATTTGCGCTTTCATATGAATATGTCGTCGGCCTCCGTTCCCTACGGCGTCGACGAGTTTCCTTTGGCGGGCCTGACCGCGATCGCCTCGAAAATGGTCAAGCCGCCGCGCGTGAAAGAGAGCCCGGTCGCATTGGAGTGCCGGCATTTCCAAACGGTCGCGCTGCCCGGTGCCGGCCGCTACAATCATAGCTACAATTTGGTGATCGGCCAGATCGTCGGCATCCATATCGACGACCGCTTCATCAAGGACGGCATCGTCGATACCGCCGCGATGAAGCCGATCGCACGTCTCGGCTACATGGACTACGCCGTGGTCACGCCCGAGACGACATTCACGATCACGCGACCCGATGTGGATAGCAACGGGCAGGTGGTGCAGGAGTCGGTGCGGGGGTGATGGGGGTGGGGGAAGCGAAGAAGTCGCAGTTTCGAGTTTCCGCTTTGGGCCAGCAAGACACAATCGCGAGTGGCCTCGGTGACTTCAGCATTTCTCAGCTGCAGACATTGAGTTCAGTTCGGTTGCTTGGGCCGGCGAATCTGGGAGGGCTTGAGTTGATCTGGCTCCGGCGGCTTATCGACGACAGGCCATCCGCCATCCTGCGTCATCGGTAGAATGCGCCC
>JANLXZ010000411.1:0-14912 GCA_031365375.1 Hyphomicrobiaceae bacterium | reverse complement strand
CAAGCCGCCGCCGGCCACGACGGTCTTGTGTTCGGCCAGGCACTACCGTTTTCGTTCGATGTCTTGAGATCGACATCCGCCAGTATCGCGGGCGTCTCATTACGGTTATTCGACATGTTAGATCTCCTCAATCTCAACAATTCATTTGTCCATAGATTGCGCGCGCAATTCGCCTATGACAAAGGATTATGTCTCAATCGATAAGTGAGATAATCTCATGCATACCACCTCGCCCCCACTGAATGCTCTACGCGCCTTCGAGGCTGCCGCCCGCCACCTGAGCTTGACGAGGGCAGCGGCTGAACTCGGCGTCACACCGGGTGCTCTCAGTCATCAGATCCGCGGTCTGGAGGACTTTCTCGGGCTCGAACTTTTCCACCGCCTGCCGCGCGCCATTGCCTTGACCGATGTCGGTCGCCAGCTTCATCCCGGCTTGCAGGCAGGCTTCGGCCAGATCCGACAGGCGCTGGCCACCATCGGCGCCATCGGTAACGACCGCATCCTCGTGGTCAGCACGCCGCCGGGCTTCACCGCCAAGTGGCTGGCGCCGCGCCTGTACCGGTTCCTGACCGCCCACCCCGACATCGACACGCGGATTTCGTCCACGCTCACCAACGCCGATTTCAAGACTGACGGCGTCGACGTCGCGGTGCGCCACATGCGGGCGATGCAGATCAATGATCCCGACCTGCTGATCGAAAAACTGACCGACCAGTTCTATGTGCCAGTGTGCAGCCCGAAACTGCTGGAGAAGGTCGGGGGTCTGGTGAACCCGGCCGATCTGAAACGTATACCTTTGATCCACGACGACAGCCTTGCCGGTCGCGAGGAGACGGCGAGCTGGGCCGATTGGCTCAAGGCAGCGGGCGTCGGGGGACTCGACGTGTCACGCGGACTTCGCTTCAACACCGCCGATCACGCGATCCAGGCCGCCATCGAGGGTGCCGGCATCCTCCTCGCACAGGGGTTGCTCGCCCATGACGATCTGCGCAGCGGTCGCCTGGTCGCGCCATTTGATCTCACCCTGCCCTCCCGCCGCGCCGTCTATTTCGTCTGCCCGAAAGGCCGCGAACGGCGTCCCAACGTGAAGGCATTCCGCGATTGGGTGAAGGCCGAGATGACTTGCCACGATTTCGGGAAGGTGGGGGTGGGCAAGCCGATCAAACCACGATGACGCCGGGATGGTAGGCGGCGAGCGTGTCGTCGCTCGTGATCAGGACTAGGCCTTCGATCATTGCCTGCGCGATGAGCATGCGATCGAATGGATCAGCATGGTGACGTGGAAGCGCGCCCGCGTGGGCTGCGTGCGATGGCAATATGGGCAACAATCCAAAGCCCGAACTCTCGAAGTCGGCAATCGCTTGGGTACCGGAAACAAGCATTCGACTTGGCCTGTTCGGGCCAAGCGCGTGTTTAATCGATATCTCCCAAATGCTTGCCGTACTCACAAAGACCTCGGCGTCAGGCGCCAGCATGTAGGTCTTCGCAAGCGCCGGAAGCAAAGGGTCATTGGTGACAGCCCATAAAGCGATATGTGTATCGAGCAGTATCACTTTTCTGGACCAGTCCCGAACATCTCGGCGATCAGATCATTGTCCGCATCAATATCTTCGGGAATGACATACTTGCCTTCCGCGACACCGAGCCTGACCCGTGATTTCCTTTTCATAGGCACGAGCCTAGCTGCGGGAACGCCGTTGCGGGCAATGATAATCTCTTCCTGCTCGCCCGATTCAACGGCACGAACCAGCTCCGACAAGTTAGACTTGGCTTCCAGCATGTTGATCGTAGGCATGGTGTATCTCGAGGTTAGCTAATGTTAGCTAATAAAGGCGTTTTGTCAAGATCGGCGGTTCGGAAATGGATCGCGCCCTTCACCCGACATCCCCACCATCGGCCCTGGGCATCGCCGCCTTTGGCACCGCTGACTTTGCCCCTACCACAGCATCCACGTCCTCACGGAACCGGTTGGTGATGGGATACCGCCGATCCCGCCCAAAATTCCGCGCGGAGATCTTCACGCCTGGCGCCGCCTGCCGGCGTTTGTATTCGGCGAGATACAGCAGCCGCTCGATCTTCTTCACCACCTCGGCTGGATGTCCGCGCGCGATGATCTGCGGCACCGGCATTTCCTCCTCGACGAGGCATTTCAGGATGTCGTCGAGCACCTCGTACGCGGGTAGCGAATCCTGATCTTTCTGATTTTCGCGCAACTCGGCGGTCGGCGCTTTGGTCAGGATGTTTTCCGGAATGACGATACCGCCCGGCGCCTTTGCGCCCTTTGGCACATTGGCATTACGCCAGTGGCACAGCCGATAGACCTCCATCTTGTAGAGGTCCTTGATCGGGTTGAAGCCTCCATTCATGTCGCCGTACAAGGTTGCGTATCCGACTGACATCTCGCTCTTATTGCCGGTTGTCAGCACCATGCCGCCGAACTTGTTCGACACCGCCATTAATGTCGTACCGCGAATGCGGCTCTGGATATTTTCTTCCGTCAGTCCGGGTTTGGTGCCAGCGAACATATCGCCGAGCGAGGCCATTACGCTATCGACAGGACCGCCGATCGCGACCGTGTCGTAGCGGATGCCCAGCGCCTTGGCACACGCCGCGGCATCGACGAGACTGTCCTTCGACGTGTAGCGATAAGGAAGCATGATCGCGTGTACTTGGTCGGGCCCGAGCGCATCGGCAGCAAGAGCCGCAACGAGTGCACTGTCGACGCCGCCGGATAAGCCGAGCACGATGCTAGGAAAACCATTCTTCGACACGTAGTCGCGCAAACCTAGCATGCAAGCGTGGTAGGCGGCTGCGTCCAACTCCGGCAGTAACGCTTTCGGTCCCGGTGCGCAGATCCAGCCATCGGCGCTTTTGTGCCATTCGGTGAGGACAATCGCCTCCTCCCACGCCGGCAGTTGGACAGTGAGCTGACAATCTTGGTTTAAGACGAATGAGGCACCATCGAATACCAGCTCATCCTGGCCACCAATCTGATTGACGTAGACCAGCGGCAGTTTTGTTTCCGTCACACGGGCAACGGCAACGTTAATGCGCTGGTCGGGCTTGGGCCAATCGAAGGGCGATCCGTTGGGCGAGATCAATATCTCCGAGCCGCACTCCTCCAGGCACTCGGTGACCTCACCGGTCCAGATGTCTTCGCAGATCGGCACGCCAATGCGTACGCCACGGAAGTTCACCGGACCCGGCAATGGACCGGTATCGAACACGCGTTTCTCGTCGAACACACCGTAGTTCGGCAGATCGACCTTGAAACGCACGGCTTCGACGCGTCCTCGGTCGATAAGGGCGACGGCGTTGTAGACCTTCCCATCCTCCGGCCATACCGTGCCGATGATCATGCCGGGGCCATCGGCTGGCAACGACGCGGCAAGCGCCTCGGTCGCTGCGCGTGAGGCTGCAACGAACGCCGGTTTCTTGACCAGATCCTCCGGCGGATAACCGGTGATGAAAAGCTCCGACAGCACGACGAGGTCGGCGCCGAGCTTGGCTGCTTCAGCGTGCGCGGCCTTTGCTTTTGCCACGTTGCCCGCGATATCGCCAACCGTCGGGTTGGATTGTGCGAGCGCGATTTTGAGTGTGTTCGTGATCGGTTTGTTCATAACCGGCACACTAAGACACCCGACCCGGTCGGCGCAATCCGGGCGGGCGGATCGACGCACGTGACGGCGCATCTCCTTTGTCCGGCTCTTCGCGGCCCGACGGCGTTTCAATCGACTGATCGCTCATCGCGCAGCCACGATCGCGATTTCCACCAAGCAGCGCGGATCGGCCATCTTCGCTTCTATACATGCGCGTGCCGGCAGATGATGCGGGTCCACCCACTCCAGCCACGCGACGTTCATTGCGTCGCGCAGACGAATGTCGGCGAGCCATATGATGGCTGTTAGGATTTGGCGTTTATCTGACTTGCAAAGCGCCAAATACTTGTCCACGTCAGCCAGCGCTTGACGCGTCTGCCCGGCAACATCGAGCGTGGTATCGTCGGCGATCGCGCCAGCGGTGAACACGCGATCGCCGACCGCTACGACATTGGCCAGTAGTTTCTCGAGCTCTTGGCGTTCGATCAGCATCGTCGATCCTCGCGTTGTGTGCTGCCGTGTGATCAAAGCGTGTCGGCGAGAGATTAGGATTTGTCGGCGAGCCGATGGCTTTGCACGCCGAGCGGGGACAACTTTGGCCGCACACTGGAGATCACTCCGGAATTCACTCCGGCCCAGCTGATCTCGCCAGACAAGCGCCCGTACTCGATCTTCGGACAGCGGTTCATCACCACCTTGAACCCGGCGGATTCTGCCTCGGCGGCAGCCTCGTCGTTGCGTACGCCGAGTTGCATCCAGATTACTTTGATGCCGAGCTTGTCCTTGAGGGCAACCGCATCACGGACGACCTCCAGGGCCGCTTCGGAATTGCGGAAGATGTCGACGATCTCGATCGGTCCTGCAACGTCGGCCAACGTCGGCACGACATCTTGGTCAAGGATCTTTTGGCCCGCCAAGCCCGGATTAATCGGCACCACGCGATAGCCCTTGCCGAGCAGATATTTCATCGCGAAGTAACTCGGCCGACTGGTGTTGGCGCTTGCGCCGATCATCGCGATCGACTTCGCATCCCGCAGAATATCAGCAATGTACTCGTCGTTGTAGCTGTCGTGATTCATGGGGTGTTTCCTCAAGGCTTGCGAGCGCCTCCTTAGCAAGATGGGAAACCAAGCCAGCCGTTCCAGCGGCGCCCGCGCCGGGCTGATCTGCGCCGCGCGATCGAGGTATTCAGCCGCGAACACCGGTTACCTCGATCCAAGTGCCAGTGGTCGCCACCGCGGCCCGAGACCTATCTCTCGGCGGTACGAATACCGGCCGGGCCGCCTTTGGTCTTAAGGGTGCCGACCTTGGACAAGCCCTTCGCGGTCATGCCAGACAGCTTGAACACGTAGATCTCTTCTTCGACCATGCACTGTACCAGGATCAGCGATGACTTTCGGTTCCAGGCGATCCCCTGGCACCACTTGCCGACCGGCACCTCGGCGAACTTGGTCAACTGCGTGCCGTTGCGGGAGTACACCTGCAACAGGCCGTTGGCCTTGTAGAATGGCGATGCTTCGGGCTTGTTCGAACCATTCATCACGGCCACCGCCACGAACTTGCCGTCGGGTGACATCTTGATGCCCTCAGGCGTCTGGCCGACCGTGACCGTGCTGACGACGCGCGGCGGCTTTGCCATCATGTCGATTACGCTCATCGTGTCGTTATCGCCCTGGCCAATGCCGATGTTGGCGACGACCGCCACGTCACCTTTGCCCGCAATGTCGATGCCGTACGGGCGAAGACCAGCGTTCATGTCGCGCTTGGTATACTCAACCTTGTTGTCGTCGATCGACAGCACGGCGATCCGGTGATCGTTGTCGCGGGTGACCAGCGCCGACTTACCGTCGGCTGCGAACACGACGTGGCTTGGACCAGCATCCTTGTTGCCGAGATCGACCTTGCCAGCGGCGGTCAGCGTCTTGCCGGCGATGGTGAAGACCGAAACCGTGCCTTCGCTGCGATTGGCAACGAGTGCGAGTGTGCCAGCTTTGTTGATCGAAACACCGGCAGCGCCGGCTCCGGCTTCCAGCGTCGCGAGGATTTTCGGCGTCGCGGTCGGCGTCTTGGCGCCGAGCCCAGTCGCCTTCTTGAGCGAGCCGACGATACCTGCACTCTGCGTTACGAGATCGATCACTGTCAGCTTGTTGTCGGGCACTTGCTTGGTCGCGTCAGTGGGATTGATCTTCATCGCGCCAGTTATCAGCGCGAAATCTTCCTTCGGCCCAATGGCGACACTCATCGGCGGTCCGACAACGCTCGCCGGGACTTCGATTTCGGTGACGATTTTTGGCGGATTGGCATCGAGATCGATGATGCTGATCGTATCCTTGCCGTCTTTCTGAACTTGGACGACGCCATCGACGAGCTTGACCTTGCCGTCGTTAGCGGAGATCGCCATTTCGGCACGAGCTGCACTGGCGAAGGCGAGCGAAGCGATGAGTACGGCAACACTCACGCGGCTCAGAGTGACAAGAGACGACATCAGGCATCCTCCAACGGTTTTTTGTGTAATGTATTTTTCGGGTAGGCGTTCGCTTCTAACACTTGGATGCCTTGGCGCAAACGCCGATTACTCAGTTGACGTGGGCAGAGCTCGCAAGTGGAATTACCCTAGCGAACCGGATACCCCGTCATGGCTCGCACGGTGCGGATGGCGAGGTTGGATTGCAGGCGACTGATGTGGGGCAGGCGGGCGAGATGCTCGCGATGGATCCGCTCAAAATCGGCGAGGTCGGCTGCGACTACGCGCAACAGATAATCAGTGCCACCGGCCATTAGATGGCATTCGAGGATTTCGTCCATGCCGGCGACCGCGCGCTCGAACGCGTCGAACGCGTCCCCCGATTGCGAGCTGAGCGAGACCTCGACAAAGAACTCCATGGTGAGACCCAACGCGCGGCGATCGAGGCGGGCCGAATAGCCGGTGATGATGCCAGCCTCTTCGAGCAGCTTCACCCGGCGATGACACGCTGATGACGACAGGCCGACTTCGCTTGCGAGCTCTGCGATACCGAGGCGGCTGTCACGCTGCAAGGCCTGCAGAATTCGCCGATTTGGAGGATCGATGTCCATGCGAATATTTTCCCACTATTTCGAGCTATTGGCGCATGAAACTCGTAAAATTACCATTTCAGCCGCGCTTATCGGCAGGCAATTCGCCACAGCCTCTCTTATTCTCAAAGAATAGCCAAGCTGTGGGAGGACCAATAATGCTGATCGGCGTGCCGAAGGAAATCAAAGTTCGCGAATATCGCGTCGGGTTGACCCCGACGAGCGTCCGCGAGGCTGTAGCACACGGCCACAAGGTGGTCGTCGAGACTGGTGCTGGTGAAGGTATCGGTGCACCGGATGCAGACTATGTCAAAGCGGGAGCCTCCATCGGCAAAACCGCGGCTGAAATTTTCAAGTCGGCAGAGATGATCGTGAAGGTGAAAGAACCGCAGGCCGCCGAACGCAAAATGCTGCGCCGCGATCAGCTGCTGTTTACTTATCTCCACCTCGCGCCCGACCCTGAGCAGACCAAGGATTTGATGGCGAGCGGCGCGACGTGCATCGCCTACGAGACGGTTACCTCAAACGCTGGCGGCTTACCACTGCTGGCCCCGATGTCGGAAGTTGCGGGCCGCATGGCCGTGCAGGCGGGCGCCTACTTTCTTGAAAAAGCGCACGGCGGCCCCGGCATGCTGCTTGGCGGTGTGCCGGGCGTGCCGTCGGCGAAAGTCGTCGTGCTCGGCGGCGGTGTTGTCGGCACCCACTCGATCGACGTCGCCCTCGGCATGGGTGCCGACGTGCATGTTCTCGACCGTTCCGTCGATGCGCTGCGCCGGCTGTGGACCCAGTTCGGCGCGCGGCTGAACACCGTGTTCTCGACCCGCGATGCGATCGACAAACACCTGTCCGATGCAGATCTTGTGATCGGCGGAGTACTCATCCCCGGCGCGTCAGCCCCGAAGTTGATCACCAGGGCACATCTGAAAACCATGAAGCCCGGATCGGTGATTGTCGACGTCGCGATCGACCAGGGCGGTTGTACGGAAACCTCGCACGCGACCACTCACGACGAGCCCACTTACGTCGTTGACAACGTCATTCACTATTGCGTCGCGAACATGCCGGGTGGGGTGCCGAAAACCTCGACGCATGCACTCAACAATGCGACACTTCCCTTCGTCTTGGCGCTCGCCGACAAAGGCTGGAAACAAGCGCTGAAGGACGACCAGCATTTGACCAATGGGCTCAACGTTTGGAACGGCAAGATCACCTACGAGGCTGTCTCAAAAGCGCTTGGGCATGCCTACGTGCCGGCAGCCGAAGCGTTGGGCTGAGAACCGTCGCGATAGCCGTCGCATGTACAATTTCGAGTGGGGCGGCAATGAGCGAAACTTTGGTCGCCATCGCTGGCCCGATGACGGGGCAATATGCTGCCTTCGGCGCTGACATGCGCCGGGGGGCTGCACTGGCCATGCCAGACGTTGTGAAGAGCTTGGGGGAAAAATTCGCCCCTATTCGGCTCGTCGTCGAAGACGATCGTTGCGAGGCAGCAGAGGCGATCGCAGTCGCCCGGCGGCTCGTGGCGCTCAAAGTCGCCCTGGTCATCGGTCACCATTGCGCGAGCGCTTCGATCGCGGCCGCGCCGATCTACGCCGCAGCCGGGATCATTCAGATTTCGCCGAGCACGAATGATCCTCGGTTTACCGAGAAGCGCGCTGGCCCCACCACGTTTCGCCTTGCGCCGCGCAGCGACGGCGAGGGCCCGTTCATCGGCGCATATATGGCCCGAGTGTTCGCCGGCAAGCGGGTGGCAATCCTGCACGATCGCACCGTTATCACAATGCAGCTGGCAGCCGGCATCCGGAAAGAAATGAATGCTGGCGGTTTAACGGAAGCGTTGTACTTGGGATTTGTCGCCGGTGAACGCGACTATTCCAAGCTTGCAAGAGATCTGCACACGCAACGCATCGAAGCGGTGTTTCTGGGTGCTTTCCCAAACGAGGCTGCGTTGATCCTGCGCGCACTGCGAAATGAAGATTTAGCGACCATTGTCGTTGGTGGCGCGTTGATGGACACCACGGACTTCTACAAAGCCGCGCACTCGATGTTAGACGCACGCGTTATACAGCTGGGTACCATTGGCGCAGACCCACTTGGTCCGGCAGGCAAAGCCCCTCAAAGCGGTGGCGGAGAGGTCGCACAGCGAACATGGTCGGCGTTGCAGGTCTGGGCGCAGGCCGACGCCATTGCAACCGGCAACAGCCGACCGGGGAACGCGCTCACCCACGTGATCCAAACGAGGACCTTCACGACCGAGAGTGGCGTACTTGCGTTCGACAAGAAGGGCGATGCCAAACTGCCATTTTACAAGATGTTCAGTTGGCGGGACGGAGACACTGTGGTCCCCGCCCCTTGAGCTGCTGTGGTTTGGAAACCGGGATCGGCTCAAACCGGTCGGTTTGAATAACAAGCGAGCAGCGCCGCTTGGTTAACGCCCTTGGCTCTCGGCCATGAAATCGGTCATCATGGTGCGCTCCACGCGAACCAAATCATCAGGCACCGCCCAACCTGCAGATCGAAATTCCCGAATCCGATCCTGAACCATTGCGAATGCCTCGCGCGGATCATCCGTGGCTTCGATCTCGCTCATGAGACCGCTGAAGTCTTCGTAAAGCTTCTCAGTTTTCCGAGCCATGAACTCTCTCCTCTATGCACTGACTTGCAATACTGCCCTTGTGCCGCATGGGCAGCAATGAAGTGATCTCGCGTTGCAACAACAAGACGATCACCGATAATCGCTGATCTATTGGATGCTTCGCTCGCTTTTTGTTTGCAGTGCACAATTTCTATGCACCGTTATACTTGGCCCAACTAGGCCGTGAACCTGAATTGTCAGTTCGGCTCAGCGCGCACAATACGGCAGAGTGTGGCTCGACTTTGACGTTCAGAAGGCGTCGCAACGGCGATCTCTTGACCCTCGCTGCGCAAACAGCGAGCGTTGGCCGCAATCAATTGGGTGGATCGGCACTTCATGGCGCGACTTCAAAATCTTTTGACCGACGTGATCGGGGTCCGCGTCGGCCACGCACACGACGACGCGCTCATGAGTGGCGTCACGGTCGCACTCTTCGATACGCCGACGGTTGCATCCGCTGTCACGCGTGGCGGGGCACCGGGCGGGCGGGATACCGGCTCGATGGAACCCGAAATGACGGTGCAGGGCGTCAATGCGGTCGTGCTCTCAGGCGGGTCGACCTTTGGGCTGGATGCGGCTGGCGGCGTGTCGGGGTTTCTGCGCGCCCAAGGCGTCGGTTTTGCGATCGGGCCCTTGCGCATTCCAATCACGGCGCAGGCGATCACATTTGATTTGTTGAACGGCGGCGACAAAAACTGGGGCCGCATGCCACCCTACTGGGAGCTCGGGTGGCGGGCCACCGAAGCTGCATCGGCGCACGCTTTTGCACTCGGTTCGGCCGGCGGCGGATTTGGCGCGACGACGGCAAACTTGCGCGGTGGCCTGGGCTCTGCCAGTGCCCTGACATCGAGTGGTTTCACGGTGGCGGTGCTTGTAGTTGTCAATTCGATCGGCATGATTACGGTCGGCGACGGCCCGCACTTCTGGGCGGCTCCATTCGAAGTTGGCTCGGAATTCGGCGGTATTGGGTTTCCTCAGGTCGTGCCCGCGGATGCCCTCGCGCTGCGCATGAAGGGGCGTAATCCGCCCTCAACCACGATCGCGCTCGTCGTCACGGACGCGATCCTGACCAAGGCGCAGGCAAAGCGTCTCGCGATCATGGCTGACGACGGTATTGCCAAAGCCGTCCGGCCTGCGCACGCGCCAATGGATGGCGACACCGTGTTCGCGGTCTCGACATTGGACAAACCGATGGGACCGGATGCCCAGGATCTGACCGAGATCGGCATGGTGGCTGGCGATTGCCTCGCCCGAGCCATCGCGCGCGGCGTCTATGAAGCCGCCGAAACGCCAGCCGGCTGGAGCGGTGCACCCGCCTATCGGCAGCGCTTTGCTGGGGGGCGGGCCGCTTGAGCCGAAATCGGATATTGATTGCACTTACAGCGGCAATATTGCTCGCAGCCCTACTGCTATGGCAACGCCAACGGCTCGATCAGGTGCAGTCGTGCGTTGCGCAGGGCGGGCTTTGGGATGGCACGGCGAGCATCTGCAAACCCGATCCGAACCGAATCCTAATCCAACGCGAGTTGCAACGAAGCTAAACCGGTGAGCAACGATCTTACCGATACAAATCCGCCCGCGTCGGCGGCAGCGGTGATGGGCGTTTGGCGGTTTTGCTCGCGAGCGTCTGAAACAGGCGCGCCGTGCCACGTTCGAATGCCAGCGCGCAGCCAGCAAGGTAAGCAGCATAAATGCGATACTTCTCTTCGCCGACAAGGCGGATCGCCTCGTCTTTGCGGCTCACCAGCCGGTCGAGCCACATCCGGCACGTGACGGCGTAGTGCATCCGCCAGCCTTCGACATCGTGAATTTCAAAACCCGCCCGTTCCATGGCGCCGACGGTGTGGCCGATATCATCGAGCGCGCCACCTGGGAAGATGTACTTCGCCAGCGCCTTCTGCTCGGGCCGCATGCGATCCGGAATCAACCGCCGTTTTTTCGCTCTGCGGGAAATGGCATGATTGAGGAACAAGCCATCGTCGGTGAGAAGCTGGCGCACTTTCACCATGTAATGCGGAATGTTTGCGAGCCCGATATGCTCGTACATGCCCACCGACGCAATTTTGTCGAACGTGCCCGTGACGGTTGCATAATCGATCAGCTCGAACGTCACCTGTCCGCCCAAACCAAGCCGGTCGATCTTGGCCCGTGCCAATTCAAGTTGTTCTTTCGACAATGTGATGCCGTGCGCCTTGACGCCGTAATTCTTCGCCGCGTGCGCGACGAGCCCGCCCCAGCCGCAGCCAATGTCGAGAAAGCGCTCACCTGGCTTGAGACGCAGCTTGCGGCACACCATGTCGAGCTTGTCGACTTGGGCTGCCTCCAGCGTGCCTTTCCAGTCTTTGAAGTATCCGCACGAGTAGACCATTTCCGGGTCCAGGAAGAGTTGGTAGAACTCGTTCGAAAGATCGTAATGGAACGAGATGTACTTCTGATTGTCGCCAGCCTTGCGGCTTTCGCCGGTAAACTCTCCTGAGAATTCGCCGGCGGCCTGAGTTGCCGCTCCAATTGATGCGTCACGCGGCGCGAAGAAAAATGGTGCGAGGTTGCGCGCGAGGCCAAGCTTTTGCAGCGCGCCTAGTTTTACGCTGCGTCCGCCACGATTGAGCTGGCGGCCAAAGTCGAGCAGCGTGCCGCCGCTGAAATCGATGCGCTTTGCAATGTAGAGCTCGACGAGCTTGTCGATGGTGGGCCGGCGGAGGAGCGATGCCACCACGCCAGCGTCGGCAATCTTCAAAACGAACGGCCCGGTTACCGCTGATCCGAGCGGATGCCGGCTGCCGTCCCACAGCTCTACCTGGGCATCGAGATCGAGCTTTGCGCCCACGTCGCGGGCGAGCGACGTAGCGCGGTCCAATAAGCGTTTGTTCTGCTGAGCATCCATACGCCGAGCGCTATCAGGCCGCCCGTTGCATTTCAACCGACTTTGATGATTCGAGAATTGCCGCGACGCCCATGCCGCCTGCTGTGCAGATCGAGATCAGCCCGCGACCGCCACGCTGCGACAAGAGCTTGGCGAGGTTCATGGTGATGCGCGCGCCGGTTGCCGCAAACGGGTGACCGAACGCCAACGACGAACCCATGACGTTCATCTTGCTCCGGTCGATCGAACCGAGCGGCTGGTCGAGGCCGAGCGTTTCGCGGCAGTAGGCCGGGTCTTCCCAAGCCTTCAGCGTGCACAGCACCTGAGCTGCGAATGCCTCGTGGATTTCGTAGAAATCGAAGTCCTGCAATTTAAGCTTGGCACGGGCCAACATTTTCGCCACCGCGATCGTCGGTGCCATCAACAGCCCTTCGCCGCCGACAAAATTATTGGCGGCCGTCTGCGAGTACGTGAGGTAGGCGAGCACCGGCAAGCCGCGAGCGGCCGCCCACTCCTCGGACGCGATCAGCACGCAGGCTGCGCCATCGGTCAACGGCGTCGAGTTGGCCGCCGTCAGCGTGCCGCGCTCGGACTTGTCGAACGCCGGCTTCAATGTGGAAATCTTTTCCAGGCTGATGTGGGCGCGCAGGTTGTTGTCGCGATAGACGCCAGCACACGGCACGATCAGATCGTCCATGTAACCGCTGTCGTAGGCAGCCGCCGCCTTCTTGTGGCTGTCGAGCGCGAGCTGGTCCTGGTCCGCGCGCGTGACGTGCCACTGCTGCGCCATCAACTCGGTATGCTGGCCCATGCTGAGACCGGTGCGCGGCTCCGATACAGACGGCGGCATCGGCGCGAGTTCGCCCGGCGAGAAACCTTTGAATACGCCGAGCTTGGAGCCGAAAGACTTCTGCAACTGCACGTCGCGCAACCGGTTAGCGAGCTTCTTCGAAACGACGATCGGCGGATCTGATGTGGTATCCGCCCCGACCGCGATGCCGCACTCGATCTGACCCGTTGCAATCTTGGCAGCCGTCCCCATCGCCGCTTGCAACGATGTTCCGCAGGCCTGGATCATCGTGATGCCGGGGGTCGATTGCGCAAGCTTGGTTCCGATCACCGCCTCACGCGCGATGTTCCAATCCTTCGAGTGCGTGACCACGGCGCCGCCGACCACTTCGTCTATATGCACGCCGGCGAGCTTATACTTCTCGACAAGGCCGTTCAGTACCGTCGTCATCATATCGAGGTTGGTTAGATCCGCATAAAGTGTGTTCGAGCGGCAGAACGGAATACGCACACCACCGACGATGGCAACGCGGCGAAGGGTTTGGGTCATGGGGTTCGATCCTGAGACACTAATTTGCGAGTACGTTTCATGAGTTGTCGCCGCCCGACTCGTCGCGCTCGGCTTGGAGCTTCATTTCGACGATCGCCTCTCGAAGCGATAACAAGTGTTTAGTGGCCGTGCGCCAGATCACATGATCAGCCACACGCTGGTAGTCGTGCCGCAGAAAATTACCGATCGCACGCATCTCTACCCACGGCACATTCGGAAACTGATCTGTCAATACCAGCGGAATATGCCGAGATGCTTCGGAGATTATCTCAATGCATCGCTCTACTGCACGGCGTGTTTTTTGATCACGCTCATAGGCATCATAGCCGGGTGACTCTAGATAGCCGTCGATCTCGTCAATCGCGTTGAGAATATCCTGAAGTCGGACCCTGACTGTGCGTTTGACCATTTGGCTAGATCACTCGGATACTATCGTGCTCGATCTGCTCGCGCAGCATCGGATGCAAGCCATCACGAGTGACAAGATCTATTTTACGGTGAAACCGATCAGACAAATACGATTGCAGTCCACATAACTCAATCAGCGAGAAGCCGCTGGTCCGATCATATTCGATAAAAACATCGATATCACTGTCGGGCTCGATCTCGTCGCGAGCGGCTGAGCCGAATAAGTACAGCGCGGTGGCTCCGAAACGCCGGATCGACGCCTCTTCCTGCTTCAACGTGCTCACAACCTCATCGCGTGTCATTTGCCGGCGTTCCTCAAAATCGAATCACTCGGCCGCCGCTGCACGTGGTGTCATCGGCACGACCTTGCCCTCGCTCGCCTTGAAGTGCAGTGGTCCGCCACGGAACGGCGCAAAGCCGGTGCCGAATATAACACCCGCATCGACCAGATCGGCGTTCTCAACAACGCGCTCGTCGCGCGCACGCTCGGCTTCCCTGATCAAGGGCTCGACCAAGTCGCGTCCCAATCGTTCGAGCGCGGATTTCGTGGTCGACAGCTCGCCCTTGAGCGGCTTGCCGTCTTTCCAAACATAGAAGCCTTCGCCCGACTTCTTGCCAAGCTTGCCAGCGGCAACCAGCTTGTCGAGTGGCGAGCCTTCCGGATTGTTACCAAGGATCTTTCCTACGTGCGCGCAAACGTCGAGCCCGACCGTGTCGGCCAGTTCGATCGGTCCCATCGGCATGCCGAAGGTGCGCGCCGCCTCATCGATCTTTTCTTTGCTCTCGCCAGCCTGCAAGCGCGCCATCGCCGCCATCATGTAGGGCGCAAGCACGCGATTGACGAGGAAGCCGGGCACGCTTCTGACGATCAACGGGAACTTGTCGATTGCGGTAACGAAGGCCGCACCTTTCTTCACTTCCTCTTCGCGGCTGGTGGTGCCGCGCACTATTTCGACGAGCGGAATCTGTGCCACTGGATTAAAGATGTGAATGCCGATCAAGCGGCCGGGGTCG
>JANLXZ010000399.1:0-11371 GCA_031365375.1 Hyphomicrobiaceae bacterium | reverse complement strand
GCGCCTCTGCGGGAAAGCGCGCCGGCATCGCGCTTCTCGCGACTGTCCTGATCACAGCAGGCGTCGCTGCTATTTTCGGCGAGCGGGCCTATTTGTGGATCAAAGCCGTCCACGTCGTCGCCATCATTTCGTGGATGGCAGGACTGCTCTATTTGCCCCGGCTTTTTATTTATCATTGCGACGCGGAAAAAGGCTCGGTTCAGTCTGAAACCTTTAAGGTCATGGAACGCCGGCTGCTGACCATCATCATGACGCCGGCGATGCTTATTTCCTGGGTCCTGGGTCTTTGGCTGGCCTGGACCGGGGGCCACATGGCGCAACCCTGGTTTCACGCCAAATTGGCTCTCGTGATCGGGCTTTCCGGCGTGCACGGCTACTTTTCGGCCTCGGTCCGGGCTTTCGCTGAGGATCGCAACGAAAAACCGCCGCGGCACTGGCGCATCGTCAACGAAATCCCGACATTGCTGATGGTTGCCATTGTCGTACTCGTGATCGTCAAGCCATTTTGAGGCCGTTGCACAAGACGTGCAATCTGTTATAGTTCCTTTGTTCCACAATCGCTTCGTGGCTTTGACGGCGCTGCCGTCTCCGGTGGGCTGGCTATTACATTGGCCAGAGGCCTCATGGCAAAGCGCCCTGCTTTGCCCATCCGCCCGATAACCAAATCCCTCTCCAAATCAGCGACGCTGCGCCTGTTGTTCATCCCCCAATTTCTACCACCCTTTTCCCGCACACGTGCGGTACCCGCCGGAGTAAATTCATGAAAGAAATGAAGCTCGAGGATTTGAAGCGCAAATCCCCCGCAGAGCTTGTCACATTCGCCGAAGAGACAGGCGTCGAGAACGCGTCGACCATGCGCAAGCAAGAGTTGATGTTCGCGACCTTGAAGCAGCTGGCGGCGCAAGATACCGAAATCACCGCCACTGGCGTCGTCGAAGTGCTGCAGGATGGCTTTGGCTTCCTGCGCTCACCCGAAGCCAATTATCTCGCCGGCCCCGATGACATCTATGTCTCGCCCTCGCAAATCCGCAAATTTGCGCTGCGCACGGGTGATACAGTCGAAGGTCAGATCCGCTCGCCCAAAGATGGCGAACGCTATTTTGCCCTTCTCAAGGTCTCGAACATCAACTTCGAAGACCCAGAAAAGACCAAGCACAAGAGCCATTTCGACAACCTGACACCGCTTTACCCAACAGAGTGGCTGAAGCTCGAAATCGAAGATCCGACCATCAAGGATCTCTCCCCGCGCGTGATCGATATCGTGGCACCCATGGGCAAAGGCCAGCGCGCGTTGATCGTTGCTCAACCACGCACGGGTAAAACCGTACTACTGCAGAACATCGCACACGCGATTTCGACCAACCATCCCGAGTGCTATCTAATGGTGCTGCTGATCGACGAGCGGCCGGAAGAAGTCACCGACATGCAGCGCACCGTGAAAGGTGAGGTTATTGCTTCGACCTTCGACGAACCACCAAGCCGGCACGTTCAAGTTTCCGAAATGGTGATCGAGAAAGCCAAACGTCTCGTCGAACACAAGCGCGACGTGGTGATTTTGCTCGATTCGATTACCCGTCTCGGCCGCGCCTACAACACCGTCGTGCCGTCATCCGGCAAGGTTCTGACCGGCGGCGTAGACAGTAACGCCCTGCAACGGCCGAAGCGATTTTTCGGTGCTGCTCGTAACATCGAAGAAGGCGGCTCGCTGACGATTATCGCAACGGCGCTGATCGAGACCGGCAGCCGCATGGACGAAGTCATCTTCGAAGAGTTCAAGGGCACCGGTAACTGCGAAGTCGTGCTCGACCGCAAGGTTTCCGATAAGCGCGTGTTCCCGGCGATCGACATCTCCAAGTCTGGTACGCGCAAGGAAGAATTGTTGGTGCCGCGCGACCAGCTCAAAAAGATGTATGTGCTGCGCCGTATCCTCAACCCGATGGGTACAATGGACGCCGTCGAATTCCTGGTCGACAAGTTGCGGTCGACCAAGACCAACGGCGAGTTCTTCCAGAGCATGAACACATAAAACCCGCGTCAACCCATGCTGGGCGGCGTTCGGCTGGCATGCTAAGGTTTGGGGATGATCGCACTCCCGCAACATCGGATGACAGCCGACGAGTTCCTGGCTTGGGCCGAGGCGCTGCCAAAGGAGGCGGGCCGGTTTGAGCTGTGGGACGGCGAGGTGATCGTCAAGCGCCCGCCAGCAGGCCAGCAGCAATCCGAGCAAGCGCGGCATTGGGATGCGAAATTTGCCATCAGCATCGCGCTGAAAGAGGCTATCAAAAAATCCAACTTGCCGTGCTTCGCCGTGCCGGAAGGCGCCGGTGTCCGAATGGCAAATGACCGCGTCTTCGAACCTGATGCGTTGGTATATTGCGGGCAACGTGTGCCACCCGAAGCGCTACACATATCCAACCCCATCATCGTGGTAGAGGTGCTCTCTCCAAGCACTGTCAGCGTTGATCACGGGCTCAAATTGCAAGAGTATTTTAAGCTCGACTCGATCCAGCACTACATCATCATTGATCCTGTCAAACCTCTCGTCATTCATCACGCGCGAGGTACCGGCGACATCTTGTTGACGCCGTTTGTGCCAGGGCCAATTCTGCTGCTAGACCCTCCGGGCCTCGATGTTGATTTGACTGAACTGTTCGAGCGGGACTAAATCAAATGTCGCAACTGCGTAACTCTCTCGGCCAGCCCGTAGGCGCGCCGGTGCCGAACTGGACGCCACGTCCGCGCCCGCCGCACACGCCAATGATGGGTCGCTTCTGCCGCATCGAGAAACTCGATCCTGCCGCCCACGCTGCCGAGTTGTTCGCGGGCAACCGCCTCGACACCGAGGGTCGCAACTGGACGTATCTGCCATACGGTCCATTCGAGCGATTGGAAGATTATCGTGCCTGGCTCGATACCATTGCGAAACCCGAAGATCCGTTATTTTACACGATCGTCGATCTCAGTTCGGGTAAGGCTGTAGGCATCGCTAGTTTGATGCGGATCGATCCTCCCAACGGCGTGATCGAGGTCGGCCACATCAATTATTCGCCGCTACTGCAGCGCAAGCCACACGCGACTGAAGCAATGTTCCTCTTGATGTCGCGCGTGTTCGAGGAGCTGGGCTATCGGCGCTATGAGTGGAAGTGCGACACGTGCAACATGCCATCGCGCGCCGCAGCGGAACGATATGGCTTCACCTTCGAGGGCATCTTTAGGCAGGCAGTCATATATCGCGAACGCAACCGCGACACGGCGTGGTTCTCAATTCTCGACAGCGAATGGCCGGCGATCAAACTGGCCTACCAGCATTGGCTTGCACCTGGGAATTTCGATGCAGACGGCATCCAAAAGGTCTCGCTCTCGACTTTAATCGCAGACGCGCGCAAAGGCACAGCCGGATAGCTTCACAGGCGTAAATTCAAATGTCAGTCAGTACCTCGATCGGGGAAGCCCGCCCGACGACTCTGTGGTCGCGACCGGCAGCACAAGTTGCGATCTTCGTCGCTGCTCAATCGATACTTTGGACACTTGTCCCGGGCCTCGTGCATTACGCTCCCCCGGTCGACACCGTCGAAGTCTACATGTGGGCGCGCGACTGGATTTTAGTCAGCAACAAACATCCGAACATGGCGGGCTGGATGCTCGCCGCCAGCCAATGGTTGACCGGCGCCTACGGCTGGTCGGCCTATTTGCTCTCCAGCTTTTGCACCGCCGTTACGATCCTATTCGTATACCTGGTTGGCCGGGAAACGACCGATGAGCGCACGGCTATGCTCGGCGCGATCCTGCCTTGCACGCTCGCCTACTTCAATTGGTTGACACCACAGTTCAATTCCAACATTGCCTCGATGCCGTTCTGGGCCGGCTTCGTTTGGGCGGTCTGGATGGCGCGCCGGCACGGAACACTTTTGCGGTGGTTCGTCGTTGGCCTGATGAGCGCCGGCATTATCTACTGCAAGATCTCGGGCGGTATCCTTCTAATAGTGGCAGGGATTTATGCGCTTTATGATGCGCGGCTCCGGGGCCAGTTACTCACCCTCGGGCCGTGGTTTGCAGTCCTCGTCTTCGCAGTGTTATTAGCGCCGCTGACGCTCGAGATCAGGAATTTTGATCACACCATTTTTCAGCATGCAGCCGGCAAAGCGAGCGGCGGCCCTAACCCGCTAACATTCATCGGCGCGCAAATCTTGATGTGTTCAGGAATGCTGCTGGGTTTCGCACTCTCAGCACGCAAAGTTGTTTCACGTGCAACAACCGATACAGAGATCACGCGTGATGCGGCCATCTTTGTTGCCGCGTTCGCTTTGGGCCCGATCGTGATCGCCGTCGTGCAATCGGTGCTCTTTTCGACCAGGTTGCGAGATCTCTGGGCCATTCCCATGGGCAGCTACTTCGGATTGGCAGCAGTGATTTGGTTGCAGCGATATGGGTTCGGGATTGATGACATCCGGCTTCGACGACTGGCTGGTGCTGTCGTTCTCATCGTCCCTTTGGTCTACGCCGGCGTCAAGGGATTGGGCGCACAAAGCGGCTGGCCGTCAACGATCGCCTGGCCGCAGAAGAACATATCCCAGCGCTTCGAAGCCATCTGGGAGGCCGAAACCAAAGCTCCGCTCAATTTGGTTGCTGGTGATGCCTGGGAAGGTGGCTTGGTCGCTCTCAGCGGCAAACACATGCCATCCCTACTGATCGACATGGACGCACGGCGCTCACCGTGGATTAGCAAGGAGAGAACTGCTCGCGATGGGCTGCTGGTGATCTGGCCTATCACGTATAAGGAGGGAGATCACAAGATGCGGGCACTGACCCAGGATTGCCGGCCGAAGGCCGAAAGTTTTACATGGCCGGGCAAGCCTGATCGCAATCCGATCATCCTCCATTACTGTATCATCCAGCCGCGACGCTAATGTGAGTTCGAGTTCGTTGAGCAAAGACACCATCTTCGCATTGTCGAGTGCACCGGGTCGCGCGGCCGTCGCAGTGGTCCGGGTCTCCGGTCCGGCCGCTGCCGAGGTCCTCGCGAGCATGGCCGGCATAGTTCCCCCGCATCGCGAAGCACGAATGCGGATCGTTCGGCACCCACAATCGAAGGCGCCGATCGACCAGGCGCTGGTGCTATACTTCAAGGCCCCTGCAAGCGAGACCGGTGAAGACATCGCCGAACTGCAGATTCACGGTGGCCGCGCTGTCGTCTCCGCGACTCTGCTCGCGCTGGGCACGATCCCTGGATGCCGGATGGCCGAGCCCGGCGAGTTCGCGCAACGGGCGTTCTACAACGGTAAACTCGATCTGACAGCGGCGGAAGGTTTGATCGACCTCATCGACGCAGAAACAGAGGGGCAGCGCGCGCAGGCGCTTGGTCAAGCGGGCGGGGCACTGACTAAACTCTACGACGGTTGGCGCAAGCATATGATCGAGGCTCTAGCGCTCGTCGAGGCAGCGATCGACTTTGCCGACGAGGGAGACGTGACCGAGGGCGTTTATCTTCGCGCTCGAGAAGGTGCGGCGTCGCTTCGGCACTCGATCGAGCAACACCTCCAGCTCGCAAACAAAGGCGAAATCCTGCGTGCCGGCTACCAAGTCGTTCTCGCAGGCGCTCCCAATGCTGGCAAGTCGAGCTTGCTCAACGCAATTGCTCAACGCGATGCTGCGATCGTATCGGAAGAAGCCGGCACCACGCGTGACATCATCGAGGTACGTCTCGATCTTGGCGGCATCCCGGTTGTAATAAGCGATACGGCAGGCGTCAGGGATGCCGACGGTGCAATCGAGCGCGAAGGCATCCGCCGCACGCTGGCGCGAGCCAACGATGCAGACCTCGTGCTTTGGCTGGTTGATGCCACCGCCCCGCAACTCAATTTACCGCCCGCACTTCCCGCCGATCGCTGTTGGTTTGTCGTCAACAAATCCGACATCGCATCCCCTAGCATCACCAACGTTGCCGCACGGGTGTCGGCAAAAACCGGTGAGGGGATCGACCAACTTTCGGCATTGATTGCGAACCAAGCGCGAGCTTGCTTGACCAATACGACCAACCCGGCTCCGACGCGAGAACGTCATCGTTACCATTTGCTGCAAGCGATCGCCCATATCGATGCTTTGCTGAATGGTTCGGACGATCAGTTAGAACTTCGCGCCGAAGACTTACGACTTGCTGCATCAGAGCTCGGAAGGCTTACCGGACGCATCGATCCGGAAGAAGTATTAGGCCAAATCTTTGGCCGATTTTGCATTGGCAAATAAAACCGCCTTTGTTCCACGTGAAACATTTGTTAAATCTAGGTTCATGAGCAAAATGAACTTCGACGTCATTGTTGTGGGCGGTGGACACGCAGGTTGCGAGGCTGCGGCAGCCGCTGCGCGTATGGGCGCCACGACCGCGTTAGTTACGCACAAGGCCGCAACAATAGGCGAGATGTCGTGCAACCCGGCCATAGGTGGATTGGGCAAGGGGCACCTGGTTCGCGAGATCGATGCTCTCGATGGACTGATGGGGCGCGTCACCGACGCCGCTGGCATTCAGTTCCGGCTGCTCAATCGCTCGCGTGGGCCAGCGGTGCAGGGATTACGCGCACAGGCCGACCGCAAGCTGTATCGTCAAGCGATGCAGGCGGCGATTGCCGAAACGACGGGCTTGAGCGTGATCGAAGCAGGCGTCGAGGATCTTATGGTCGTCGACGGGCATATCGCAGGGGTGATAGCCTCTGGCGGGCGGCAACTTACGGCGGGCGCCGTCGTCCTAACCACCGGCACGTTTCTCAATGGCCTAATCCACATGGGGGATGTGAAGATCCCTGCGGGCCGGGTTGGTGATCCGCCGGCCTTGAAGCTGTCCGAGCGGCTTGCTGCGCTGGGCGTTACGCTTGGTCGATTGAAGACCGGCACACCGGCGCGCCTTGATGGCAAAACCATCCACTGGGATCGGCTTGAGCGGCAGCCCGGCGACAATCCGCCCGAACCGTTTTCGTACATGACGGATCGCATCACGACCAAGCAAGTCGATTGCCACATTACTTATACCAACGACGTCACGCACAAGATCGTGCACGATAACCTTAGCCGGTCGGCGATGTACTCCGGGCAGATCGAGGGCGTCGGTCCACGTTATTGCCCGTCGATCGAGGACAAGATTGTGCGCTTTGCCGACCGCACATCGCATCAAATCTTCCTCGAGCCAGAAGGGCTGGACGACGATACGATCTATCCGAATGGCCTGTCGACATCACTTCCCGCCGAGATCCAGGAGCTGTTTCTACGTTCGATTCCCGGGCTCGAGCAGGTCGGCATTATTAGGCCAGGCTACGCGATCGAGTACGATTACGTCGATCCGCGGGCACTTCTTCCAACCCTCGAACTGAAATCACTTCGCGGGCTGTATCTGGCCGGACAAATCAACGGCACCACGGGATATGAAGAAGCCGGGGCGCAAGGTCTTCTCGCCGGTATCAACGCAGCAAATACGGCCTCAGGTGCGGATCCCCTGATCTTGTCACGGACTGATAGCTATCTCGGTGTGATGGTCGATGACTTGGTCGGTCGCGGCGTTAGTGAGCCCTATCGCATGTTCACATCCCGCGCCGAGTTCCGGCTAAAACTGCGTGGCGACAACGCGGATCAGCGGCTCACACCGATTGGCGCGCGGATGGGTTGTATAGGACCGGCGCGAGCTGAAGCGTTTGCCGCAAAAGCCTTGGCCTTGGCCGAGGGTGAGGCACAGTTGCGAAAACTCACGATGACATCCACCGAGGCGCTTCGGGCCGGCATCCAGATCAATCAGGATGGCAAGCGGCGCTCCGCTTTCGATCTGTTATCTTATCCGGGCGTGGACATTTCCCGGCTGCAGACGGTGTGGCCGGAACTCGGAAAGCTTGGCCCCAACACAGCCTCGCAGCTAGAAATCGACGGCAAATACGCCTCTTACATCACGCGTCAGGATGCGGATGCCGTAGCTTTGCGCCGGGATGAGGCCACGATCATCCCGGCAGACTTCTCGTATGAGGGTTTGCCGGGCTTATCGACGGAAGTGCGAATCAAACTACAGCGCCATAAGCCCGCAACCTTGGCGCAGGCGATGAAGATCGACGGTATGACGCCAGCGGCCCTGCTGATCTTGCTCGGGCATCTCAAAAAATCTCGCGTGGCGCGTTCCGCATGACAGCCGAAACCTCAAACGAGCCGCCGATCATTACCGGGCCTGCGCAGTTCGATAAGGCCTTCGGCGTTTCACGTGAAACGCTAGATCGGCTGAGGGTTTACGCGGATTTGCTGAAGCGCTGGCAGAAGGCGGTCAATCTCATAGCTCCCGGCACACTCGTCGAGGTTTGGCATCGGCATTTTGCTGATAGCGCTCAGCTTGCCACGTTAATCCCGGTAACCGCGAAGCGCCATGTCGACCTCGGCTCCGGCGGCGGTTTCCCAGGACTTGTCCTCGCGATCTTGCTGGCCGATCGCGGAGGTTTCGCGACCACACTCGTTGAAAGTGATCAACGAAAGTGCGCTTTTCTGCGCGAAGTGGCTCGAAACACCGGGATCGCTGTGGAGATCCTCGCCCAGCGTATCGAAAATCCGGCGACTTGCGCTAAGGTTGGTGCAGTCGATGTCGTGACCGCACGCGCTTTAGCGCCGCTCGCTCATCTGTTCGCGTTGTCTGCCCCAATCTGTACCGCGTCAACTCTTGGGCTGTATCTCAAGGGTCGGGGCGTCGAGCAGGAGATCGCGGATGCGCGCAAGTTCTGGCAGTTTGAACATCGCCTGATTCCGAGCTTGACCCAGACGGGCGCCGCCGTGGTCGAGGTTCGCAATCTCGTGGCTTTGGACAAGGGGGCGTGAAGCTCATGTCAGCACATTCGATCAGGGTTCTTGCGATCACCAATCAAAAGGGCGGTGTTGGGAAAACGACCACTGCCATCAACCTGGGTACTGCGCTTGCCGCCATTGGCGAGCAAGTCCTGGTGGTCGATTTCGATCCGCAAGGTAATGCTTCGACGGGATTGGGCATTTCTCCGGAATCGCGGAAACTCACGTCCTTCGACGTGCTAACGGGCCATGCCTCGTTGGCAGAGGCGAGTGTCCCGACAAGCGTACCCGGACTTTCGATTGTCCCGGCAAACTCCGATTTGGTCGGCACCGATAGTGCCCTTGCTGCGGATCCCAATCGCTCATTCCGGCTCAGGGATGCAGTTGCAGGGTTATTGGCGGCGCAGCGGGCGCAGGGGACGACTTCGCCCTTGACGTACGTCTTGATCGACTGCCCACCGTCGCTCAATCTGCTGACGGTCAATGCGCTAGCCGCGGCCAACGCGGTCTTAGTGCCGGTGCAGTGCGAATTCTTCGCGCTGGAAGGTATTTCGCAGCTCAAGGAAACGATTGATCAGATCCGCGGCACGTTGAACCCGACCCTGGAAATTCAAGGGGTGGTGCTGACGATGCACGACGCGCGCACCTCGTTCTCGAAAGAAGTCGCACAAAACGTTCGCGCATTCTTCGGGCCCAAGGTTTACGAGACGATGATCCCGCGCAATGTGCGGGTGGCAGAAGCCCCATCGCACGGTAAGCCGATCTTACTCTACGATTATGACTCGGCCGGTAGCCAAGCCTATGTGCGGCTGGCGACGGAGATCATCGAACGTGAGCGCCGCTACAAGGCTGCCTAGCGAACATACATGAGTTGCGTAACCGAACCGATTGAAAGAACACGCTGAACTAACGAGGAACGCAATGGCGGTACCGCTGCAGAAAAGCCGGCTCGGACGTGGGCTCGCATCGTTGATTGGAGAACCGGCGGTCGGACCATCGCGGTTGCCTGAAGAAGGCGAACAGCGCATCGTTTCAATCGACCAAATCAAGGCAAGTCCTTTCAATCCACGGAAGGATTTCCGCGAGGATGAACTGGTCGAGTTAGCGGACTCCATTCGGCAGAAGGGATTGGTCCAGCCAATTCTTGTTCGGCCAGACCCGCTATATCCAGACGGCTACGAAATCGTCGCTGGCGAACGGAGATGGCGCGCCTCTCAGCGGGCAGGTCTGCACAGCGTGCCGGTGATCGTTCGCGATCTGTCGGATCAAGATTTACTCGAGCTTGCGATTATTGAGAACGTTCAGCGTGCAGACCTGAACGCTATAGAGGAAGCAACCGGTTATCGTGATTTGATCGAGCGCTTCGGTTATACGCAAGACAAACTGGGCGAAGTCATTGGCAAGAGCCGTAGCCATCTTGCCAATACGCTGCGCCTGCTGAAGCTACCCGCATACGTGATCGAGCTGGTACGAACGGGCAAAATTACCGCAGGCCATGGCCGCGCACTTGTTGGTCGTGACGATGCAGAAATTCTAGCTGAACGTATTGTTACGCAAGACCTCAGCGTCCGGGATATCGAGGCGCTGGTGCAAGGCGACGGTGCTTCCGAGGCAGCTGGGGTTCCGCGTAAGACGCGCGACAAAGATCCCGATACCAAAGCTTTCGAAAAGGATCTGTCAGACTTGCTGGGACTCAAAGTCGAAATCAAACGCGGCTCGGGTGAAAGCGGTTTGATGACGATTAAATACGGTAATTTCGACCAGCTGGACTATATCCGCCTTCGGCTTGGAAATACCGCGGGCGGCTAACGCTTTACCGTTTGGTTTGAACCCATCAGCGGCCCAGTCACCAGATTGGGCCGTTTTGCTTGTCTAGTTCGATGCCAGGTTCTAAGCGTCGCACAACTGAGCGAAGTGGAGGCAGGGTCTTGGCAAATGATGTTCTTGCTCGCTTGGCTGTTCTCATCGCCAACCGACGCCTCGCGCTAGCCGATACATCCTACACGCGGCAGCTGCTCGACGCGGGTCCGGCAAAGTGCGCGCGCAAGCTCGGCGAAGAGGCGATCGAAACTGTACTTGCCGGCGTTGGCAGCGACCCCGAGGAGTTGCGGGCAGAAGCCGCCGATTTGCTGTATCATTTGCTTGTCTTGTTGGAAGCCCGAAGTGTTCCGCTTGCAGACGTACTTACAACTTTGGAGGCCCGGATGTCCCAGTCGGGCATAGCCGAGAAGGCGGCTCGCAAGTCGAGCTGAACGCTTACGATGGCAATTTACGACTTCAAAGCGCTAGCGGAAGAGCCAGAGCCACTTCTCGCCGGCTTGCAGTTTTCGCCGTACCGCGATTTCAGTCGCGACGAGTGGGCGCGCCTGCGCGCCGATACGCCGATGACATTGGTCGAGCGCGATCTCCAGCAGCTCTCTGGTCTTATGGACGGGCTTTCGCTGGACGAAGTCGAACAGATCTATCTGCCGATGTCTCGGCTGATCAATCTTTACGTTCAGGCAGCGCAAGAACTGCATAGCATTTCTTCGCGGTTTCTGAACCGGAAGGATCGCCGCGTGCCATTCATTATTGG
>JANLXZ010000375.1:0-1680 GCA_031365375.1 Hyphomicrobiaceae bacterium | reverse complement strand
CCGGGCCGCTTCCAGCACGGCGCGGTCGCGTGCAGCCTTGGGCACGCGGCGCATTTCAAGGCCAAAGCCGATGTTCCGCGCGACGGTCAGGTTCGGATAAAGCGCGTAAGACTGAAATACCATTGCGATCTCGCGTTTGGCCGGCGCTACCTCGTTCATGCGCTGACCGTCGATCAGTAGCTCCCCGGCGCTGATCTCTTCGAGGCCGGCGATCATGCGCAGCAACGTCGACTTGCCGCAACCCGAAGGGCCGACGAACACCACGAACTCACCGTGCCCAATGTCGAGATCCACGCCGTGGACGACTTTCACGGCGCCATAGTTTTTCACCAAACCGCGAAGAGCGAGTTCTGCCATTGCTCCTAATTCCTCAAGCCCAACGGCGGCCCGCTGGTATCCAGCTGCCGTATTTCGGATGATCGGCCGGGATCGGCAGATCGACGGCTGAGCCCACTTCAGCCGAGTGATAAATCGCCGTGATCAGCTCGAGTGAGGCGCGTGCATCCTGTAGCGTCACCGGCAGGGGCGTATTGTCTGCGATGCTCGCGTGGATACGCGCGAATTGTCCGGCGAACGACTCTTCGCTCGGTTTGAAGCCGGAAAAAGCAGCCGCAATTGCCGCCTCAGTTTCCGGCGTCTTGCCCTTGAAGTACCAGGGGTCGTCGCCAATCCGATACGGGTGCGTGCTGCGGCTTTCGACGGTCAGGTTCTGGAACATGAAACGGATGCGGGAGAGCTCTTCGGCAGCTCCCAGGGTGACGGCAAGCGTCGCCACAGAGCCGTTCGCCATTTCGATGGAAACCGCTCCGCAATCCTCGACCTCGATTGGGTTCACGCGGGTCGCCAATCGCGCGTAAACCGTTTTCACCGGACCATTGACGTAACTCAGAATGTCGTGAGCGTGGATCGCTTGGCTCAAGCAGCAACCGCCCAATTCGGTCGCCCACTTGCCCCGCCAGCGCACCTCATAGTAATCGGCGTCACGGCGCCATGCGGTCTCGATCGTCGACAAGAATGGCCGTCCGCAGATGCCCTTGGTTTGTAGCAGTTTGAGTTTCTGCAAGCCGTTGCCGAACCGGTATTGAAAGATCGGGGAAAGCGTACCTTTGGACTTTACCGCAGCCTTTGCGATGGCATCACAATCGGCAAGCGACCCCGTCAACGGCTTCTCACATATGACGTGCAGTCCGGCAGCCAATGCTTGCTCGATCAGACCTCGATGCGTCGATGGCGGCGTGCAGATGTCGATGATATCAAGGCCGGGTATGGCCAGAAGTTCGGCGAAGCTGGTCATGGCGGCAGCGCCTGGAAAAGCTAGCGCCGTGGCGTTCGCCTTGCCCGCGTCGACATCGCACACGGCTATGATCTTAAAGCGATCCGCCAACGTTGCGTAGGCATCGAGATGGGCGCGACCGATGCCTAAACCGACGACAGCGACCCCGAGTGTTCGGCTCATTCAAAACCTCCCACGCGAACGGCCATCGCTTCGGCTTGCAGTGCGAGTTCTGTTGCGAGAAAGCAATGCGTTTGGCTCATCGCGGTTTCGGTTCGATTGAGTACGTCGGTCATCAGGCGCGAACCGTAAGGCAGCGGCTCGTTGCTGCAATCGATGCGATGGGTGCCTTTCTGGTCGACCAGGAATAGATGATCGCCCCCGATCCGGCCGCCGATGTCGACATA
>JANLXZ010000364.1:0-2407 GCA_031365375.1 Hyphomicrobiaceae bacterium | reverse complement strand
TCCTCATGTTACCCGCGACTTCCTGAACGCTGTCACGAGCCTCACGACCTTTCTCAGCCACACTTCCCGCGGCGCTCCCGACGGTGTCCGCTATTCCCTGGGATATCTGTTGTCCCTTTTCATTTAAGTCTCGTTTCAATTTCTGATCTTCGTTTGAGTGTGAAGAGTGTGCCATTTCTCGCCTCCTTCGCATAAAGCCGATTACTCGGGCGTGTCCTCGCAACGATCTCTATGACTGATTGTTCCGCCGTAGGATCGTGATCGGCGAGGGGAGTCAAACATTCAATTCGGTGCGGGAACTCGAACCGCCCCTCCACGTTCACGCCATAGTGAAGAGATTAGTCAGGAGTATCGCCGATGCAAACATTCAGCAAAGTTTACGATGGCTACGCTCAGGCTGAGCGTGCCGTTAGCGAATTGGAGCAGGCAGGCATTCCCTCAAGCGATATCAGCTTGGTCGCGAATAAGTATGTCAGCAACAAGTATGCCGACGTTGACGAGGCGTCGCCTGCGGCAACTGGTATGGGTGTGGGAGCCGCAATTGGCGGCGGTGCAGGCTTGTTGGCGGGCTTGGGTTTACTTGCTATTCCGGGTCTTGGTCCGGTCGTCGCAGTAGGTTGGTTGGCCTCGACGGCTCTGGGCGCGGTGGCGGGTACGGCGACAGGTGGAATTCTCGGCGCTCTCGTTGGCGCCGGGACGTCGGAGCCAGACGCGCATGTTTATTCCGAAGCGGTTCGGCGCGGCGGCACGCTCGTCACCGTTAGGACGAACCAACCTGCTGATCGCGTCCAAAAAATCATGAATGAACATGCGCCGATCGACCCTAGCGTTCGCCGGAAGCAATATGAAGAGGCAGGCTGGACGGAATTTGATCCGGCGGCTGCGCCGTACAAACCTGACGAAGCCGAGATCGAAAGAATGCGGCGCCGGATTTGAGCGATCGCGATTTTTTTGACGTATGCGATCAAAAAGATCGCATACGGGTTTTCTTCAACCGAACGAGGTACATAATGAAACTTGCTGGTGATCCAGGCAGACCCGAGCCTACGCCCAATCCACCTTCGCCTACTCCGCAACCTATCCCAAACCCGCCGCCTTTTCCCGGTGACACACCTTTGCCGACACCTGGCGATCCGATCCCACCGATGCCCCCGACGCCGGAAATTTTTCCGCCTGCTGATCCAAAGCCGCCGATAAAGACGTAAGCGGAAAGATGAATCGCAAAAATAACCGGAACGTAACTTCGAATGATTTGTTAGCTCGTTTGTCGAACATCAAATGGAGCTTATCGTGACAAACGAGACATCCGGTAATGTCGATCGCCGCAAATTTTTGAATATGGCTGGAACTGCTGCCGCGATGGTACCCGTGGCAGCAGATTCATCCGCTTGGGCACAAACGAATTCGATGATCCCAACCGCGGTTGGAGCGTCCGTTCAAACTAATTTCACTTTGAATGGTCGTCTAGAACGGCTCAATCTCGATCCCAGAACGACGCTATTGGATGCGGTACGTGAGCATCTCGGACTAACTGGATCGAAAAAGGGGTGCGATCATGGTCAGTGTGGCGCTTGCACGGTACTCGTAAACGGTAAGCGGATCTTATCCTGTTTGACGTTGGCCGCAGCGAGCGCGGGCGCAGACATCACCACGATCGAGGGCTTGAAGAGCGCCGAGGGCAAGTTGCATCCTGTACAGCAAGCCTTCATCGATCATGACGCTTTTCAATGCGGCTACTGCACGCCAGGGCAGATAATGTCTGCGGTTGGGTGTTTAGCGGAAGGCAACGCAGATGATGATGCCTCGATTCGAGAATTTATGAGCGGCAATTTATGCCGGTGTGCTGCGTATCCAAATATTGTTGAAGCCGTAAAGCAAGCGCGCGATTCACAGGACTCCTGATCATGCAAGCCTTCACGTATCAAAACGCAGAAGATGTTACAAGCGCGCTTGCGATGGCCAGGAATACGGCAGATTCGCAGCGAAACGAATTTCGCTATTTGGCAGGCGGAACTACTCTTATCGATCTAATGAAACTGAATGTCGAAGTCCCCTCGAAGATAATTGATATAAATAATTTTGCGAACGACCAAGCGTGGTCCGGTATCGAAGTTAGTGTAAATGGATTGCGCTTAGGGTCGCTTGCGCGGATGGCAGATGTTGCCGAGAATGCTGATGTTAAAAGTCACTATCCCTTAATTTCGCAATCTCTGATGCAAGCCGCGAGCCCACAGCTGAGAAATATGGCGACGTTGGGCGGCAATGTCCTCCAACGTACTCGATGTGCCTATTTTCGCGATGTGTCGTATACCCAGTGCAACAAGCGAAATCCCGGATCCGGATGTGCGGCGATCGACGGCCACAACAGGCTCCATGCAGTCTTGGGCGCGTCACAGAATTGTATTGC
>JANLXZ010000345.1:0-6787 GCA_031365375.1 Hyphomicrobiaceae bacterium | reverse complement strand
CCCCGAAGCAGTCATTCTAACGGCAAAAAAAGTGACCTCTGGCGCCCTCGCGTCCACCCCTCAATACAACGTCGCCTTCTGCCGTTCGGTGAGCACCGCGTCGTAGGCGCTCGCATCGAATTCGGTAGTATCGCGTTTGCTGTCGCGGGCAGCGACGGTGAGGGTGCCGGTCGAGGGCAGCGAGCGGCGGTCGACGTGGCTCGCGGGGTCCCAGAGCTTCGAGCGGGCGAGCGCGCGGGCGCATTGGAAATAAACCGCTTCCACCGTTAAACGCAGAACGGTGTTCGGCACTTTGCCATCGACCGCGAATGAGTTGAGCACCTCGGGGTCATTCGTCAGCACCCCACGACCGTTGACGCGCAAAGTTTCGCCGACACCTGGAATGAGAAACAGCAGCGCGACCCGAGGATCCCGCACGATATTGCGGAGGCTATCGATCCGCTGGTTGCCGCGCCGATCCGGCAGCAGCAGCGTCTTCTCGTCGACCACACGCACGAAGCCCGGTGCATCTCCGCGCGGCGAGGCATCGAGACCCTCCGGACCGCTGGTCGCCAGCACGCAAAACGGCGATGCCTCGATCAACGCCCGGTAGGCGTCGTTAATGATCGGGATCTCTTTCAGAATCGAACCGATCGCGGGTGCGCCATAAAGCGCATCGAGCTGTTCGATCGTCATGATCGCATGTGGCTGATGCATCGGATTGGTATTCCTAATTAAGGGGTTGAACTACCAGCACATTACGAGCACTCCGATACCCACTCTCGTGATCCTTATCGCTCTTCATGCCATGTTCACCGCGAAACTGCGATAGAAGGCCAGCTGGAACGCCTCACTTTCGGCCAGCAAAAAGCGCTTTAGTCTCTGATCACATTGCGAAAACGTAATCGACGGAAGAGTTATCCACGGTGCGTTCTTCCAGCGTAAACTGGCATTGCGGATAATCGGCCTCATTGGCCGCTTGCCGCCCTTGCCGAAGGGCTCACATGACCAATACACGCCGCTATTTTTGGACCGCCCTTACATGCTTGCTTATTGCGGGCGGGGTCGCCGCGGTCATGTCGCGCCCGGCGACGGTGGTGCAGCAAAAAGGCGGCCGCTGGGGTGGCGCCGAAGGTGCAGTCCCGGTTCGTGTTGCATCGGCAGTGGCAGCCGACGTGCCGATCTACCTTGATGCTGTCGGTGCTGCGCGGGCACTCAATACGGTTACGGTGCAGCCGCAGGTTGGCGGCAAGCTGATTGAAGTCGCCTTCCGCGAGGGGCAAACGGTGCAAAAGGGCCAAGTCCTCGCGCGCATCGATCCGGCGACCTATCAAGCCGCACTCGATCAGGCGGTGGCCAAGAAAACGCAGGACGAGTCGACGCTCGCCAATGCCAAGTTGGATTTGGAGCGTTACACGAAAATCCCCGGCACCATCGCCGTCAAGACCGTCGATACCCAGCGCGCGCTCGTCGCCCAGTTGACCAGCCAGGTCGCCTCCAGCAAAGCGGCCGTCGATCAAGCGCAGGTGCAGTTGAATTATACCCAGATCATCGCTCCAGCGACGGGGCGCACCGGCATTCGCCAAGTTGACGAAGGCAACATTATCAGCGGCTCGGCCAGTCAGTCGATCGTCACGATCACGCAGGTGCAGCCGATCGCGGTGATTTTCAATTTACCGCAACAGCAGTTGGCCCAAGTCAATCGCGCAGCCGCGTTGGGCGCGCTTGTCGTCGAAGCCGTCGAAGCCGACAACAAGACGCTTGTAGACCGGGGCGAATTGCGCGTCGTCGACAATCAGGTCGATCAGACCACCGGCACCGTGAAGATGAAAGCCGAGTTTCCCAACGATAAATTACAGCTGTGGCCAGGGCAGTTCGTCAACGTCCGCGTGCTGATCGAGACGCTCGGACAGGCGATCACGGTGCCGACGGCGGCGGTTCAGCGGGGACCGACGGGCACCTTCGTCTATGTCGTGGACGACAAGCGCGTGGCCTTGAAGGTGGTCGCGGTGCAGATGCAGGACGATATCCGCGCGGTGATCGCGAGCGGCGTCAAGACCGGCGACAACATCGTGACCAGCGGCTTCGCCCGACTGAAGGACGGTGCCGAAGTCGCTGTCGCAACCACGGAACAGCTCGAGCAAGCCCCGGTTGCGCCCAAGCGCGAGAGCCAGCGCGGTGAAGGCCGGCGTAAGCGCGAAGGTGGCGCACCGGCGGACGGCAAGCCTGCTGGCGAAATGAAAACCGCACCCGAAGGTGACACCAAGACCGAAGGCAAGGGCAAACGCGGTGAAGGCCGCCGCAAACGTGAGGGTGGCGCACCATCGGCGCCGGCAGCCCCAGATGCGACGCCGGCCGCACCGGCCGCACCGGCCGCCGGTGCCGACGCGACCCCGCCGGCACCCTCGACCGTCCCGGCGAAGGGCCAACGCGCCGAGACTTCACGTGGGCCCGCCGCCCAATGAGCGAGGAAATGTCGACTTCAGCGAACCTGTCGGGCAGCGTATCGGGACCGTTCATCCGCCGTCCGATTGCAACCTCGCTGCTCGGCGTTGCGATCATGCTAGGTGGCTGGCTCGGCTATTGGGGATTGCCGGTCTCGGCACTGCCGCAAGTCGATTTTCCGACGGTTCAGGTGACAACCCAATTACCCGGCGCCAATCCGGATACGATGGCCGCGCTCGTCACAGCCCCATTGGAACGCCAGTTCGGCCGCACACCCTCTCTCGCGACGATGACCTCGTCGTCTTCGTTCGGTGTCAGTCAGATCACTCTCCAGTTCGATCTCAGCCGTGATATTGACGCGGCAGCGCAAGACGTTCAATCGGCGATCAATGCTGCCGGCTCGACCCTGCCGCGAAATCTACCCTACCCACCGACCTATACCAAAGTGAACCCAGCTGACGCTGCGATCGTGACCCTTGCGTTGACCTCGCCGAACGTGGCGTTGCGGCAAATCTCGGATCTCGCCGATACGCTGCTCGCGCCGCGCCTCAGCCAGTTGACCGGCGTTGGCAAAGTATCAGTGCAGGGTGGCATTCGCCCGGCCGTGCGCATTCAAGCGGATCTATCGAGACTAGCGGCTTACAGCATTTCGTTGGCCGACCTTCGCAACATGATCGTCGGGGCCAACGTGTCGGGACCGAAGGGCTCGCTTGACGGCGCGTTCCAATCCTACACGATCGCGGCCAACGATCAGATCGGCTCGGCAGCGGCCTACAAAACGCTGGTGCTCGCCTACCGTGGCGGCTCGCCGGTAATGTTATCCGACGTTGCCGACGTCGTCGACGGACTGGAGAACACCAAGGTCGGCGGCTGGTTTAACGGATCGCCGGCGGTCGCCGTTGATGTGCAGCGCCAGCCAGGCGCCAACGTGATCCAGACGGTCGATCGCGTGTTGGCAGAACTGCCGCGCCTGAGAAGCGCGATGCCCGCCGGAATCGAATTGACCGTAGTGCACGATCGCACCGGCACGATCCGGGCATCCGTTCGCGATGTGCAATTTACGCTCGTCCTCAGCGTCGTGCTGGTGGTGCTCGTCGTGCTGATGTTCCTGCGCACGGTGCGGGCGACGATCATCGCCGGCGTGGCGCTGCCGTTGTCGTTGATTGCCACGTTCGGCGTGATGTGGTTTGCCGGCTTCAGTCTCGATAATCTGTCGCTGATGGCGTTGACAATTGGCACCGGCTTCGTCGTCGACGATGCCATCGTCATGATCGAGAACATCGTCCGCCACATCGAGGAGGGCGAGAACCCGTTCGAAGCTGCGATCAAAGGCGCGAGCGAAATCGGGTTCACCGTGATATCGCTCACGGTTTCGCTGATTGCGGTGTTCATCCCGCTGATGTTCATGAGCGGGCTCGTCGGCCGCATGTTCCGCGAATTTGCACTAACTTTGACGATTGCGGTCGTGGTGTCGGCGATCATATCGCTGACGCTGACACCGATGATGTGCGCGAAGCTCCTGCGCAAGACGAAGGCCGATGCTGGCCCCCCTGGTATCATCGAACGAGCAATCAATGGCACAATCGAAAAGTATCGCGTGAGTTTGCTTTGGGTATTGAAGCATCAAGGCGCCACGCTATTGCTGACCGCGCTGACGTTGGCTGCGACCATCGGGCTTTACATCGTCGCGCCGAAAGGGTTCCTGCCACAACAGGACACCGGCTTGATCACTGCCGTCATGGAAGCCGGCCCCGAAGTTTCTTTCGCGCAGATGGAGCGGTTGCAGGGCCAGGTGCTCGACGCCATCAAACGCGACCCCGATGTCACCGGCACCGTATCCGTCGTCGGCGTAAGCCCGCTCAATGCGACGCCGAATGTGGCTCGATTGACGATGGCGTTGAAGCCGCGCAGCGAGCGCAAGGCGATCGTCGGCGACGTCATCGCGCGATTGCAAGATGCGGTTGCGCCGATCCCCGGCGTGAAGCTCTACTTCCAACCGATCCAGGACATCCAGATCAGCACGCGACCATCGCGGGCGCAGTATCAGTACACATTGACCGGCGCCGACAGCGCCGAGGTGTCGCAATGGTCCGCCAAGCTCGCCGATAAGATACGCGAGACCCCCACTTTGCGTGATGTTTCATCCGAAGCCCAGGACGGCGGCTTGCGAGTGCTAATCAAAGTTGATCGCGAGATTGCCGGACGCCTCGGCGTCTCGATGCAGGCGGTGACCGATGTACTCAATGACGCGTTCGGTCAACGTCAGATCTCGACGATTTACGATCAGTCGAACCAATACCGCGTGGTGCTCGAAGCGATGCCGCGTTACCAGCTCGACCCGGCGACCCTCACGACCCTCTATGTTGGCGCAACCGGCGGTGCGCAGGTGCCACTCGCCTCGTTCGCCCGCATCGAACGCACGACGGCGCCGCTCGCCATCGCGCATCAAGAACAATTTCCATCCGTGACTTTGAGCTTCAATCTCGGGCCAGGCGGTTCGCTTGGATCGGCAGTTGAAACAATCCGCGCCGCCGAGGTCGCGATCGGTATGCCGCCGACGGTGATCGGCAGCTTCTTCGGTGATGCGTCGGAGTTTGCAAAGTCGCTCGCCAACCAGGTGTGGCTGATCCTGGCCGCAACGATCACCATCTACATCGTACTCGGCGTGCTGTACGAGAGCTTCATCCATCCGTTGACCATTCTCTCGACCTTGCCCTCAGCCGGTGTCGGTGCGCTGTTGGCGTTGATGCTGACCGGCAATGATCTGTCCGTCGTCGGCTTGATCGGCATCATATTGTTGATGGGTATCGTCAAGAAGAACGCGATCATGATGATCGACTTCGCGCTGGAGGCCGAGCGTCATCGCGGCATGAGCCCACGCGATGCGATCATCGAAGCCTGCCTGCTGCGCTTCCGGCCGATCATGATGACAACGTTGGCCGCCTTGTTCGGTGCGCTGCCGTTGGCGCTCGAAGGCGGTACCGGTTCGGAGTTGCGCAACCCGCTCGGCATCTCGATTGTCGGTGGGCTCGTGCTGTCGCAGTTGCTGACCCTCTATACGACCCCAGTGATCTACCTCACGCTCGAAAGGCTGAGCCGCCGGTTCTCTGCATACTTCGCCCCCGAACTTGAACCGGCGGAGTGATGTCATGAACATCGCGCTGCTATTCATCCGCCGCCCGATTGGGACGACACTGCTGGCGGTCGGACTGTTTCTGACGGGAGCAGCCGCCTACTGGCAGTTGCCAGTTGCGAGTTTGCCGAGCATCGACTTCCCGACCATCATGGTGCAGGCGAGCCGCCCCGGTGCCAATCCGGAGACGATGGCGGCGACCGTCGCAGCGCCACTCGAGCGGCGGCTGGGTGAGATCTCTGGCGTCACCGAGATGACTTCTACGAGTTCTCTCGGCGGCACCAATATCGTCGTGCAGTTCGATATGTCGCGCAATATCGACGGTGCCGCGCGCGACGTGCAGGCCGCACTCAACGCGGCGGCGAGTGACCTGCCGATCGATTTGCCGAACGTGCCCTCGTTCCGCAAGGCAAACCCGGCGGGCGCACCGGTGCTGATTTTGGGCCTCACTTCGAAGACCATGCCGGCGAGCGCCATCTACGATGTCGCCGACACGGTAATCGCACAACGCATCTCTCAGATAGAGGGCGTCGCGGATGTAAGCGTCAGCGGCGCCGAACAACCGGCGATCCGCGTGCGTGTCGATCCGGGCCGGCTCGCGGCCATGGGTTTGTCGATCGAGGACGTTCGGGGCGTAATAGCCAACGCCAACGCGATGGGACCGGTGGGCACATTCGAGGGGCCTGCGCTCGCCGAGACCATCGGCACCAATGATCAACTGAAGGGCCCGGCCGACTACAAGACCCTCGTCGTCAAAACATCCGATGGCGCCGTCGTGCGTTTGTCCGACGTCGCAACGGTCGAGGCTGGCACGCGCAATACCCGCTCGGCCGCCTGGTTCAATATGCAGCCGGGCGTGTTGCTGATCATCACCAAGCAGGGCGACGCCAATGTCATCGAGACAGTCGATAAGGTGCTGGCGCTGATCCCGGAACTGCAACGCTGGATCCCAGCCGGGATTGATGTGTCGATCCTTTCCGACCGCACCAAGACGATCCGCGCCAGTGTGCTCGACATGCAGATCACGCTGGCGCTTACTGTCGTGCTGGTGATGCTCGTCGTGCTCGTGTTTCTGCGCCGGGGGGCTGCGACTTTGGCTGCCGGCATTACGGTGCCGCTGTCGCTGGCCGGTACCGTGGCGCTGATGTGGATCGCCGGCTACTCCATCAATAATCTGACGTTGATGGCGCTGGCCGTTTCCGTCGGTTTCGTGGTCGACGATGCGATCGT
>JANLXZ010000337.1:0-21658 GCA_031365375.1 Hyphomicrobiaceae bacterium | reverse complement strand
TGAGGATTCGGTTCGGTCCCTGACCCTGCAAGGCGGATCGATGTCGAGCGTCGAATTGGCGGCCTTCGAGGCTCTGCCCTACTGGCGTCAAGCCGTGCAGTTGCGCCGCATCGATGACACCGCCAAAGACCCTGCTGCTGTGACGCGACCGTTCACATATTTCCTGAAATACGTCGATCAGGCGCTGTTAACACCTAAGCTGTCAGAGTACATAGCGTCTAACCTTGATCGCCTATAATGGTACGCGGATGATGGCGCGCAGACCGCCGATCGAGCTTTGACCGAGCGCGATGTCGCCACCATGGCTGCGGGCGATGTCACGTGCGATGGCAAGACCCAATCCGGTATTTCCTTCGTCCTGATTGCGCGCATGATCAAGCCGATAAAATGGTTTAAAAACGTTGTCGCGCTCCTCGGGCGGAATGCCAGGTCCGTCGTCGTCGACCTCGATCCGCAACCAGTTGCGCTCCGTCGCCGCGCGTACGACGATCTGATCTCCAAAACGCGCCGCGTTGCTTACGAGGTTGGTGATCGCTCTCTTGAACGCTTGCCGTTTGAGCGGCAGCACGAGATCAAGCTTACGTTTGCGCAATCGCAAGTCGACCGTACGGCCATGGACCAGCATCTCGTCCGTCACTTCCTCCAAGAGCTCCCGCAAGTTCGTTGGCTTTGCTTCTTCACCCCCATCACCGCGCGTGAAGGCCAGATAGTCCTCGAGCATGTGCTGCATCTCGTTGACATCGGCCTTCAGCGCGCCGATCTCGGGCCGGTTACCGAGCAATGCCAATTGCAATTTGAAGCGCGTGAGGATCGTGCGCAAATCGTGGCTGACGCCGGCGAGCATTGTCGTCCGCTGATCAACGTGCGTCTTGATGCGATCCCGCATCTCCAAAAATGCCTGTGCCGCCTGCCTAACCTCTCGGGCTCCGCGCGGACGGAATTCATCGTCGATGGGGCGCCCTTTGCCGAACGCGTCGGCAGCTTCTGCCAGTCGAAGAATAGGACGGATTTGATTGCGCAGAAATAAAATGGCCAACGTCAGCAGGATCACCGACGAGCCCACCATGTAGGCCATGAAGATATCCGAATTCGAAGCGTAAGTCTGGCTGCGTGTCGCGATGAACCGCAACGTCGCCGTCTTGAGCTTTACTTTGATTTCAACCAACTTGGAATTACCGACTGTATCGATCCAAAACGGCTGCTTGATTTGCTTGCGCAGCTCCGTCGACAGCGCGCGATCCAGAACCGCAAAAAACGGACGCGGCTGGGCCGGCGGCAAATCTGCTGGTGGCAACACTTGCATCGACAGATTGAGACGGTCTCGCGCCATATCGATCAGGCGGCCGTACTCGTCCTCGCGATTGTAATCCTGGTAGACATCGATTAGCGCCGCGACGTCTCGAACCGTCGCTTCGGACAATCGTCTGGTAACAGCGTTCCAGTGCCGCTCCATGAACACGAACGCAACGACACCCTCGAGCAGCACGATCGGCGCAATGATGATGATGAGCGCGCGTGCGTACAAACCTTTGGGGACGAGTTCGCCGAGGATCGAGATCGCGCGAGCACGGAACCGCTGCCCGAGGCTCCTCACATCGGTCCATTTGGACGACGCGTCTAGGTCGATTAGGGGATCGCGGGCAGCGACCATGTTATGCTCGTCTCTGTTGCAATCCGAGGTCTGTTACCCCGATGCAATTTAATGGGTTCAGTCCGTATAGAGGATGTAGCCTTTGCCGCGCACCGTCTGCAGATAAACCGGGTTGGAAGGGTCGGTTTCTATCTTGCGCCGCAACCGATTGATCTGCACGTCGATCGCCCGCTCGCTGCCTGTACTATCGTCGGAGGCAAGCTCATGCCGAGCTACCGGCAAACCAGCCCGTTGGGCGAATTGGCGCAATAAATCACGCTCGCGCTCGGTAAGCTTTATGGTCTCCTCACCGCGTTTCAACTCACCGCGCGCGATGTGAAAACTGAACTCTCCCATTATGATCTCGTCGACGGCGGTCTGGGTTATCCGGCCACGGCGCAGGATATTTTTCAGCCGCAACAACAATTCGCGCGGTTCAAAGGGCTTCGGCAAATAATCATCCACGCCTGCTTCGAGACCTTCGATGCGATGCTCTGCGTCCGATAACGCCGTCAACATGAAGATCGGTACGTTCGACATGAGCTTTAGGTCACGCGCCAGCGAGATCCCATTTTCACCGGGCATCATCACGTCAAGTATGACGAGATCAAAGGCGAGCCCCCGCATCGCAGCACGCGCGGCGTTGGCGTCATTCGCGGGAGTGACCCTAAACCCATTCTCGACAAGATAACGCGTCAACAAATCGCGAATGCGATGATCATCGTCCACCACCAATACGTGCGGTGCATCATCTGGCAGCGGATCACATCGCGGCCGGTCAGGAGCGAGTGGCATGGTCTTCGCCTCCACATTTAAACAGGGCTCAAACCCTGCCTACACGGTTTTTGTCTGTTCCCGGCGAAGTGCTTTCGCCGGCGTCGGCAAGCTCACACCCGCATTCGCCAAGGATTGCTCGATTGCGCATCGGTTGCCGGACGTCGTCAATGCCAGGAGAAATTGCAACGCAGCCGCTTGAGCGTGAGGTTCAATCTCGCCCAAGGCACCAGCGATGCGGCCTGTTTGCAAGGCGCGAAGTTGCTCGGCGAGTTTGCGGCCTGCGACGGTCGGATAGAGGCGCCGCTCTCGCCGGTCGGCTTCGCCTGCTTCCTGGAGAATGAAACCTCTGTCGACGAGCTGTTTCAAGACCCGGGCAAGGCTCTGCTTCGTTATTTTCAGGATTTCCAGAAGATCGGCGACCCGCAACCCGGGACGCCACGTAACGAAGTGCAAAACCCGATGATGCGCACGCCCGAAGTCAAACTCCTTCAGCACTGCGTCCGCCTCACCAGTGAAGTCGCGGTAAGCGAAGAAGATCAATTCGACGACAGCGGTCAACCGCTCGAGATCCGCGTCGATGAGGGCATCGTGGCCGGTGCCCATCCAGCCTACCCGATCAGCACTTGAATTTATGTCAGTCATGTTGACTAATTAGGAGGCGGTTGTTACCCGTGGCAAGTCATTATTTATGAGCAAAAATGGCCGGTGCGTAGGTCTGCTACAGCCTCCGGCACCCGGTAGACCGAGGAGACCCGATGGCAGAGCTGATCCCCTTCGATGACCGCGACGGCTTTATTTGGATGAATGGCAAGGTCATTCCCTGGCGCGACGCTAAGCTTCACGTCCTCTCGCACGGCCTGCACTACGGCTCCTGCGTGTTCGAGGGCGAGCGCGCTTACGGTGGTAAAATCTTCAAAACGACCGAACATTCCGAGCGATTTCGGAAGTCGGCTCAGCTACTGGACTTTGAGATCCCCTATAGTGTCGCGCAACTCGATGCAGCCAAGGACGAAGTATTAAAGCTCAATGGCGGCGGCGACCAGTACGTGCGCCCGGTTGCTTGGCGTGGCAGCGAAATGATGGCCGTTTCGGCCCAACACAACAAAATCCACACCGCAATCGCAACCTGGGTTTGGCCGTCGATGTTCGACCCGGCGACCAAGATGCGTGGCATCCGCCTCGACATCGCCGATTATCGCCGTCCAGACCCCGCTTGCGCACCGGTCGCATCCAAGGCCGCCGGGCTTTACATGATCTGCACCATATCCAAAATGCGGGCCGAGAATAAGGGGTTCGCCGACGCGCTGATGTACGACTGGCAGGGCCGGGTGGCCGAATGCACCGGTGCCAACGTGTTTTTCATCAAGGATGGTGCGTTGCATACGCCGATCGCCGACTGCTTCCTCAATGGTTTAACGCGCCAGACCGTGATCGAGATCGCCAAGAAGACCGGCATGAGTGTGGTCGAACGGCGCATCATGCCGGAGGAACTGCCCACCTTCACGGAATGCTTCATCGTGGGTACGGCTGCCGAGGTGACCCCAGTCAGTCAGATAGGGCCGCACCAATATCAGCCGGGCCGCCACTCGGAAGCGCTGATGAACGCCTACAGCGCCGCCGTGAACCCCAAGTAGGATTGAGAGTGCAGTTCCCATGATTCACGTTCTCGCTATCATCACCACCAAGCCCGGCATGCGCGACACGGTTCTGACGGCATTTCACGCCAACATGCCAGCGGTGCATGCCGAAGAAGGCTGCATCGAATACGGCCCGGCGATCGATGCGCCCGGCATCGGCGCGATTCAGACCAAACTTGGTCCGGATACGTTCGTCGTCGTTGAAAAATGGTCGAGTGCGGAAACATTGGCGGCCCATGCCGCGTCCCCGCACATGGCGGCCTACGGCGCGAAGGTAAAGGACATGGTCGCGTCTCGCGTGATCCACGTATTGTCGCCAGGTTGAGCAATCGGGCGGCCGGATGTTCTGAATAAAGGAAGATCAGTCCATGGACCGCCCTGTCGAAATTGGCCACTCGGTTTGCCCGCACGATTGCCCGTCGACATGCGCACTCGAAGTCGAACTGCTCCCCGATGGCCGGATCGGCCGCGTGCGTGGCGCCAAGGACAACAGTTATACCGACGGCGTTATTTGCGCAAAAGTCGCGCGTTATTCCGAGCGCATCCATCATCCCGACCGGTTGATGCACCCGCTGCGCCGCAAGGGCCCCAAGGGCTCGAAGGAATTCGAGCGAATTTCATGGGACGACGCGCTCGACATCACGGCCGAGGCGATGCTCAAGGCCGAAACTCAACATGGCCCGGAAGCGGTGTGGCCATACTATTTTGCCGGCACCATGGGCCTCGTCATGCGCGACGGCATCAACCGGTTGCGCCACGCCAAACGCTACTCGCAGCAATTCTCGTCGATCTGCACGACGCTTGCTTGGGCTGGATATATCGCCGGCACAGGGAAACTAGCCGGGCCTGATCCACGCGAGATGGCCAAGGCCGATGTCGTGGTGATTTGGGGCACCAACCCGGTCAACACCCAGGTCAATGTGATGACGCACGCGATCAAGGCCCGCAAGGACCGCGGCGCCAAGATCGTCGCCATCGACATCTACCAGAATGGCACGATGGACCAAGCCGACATGGCGTTGTGTCTGCGCCCTGGTACCGATGGCGCACTCGCCTGTGCCGTCATGCACATTCTATTCCGCGACGGCCTCGCCAACTGGCCATACATGGAACAATTCACCGACTGCCCGCGCGAGCTCGAAGCGCATTTGAAAACCCGCACTCCGGAGTGGGCTGCGGCTATCACCGGTTTGAAGGTGGAGGAAATCGAAGCTTTCGCCAAGCTGGTCGGCACCACGCCTAAAACCTACTTCCGGCTCGGCTACGGCTTCTCGCGTCAGCGCAATGGCGCTCACAACATGCACGCGGCAAGTTGTATTGCGTCGGTGACGGGCGCTTGGCTACATGAAGGTGGCGGCGCATTCCACAACAATGGCGCGATCTTCAATTGGGACAAGTCATTGATCGAAGGCCACGACGCGCGCGACGATAGCGTTCGTATGCTCGACATGAGCCGGATTGGGCCGATCCTTTGTGGCGACCCGCAAGACATCAAAGACGGTCCACCGGTCACCGCTCTATTCATCCAGAACATGAATCCGGTGCAGGTGGCGCCTGAGCAGCGCAAGGTCAAAACCGGCTTCATGCGCGATGATTTGTTCGTATGCACGCACGAACAGTTCATGACCGCGACTGCGGAAATGTCCGACATCGTACTGCCCGCCACGATGTTTCTCGAACATGACGATATCTACCAGGGTGGTGGCCACCAGCACATACTGCTCGGTCCCAAGCTGATGGATGTGCCGGGAGAATGCCGCTCGAACCACGACGTACTTGCCGGATTGGCAAAGCGCGTTGGCGCCAAGCACCGCGGTTTCGAAATGACTCCGCGTCAATTGATCGATGAGACGCTTCGAAATTCCGGTTGGGGCTCGCTCGAAGCACTCGAGCGCGCCAAATGGATCGATTGCCAACCCGATTTTGAAACGTCGCACTACGCCAAGGGCTTTGCCTATCCGGACGGCAAATTTCGCTTCAAACCGGACTGGCCAAACGTGCCGGCTGGACGCAAGCACGATTGGGGCATCGCGCACCTCGTCCCCTCACTTCCGGATCACTGGGACGTCAACGAGAAGGTCGATGCAAAACATCCCTTCAAACTCGCGACGTCACCTGCGCGGAATTATCTCAACTCCTCGTTCAACGAAATGCCGACAAGCCGCGCGCGTGAGGGGCGTCCCCGCGCAAAAATCAATCCAGCCGATCTGACGAAGCTGGCGATCGCAGATGGCGATAAGATTTGCATGGGCAATATACGCGGCGAGATTTTTCTTCACGCTGAAGCCTTCGATGGCGTGCAGCCTGGCGTCGTTATCGTCGAAGCGATCCCACCCAACAGCCAATTCGAAGGTGGCGAGGGCATCAACACGCTGACCAGCGCTTTCCAAGCAGCACCATTCGGCGGTGCGGCGTTCCACGATAATCATTGCTGGATCAAGCGGGCGTAAGACTGGGCACTTATCGGAGCCTGATTAGGATGACACCCGCCGCCACCATGACGGCGGCGATGATGCGCGCGGGTAGGATCGGTTCGCGCAGGACTACGATGCCGATCACCGCCGCAAACAAAACGCTGGTTTCCCGCAGTGCCGCAACGAGTGCGATCGGCGCAACTGTCATCGCCCAAATTGCAATCCAGTATGCCGCAGCCGACAAACCGCCGCCGACCAACACGAGCTTCCAGTCGGACCGCATTCCAGCCTTGAACGCCACCGGAAACAGCAACAAACCGTAGGCCGCCATCATCAGCCCATCGAGTACGAACAGCCAGCCGGCATAAGAATGCGCCGAGCCTGCCAGCTTGGCACCGAGCGCATCGATCAAGGTGTAGGTGGTGATCGACATCGCGGTAAGTAACGCGAAAACAATCGATCGCAGATTTGGCGGGGCCGCTACGCGCCCCCATCGCAGCGAGAGGACGATCACACCCGCAGCCAAGACACCGACACCGAGCCAGCCTGTCGGACCTAACTCTTGGCCAACGAGTAGATAAGCCCCGATTGCCGTCATGAGTGGGGCAGAGCCACGCGCAATCGGATAAACCAGCCCCAAGTCGCCCGTTTTATAGGCCTCCGCCAGGGTCGAGTAGTAGAACAGATGCACAAACAGCGAGCCGAAAATATAAGGCCACGCGACGGCGGGTGGCCATCCGACGAAGGGCAATACCGGCAGCACAACGATGCCGCAGCCAACTGAAATCAGCGAAATCGCCACGATCGGCGCGAGCTTCAGCTTGAGGAGTGCGTTCCAGCTGGCGTGGCACGCGGCGGCGAATAGCACCGCGCTGAAAACAATCGGATCCATTATGGAAAGTGTTCCCTGGGCGAACGCTGTCGACGTCGCGCCAAGATCATGCTTGATACGGCATCCCACCGCAACCTTCCCCCCGATGGCATGATCCCGAACCTGCGCGCCACTTTCCTTGTCTTGCTTATGATCTGGTTTGCCGCTGGCGCCGCTCACGCCCAGCGCGCGAAACCCGATCCCGTAATTGAAGCACGCATCGCGGCGTTGATGGCGCGCATGACATTGGCCGACAAGATCGGTCAGCTCAATCTGGTCGCTCGCGATGAAGGCTCTAATCTGCAGATGAAGGCAGTTGAAGCCGGTCGCGCCGGCGCCGTCATGAATGTGGTGAAGCCCGATGAAATCCGCGGCCTCCGCGAAGCTGCGCGCATGACGCGTCTCGCTATTCCGCTCATTATCGGCCTCGACGCCGTTCATAGCTTTCGTATCACGCATCCGGTTCCTCTCGCTTGGGCCGCTACTTGGAACGCCGAGCAAACAGAGCGCTCCGCCGAAATGGTTGCCCGCGAAGCCGCAAACGCCGGCATCAACTGGACCTTCGCCCCGATGGTCGATCTCTCACGGGATCCACGCTGGGGCCGCGTTATCGAAGGGGCGGGCGAGGACGTTCACTTGGGCTCGGTCATCGCCGCTGCGCGCACGAAAGGCTACCGCCGAGGCGGGCTTGCCGTATCAGTCAAGCACTACGTAGGTTATGGCGGCGTCGAAGCCGGTCGCGACTACGGAGACGCTCCGATTCCGGCGAACGAACTGTTCGATCGGCATCTGCCACCGTTCAAGGCAGCGATCGACGCCGGTGCGGAAATCGTTATGGCGGCATTCAATACAGTCAACGGCTCACCTGCATCTGCAGATAAACGGCTACTTACCGAAATTCTGCGCCGGCGCTTGGGTTTCGACGGCTTCGTCACGTCGGATTTTGATGCGATCGGCAATCTGATAAACCACGGCATCGCGCGCGATACCGCCGAGGCTGCCCGCCGTGCACTTCTGGCCGGTATGGATATGGACATGGTTGGCGACCATTTCTCACGGCACCTCGAAGCCGAGGTGCAAGCGGGGCGGGTGCCACGCAGCGCAATCGACGAAGCGACGCGCCGCGTTCTACGTATCAAATTTCGAATGAGGTTGTTCGATCGGCCAACGGATGCTCCGTTCCCTGAGCTGCCGGATCAGTCAGAAGTTCGCCGCGTCGCACGAGAGACCGCCCGACAATCGTTCGTCTTATTGAAGAATGAAAACCGCACGCTGCCGATCACACCCGCGATCAAGCGAATCGCCGTGATCGGAGCGTCGGCCGACACCGAATACGACCAGTCCTGGTTGAAGGCATCCGGCGAAAAGACCCCCTCAACTTCGACGCTGCTGAAGGAGATGCGCGCACGCCTCGGTGCCGGTCAAACGATCGACTACGTCGAGGGTTTCGAGACCGACTGTGGCAAGGTGTTTGCCGATCGGGATCAGGCCATTGCCACAGCCCGCAACGCCGATCTCGTCATATTGGTGCTGATGGAGGATTGCGAGATCCAAGGCGAGGGCACATCCCGGACCAAGCTGGACCTGTCGGGCGTGCAGCAACAGATGCTCGAAGCACTAGCCGCAACTGGCAAGCCGATCACAATCGTTCTCGGTACAGGCCGGCCCCTCGTGCTGTCGGCTGCAGCGCCCCTTGCCGCTGCGATCCTAGTAACTTGGCATCCGGGCACTGAAGGCGCGGCAGCAATAGCCGAGACGCTGTTTGGGGAAATATCGCCGTCTGGCAGGTTGCCGATGGGGTTCCCCCGTTCGGTTGGTCAACTTCCGATGTCTTACGATCAGTTGCCTACGAGCCGACCGACATCGTCGGACCGGTACACGGCGCGCTATATCGACGAAGAGGTGACACCACTTTACCCGTTCGGCTGGGGTCTCAGCTACTCCACATTCACCTATAGCGACCTCGCGGTTACAAAGCCTCGGATCCTCACCACCGGCGTAGTCGACGTTTCTGTCTCCGTCACCAACACCGGGCCAATGCCGGCGCAGGAGGTTGTCCAACTCTACGTGCGTCAGCTCGTGGCCAGCCGCAGCCGCCCAATGCGGCTATTGAAAGCCTTTGAGAGAATCACGCTGGCGCCGGGCGAAACAAAGATCGTCAAACTGCAAGTCGCAGCATCCGCGCTCGGTTTCCACGACGAGACAGGCCGTCACATCATCGAGCCTGGTCCGTTCGCCGTATTCGCCGGTGGGGATTCGACCGCGCAACTGTCGGCGCAGTTCGAGTTGGTTACGAGGCCGTAGGCTCGGCTAGTGCCGGCTCGTATTTCTGCACCGTTTGCTCGATCGCACCGAAGATCGAATGGCCACGTGCATTTTTCATTTCGATACGAATGGTGTCGCCGAACTTCATAAACGGTGTCACTGGTTTGCCGCTTTTGATCGTCTCGATCATGCGCAATTCGGCGATGCACGCGTATCCATGGCCGCCGTCTGCCACTGTCTTGCCAGGGCTGCCATCCGAACCCTTATTCGACACAGTACCGGAGCCAATAATCGACCCTGCGGTCAGCGGTCGCGTTTTCGCCGCATGTGCAATCAGCGCACCGAAATCGAACGTCATGTCTTGACCCGCGTTCGGCTTGCCGAACAGCTGCTTATTGAGCGTGGATAGCAATGGCAGATGCAGCTTACCATCTTTCCAGGCGTCACCCAATTCGTCCGGCGTCACCGCCACTGGCGAGAACGCCGACGATGGTTTGCCTTGAAAGAAGCCGAAGCCCTTGCCCAGTTCGCCCGGGATCAGGTTGCGCAACGAGACATCGTTGACCAGCATCACCAGGCGAATCTTAGACAGTGCATCCTCGCCCGATGCACCCATCGGCACATCATCGACGATCACGGCAACTTCACCTTCGAAATCGATACCATGAGCTTCATCGGCCAAGCGGATCGCTTCGCGCGGACTGAGGAAAGCATCCGACCCGCCTTGATACATCAATGGATCAGTCCAAAAGGATGCCGGCATTTCGGCACCGCGCGCTTTGCGGACGAGTTCCACATGATTGACGTAGGCCGATCCGTCCGCCCATTGAAACGCACGCGGGAGGGGACTCAGACACCCGCGTTCGTGGAAACGCTCGTAGGGCACCGAACCATGTTCCAGCTGCTCGGCCAATCCTTCGAGCCGGTGCACTAGTCGAGCCCAGTCATCGAGCGCTGCCTGTAAAGTTGGGGCGATGATCTCCGCCGAGACAAAGCGAGTTAGATCGCGCGAAACGACGGCGAGATATCCGTCGCGGGAGCCATCTTTGATAGTGGCGAATTTCATTGGTGGGTTCGCTTCCGGGATCGTGGATGTGGCTATGATGACGAGAGGCTACACGTTGCGTGGCGCATGTAAACGCCCAATGCACTTGCGGTCGGCAGGTCGCACGCTGAGCCTGCCCAGTTACCGGCATTTAGATGCTGCTTATCTGGCTCGCTCTCACCTGAAGGTTGTCGCCGGCGGCATCCACATTTCGCCGCCTCAACCCTTCACATGCTCTGGCCGAATTACGATCGGTTCCTCGATAAGGTGCGGCCGGAGCGGCTGGCGTGGCACCACTACGGATCGACCATCCGGCACTGGACCATCCGCAGGATGGCTCGTCCATCCATCAAAGCGGGGCACCTTGTCCAGGCCGATCGGATAGATCGTCATCTGATCTGGCTCGAACTTCATCCGTAGGAAGTTCCGGTAATGTTTTATGCGCAAGGCTGCGAAGGCACCTTCGGCATGCATATGCCCAAACAATCCGCTCAGCACCCAGTAACATCCCCAAATAAACCCTCCGATAAGGCCGCCAGCTAGCATCATCTCGAACGGATACAGCAAGCCGACCAACTCGCGCACCGTGCGCGGTTCGGACGATTTCGCTGCCTCCGTCGGCTGCGTCGTTTGCGGTGTCGGTGGCACTGCCTCACCTGGTCCTGCCCCGGATTCATCCCGACGCATCTGCCGCTCGATCGACAGCGGCTCCAACGTCTCCTTCACAATATCGCGGACGATGCCCGAACTATCTTGTTTCGATGAGAGCATCGCATCGACCTGGCGCTCGACCCAGGGCGAAAGATTATTGTTGAAGCCGAGCAGACCTACGAAGAGGGCGAACATGACGACGGCATGCATCAGGAAATGCGTCGTTCCCACCGCAAATTTCGTAAAATATCGCCGAAAACCTGGTCGCTCTTCGGCGTCGACATACCAGACGATCGCGGCGTAAAGCGCGAGCAGCATGACGGCAAAGCTCATGCTAAGGGTCGCCTGCAGTATGTAAACCGGCATCCAACTCAGCACTGCAAGATAGTCGACCTTCAGGCCAACCTGATCAATTTTTCCGGCAGAGATGTCGTACGCGCGCACCACCGTGTGGAACTGCCACGTTATAAGCCAATAGATTAGGCCGATGCCGATCGCAAACGGTGCATTGTACAGTGGGAACGCGAGATTTCGGAGGCTCAGCAATATACTCGTCGAGCGTTTCGGATAGCACTTGGGCGCACGCTGTTTCAACGGCGCCGTCACTCGTTTCGGTACTGAGCGGCCTTGCAATTCACTCTTGATTTCAGCCTTGATGTCCTCGATCGGTTCGATGACTTCGCGCGCGATATCTTTGACGATCGTCGCACCATCAAGCGGCCTCTTCAAACGAACGTCGTAGCTCTGGGCACTCCACTGCGTAACCGTCGTACCAGGTTCGTCGTTGCTAAACGAAGTGGTCTGCAGTTCCGGCCAACGGACGGAAATTTCGTTCTTCAATACGTGCGTCGGATGTAGAAAAGATCCACCGCCCCCTGCGGTGAAGAAATGCACACCGAGTTCCGGCGAGGAATATCGGTTATAGTGATGCCAATCGCCAGCCAGCACCGCACACACTTTGGCGCCTCGCGACCGCGCGATCGCCGTGATCTTGAAGAAGTTTTCTTCCTCGTCCTGCCCTTGGAAGTCCGCCAGCATCCACGCCGGCTCAGCCAGGCAAATGATGATTTTATCGTCGGGGCCCATCTCTCCGGCAATAGCGGAAAAATAGTTCACCTGGGCGGTGTCCAAATACTTCGAAAACTGAATATCCGCGCCCCAAATCCACCACTTGTGAGGCAACTTGAGCGCCCAATAACTGCGATGTTGCTGGCACTGCCAACCACCGATCGAACTACCTTTTGCTTCCGACAGTTTGTCCCGCGACGCGCAAAATAGACTGTCGAACGCCTGCAACCCGTCGTACCAATCGTGATTACCGGGAATGGCAAACAGCTTGCGTTTGTGGGCCTTACCGGGAAGCGCCATTCCATACGGCTCTTGCAATCGTTTTTTGTAATCGCGTCGCGTCGCCTGCGGATAGCATTGGTCGCCTCCCATCACCAGAATGTCGCCGTGCGGTAAGATCCCGGCGCCCTTGATTTCCAGCTGCGGCTGCGCCAACAGATATGCCGTCGGGTAAGTCGCCTCGAACCCATCACCGATGTCACTGATGTAATCGACCCAATATGCGCCCGCACTGTCGACGGCCAGCATTTTGGCTGGATTGACAGCGAGCGGGTCCGTGAAATCATACCTGCCGAGCAGATCTTTGCTGCTCGTCAGATCGGTCGCCGCCTGGATCAAACGCTGATCGGCATACTGCCCAAACACCGACGACACGATCGTGCGCATCCACACGCGAGCCAGAAGCCGTGGATCGTACCAGCGCACCATCTTGGGCAAGGTGCCGTCGATGAGACGTTGCATGGCGCTCTTATGCATGTAACCCCGTGAGGACGCTGAACACTCAACACGATACCGTCCTCGCCAACCTTGTGAAGTGCGGGTAAGTCACGCGCGCGGCATGATTCACATTTCCGCTCTCCGGCCGACGAGGTAGACTTCCCCAATGCCCTGCAAAATCAGAGGATATCAGCTCGTGCGCTCACTATATAGCCCGCTTGGAAGGCTTCTGATCGCGGCGTTTCTATTGTTGATTACGGCACACGATCCTTCGCTAGCGCAGACCACCACTTCTAAAGCTACTCTCGTGCTCACAAGCGACATCTATAAAATGAACGAGGATAAGGGCCGCGGCGGCTATCCGCGTTTGGCCGCGATTATCAAGGCGGAGCGAGCGGCTGGACCAAACGTCATCGTTGTTCACGCTGGCGATGCCCTGTCGCCTTGCCTGCTATGTGGCTTCGACCAGGGTAGCCACGTCATCGACATAACAAACCGCATCGCGCCTGATATTTTCGTGCCGGGCAACCACGAATACGATTTCGGTCGCGAGACTTACATCAAGCGAATGGCCGATGCCAAATACCCGATTCTTGCGGCCAACTTGCGCGGGCCACAGGGGCAAAAACTTGGCGGCCACGAAGACACGCGCATAATCATTATCGGCGACGTTAAAATTGGCTTTATCGGCGCGACCGCCGAAGACAGTTACAAGAAATCAAACCCGGAAGACTTGAAAATCACCGCCGTAGTGCCGACCGTTAACGAGAAGGCGAAAGAGTTGCGTGCGGCTGGCGCTGACATCGTCGTTGCTGTCGTACACGCCGCGCGCGAGGTCGACTTCGAACTCTACGACGCGAGAGCCGTCGATATCCTTCTTTCCGGCGACGATCACGACGTGCGCATGATGTACGATGGCAAGAGCGCGATGGCCGAGGCCGGCCAGGATGCGTTGAACGTCGTTGCCATCGATGTCACTATGGAAACGCGCGTCGTGGAGGGCGCCCGCCAAGTGTCCTGGCGACCGCATTTCAGGCTGCTCGATAGCGCCGCCTACACGCCCGACCCCGACATGCTGCAGGTCGTACAAAACTATGAGGCCGAGCTTTCACGCGAACTCGATGTGCCCGTTGCGACTTTGGTCGCCCCTCTAGATAGTCGTAATCCTACCGTCCGCGGCGCGGAAGCAGCCATTGGCAACCTGATCGCAGATGCTGCCCGCGACGCCACTGGCGCCGATATTGCAGTGATCAACGGCGGCGGTATCCGTGGCGGCAAGCTGTACGACGTTGGTCACAAGCTTAGCCGACGTGACGTGATCACCGAACTGCCGTTCGGCAACCTCAATATCGTGTTTGAGTTGAAGGGTACCGAGGTGCGGCAGATGGCTGAAATCGGCGTCTCAAAATCCCCACTAGCAGCCGGCAGTTTCATGCACTATTCCGGCATGACGGTTGAGGCGGATCTGTCGAAACCTGCCGGCTCGCGCGTCGTATCGATCAAGGTCGGCGGACAACCGCTCAGCGACACGCGACTGTACACGGTTGCAGGCAGTGACTTCTTTCAGCGCGGCGGCGACGGCTACGCGATGTTTAAAACGGCAAAGCTGGCGATGCGGCTGGAAGATGCAAAACTGCTCGCCAACGACGTGATGGTGTACGCCCGCAAGCTCGATAAAATCGACATCAAGCCAGAAGGCCGGGTGACCTGGAAGAAGTGATTGGCAAGCTCGAACTATTGTGCGAGCGCCCTAACTATCGTGCGGATGCTCAGCAACACGACGACCACCCCAACGATAACCATCAGCACGCGGTCCGGCAAATGTTTGGTTGTCAGTGCGGCGAACGGTGCGGCGATGACGCCGCCGATCACCAAACCTAGAACAATCGGCCAAAGCGATACTCCGATGGTCATAACGAACGTGGCCGAGATCACGAGTGTTACGAAGAACTCGGCCGCATTTACCGAACCTATCACCGTGCGGGGTACAGCTCCGTTGCCGAGCAGCGTCGACGTGACGAGCGGGCCCCAGCCACCCCCACCGATTGCATCGAGCATTCCGCCGAGAAAACCGAGTGGCAAGGCGCCTCTTGGGTTTACGAGCACGGCAGGTGGCGGCCGGAATGCCTTCCACAGAATTACCAGACCGACCAACAACAGATAAGCGCTGACCCACGGACGGAAGATCTCTCCGGGAAAGCTCGAGAGCACATATGCACCGATCGCGCCGCCGATCATACCAGGCACCATTAGGCGCAACATTAGGCGGCGATCGACATTGCCGAGTCGCCAGTGGGCGAGGCCGGACGCACCGGTGGTAAACATCTCGGCAGCATGCACACACGCGCTTGCCGTGGCAGGCGGCAAACCTGCGCTCAACAGTACGGACGACGCCGTAACGCCATAGGCCATGCCGATCGCACCGTCGACCATTTGAGCCGCGAAACCGACCGCAATATAGAGAAGCACCTCGTCCCACATGGCACATTGGGCTCCACGTTATGGCAGGCGTGGCCGCATCGCTAAGCGGCGCAAGTTTCGCTCGATGAATTCTTGTGCGATGACAAATCAAAAATCGACGGCTTCGTGCCGGACAATGGATTATCCAAATCCCACTGATATTTTAGCGTCTCAAAACGCGAGCTAAGCGCATCGTACATCAATAGACGGCCAACAAGCGGCTCGCCGACGCCTGTGATCTCCTTAAGAATTTCTACCGCAGCGAGCGTACCGATCACGCCCGCCACAGCGCCGAGGATTCCAACTTCCGCACAATTCGCGACCGTGCCTGCAGCAGGTGCCTCCGGAAATAGGCAGCGGTACGTCGGATTGGATTTGCTGTCGTCACCCGTCAAATGGGGTTTGAGCGTGGTGACATAACCATCGAATGGTCCCAGTGCGGCAAACACCAGCGATTTCTTCGCGAGATAACAAGCATCGCTGACGAGGTAGCGTGTCGCGAAATTGTCAGACCCATCGATGACGATGTCGTAATCGCCAATCAATGAGAGCGCATTTTGTGCCTCGATCCGCGTTTCGTGCGCGTTGACCCTCACGTGCGGATTGAGCGCGGCAACCCGATCGCGCGCGCTTTCGACTTTCGGCCGCCCGACGTCTGGCGTCGCATGAATGACTTGCCGCTGAAGGTTATCGAGCGACACCGTGTCGTCATCGACGATGCCGATCGTGCCAACTCCCGCCGCAGCAAGATAGAGCACCACAGGCGAACCGAGCCCACCGGCGCCGATCACCAACACCCGCGCCGCCTTCAACGCCTGTTGCCCCTGCCCGCCAACTTCACGCAAGGTCAGATGTCGCTTGTAGCGCTGGATCTCGTCGGGGGTGAGGGTGGGCATGTGCTCACGCCTTCGGGGCCGGGTCTAGAAATAGGTCTGACGTGTAATAGCGCTCGGCGGATGAGGGCGCGAAAGTAACGATCGTTTTGCCGGCAAATTCTGGCCGCTCGGCGACCGTCAATGCAGCCGCGAGGTTGGCGCCGGTCGAGATGCCGCCGGGGATGCCTTCAACCTTCGCCAATAGGCGCGCAACTTCGAACGCCATGTCGTTGGTGACGGTGATGACCTCGTCGATCAGCGAGCGGTCGAGCACTTCCGGCGCGAACCCAGCGCCAATGCCCTGGATCTTATGCGGTCCCTTCTCGCCTTTCGACAGGAATGGACTACCCGTCGGTTCGACTGCGAAAATCTTCATACCGGGACGGCGCGGTTTCAACACGCGACCGCAGCCGGTGAGCGTTCCACCGGTACCAACGCCGACGACCAGCGCATCAATCTTGCCACCGGTGTCCGCCCAAATTTCCTCGGCCGTCGTCAGATGGTGAACTTCCGGATTTGCCGGATTTTTGAACTGGCTTGGTTGAACGGAGCCAGGGGTAGCCGCGATCAGTTCGTCGGCCCTGGCAATCGCCGCACCCATCCCACCAGCGGCCGGCGTCAACACCAACTCGGCGCCGAGATGCGCCAGGATCTTCCGCCGCTCGATCGACATTGACTCTGGCATCGTCAGTATCAGCTTATAGCCTCGCGCTGCTGCGACGAACGCAAGGCCGACACCGGTATTGCCAGACGTTGGCTCGATCAGCGTCGTCACGCCGGGCTGAATGCGGCCCTCGGCCTCCAAAGCATCGATCATGGAGACGCCAATACGATCCTTTACCGACGACAGCGGATTGAAGAACTCCAGTTTCATCAGGATCTCGGCCTTGGTCTTGGCGGCCGTAGTGATCTTGGATAGGCGCACCAAGGGTGTTTGACCAATTGTTTCGGTGATGTCGTTGTAAACTTTGCCCCGGCCCCAGCTTTGCGTTGCTGCCAGTGTCTTTATCTCGATCGGCATGGCGCTTATCCTTTTCACAAATTCTACCAATCACATCAGGTGCTGGTAGCAAAACGCAAGTCGCAGTGACGCACAACCATTTCATCTTCAAATGCTGGCGTGCAATAATTGGATCGTCGATCCGACTAACCCGGACGGGCGTTGCGAGATTTCTTTGCCACGGGGGCGCGTTTGCTCTTTTTTGCCGTCACATCTCCAGTTGAGCCAAATCCGCCCGAGCCACGCCGCGTGGCGGCAAGCGTTTTTCCTTCCACGATCGCGACGCGGCTAACCGACGCGACGATTAACTGCGCGATGCGCATGCCGCGGGTTATTTCAAATGCTTCGCGTCCAAGGTTGATCAACAGGACCTGAACCTCGCCACGATAATCGCTGTCAATCGTGCCGGGGCTATTCAGTACAGTCACGCCATTTTTGAAAGCGAGGCCCGATCGCGGACGCACCTGGGCCTCGTACCCGGCAGGCAGCTGCATGACTAATCCGGTTGGCACCAATGCCCGGTCGCATGGATCAAGCGTCAACGGAGTTCCTTCGGGAACGGCAGCGTGCAAATCCATTCCGGCCGCACCTTTCGTCTGATAGGCCGGCAACGGCAGATTTCGACCATGCGGAAGGCGCACGATCTCGATCGAGAGCGGATTTGATTTTGGTTTCGCTGCCATATCAAACTTCGACCTGCGTACGTGACAAATGTTCGGCCGCAAGCTCGATAAGCCGGCGGGCGACCTCGGTCTTAGTCAAGTCGGGCCAGCTCTCGACTCCGCTTGCAGTGACCACGTGCACGGTGTTTCGATCGCCGCCCATGATACCGGTTTCGTGCGACACATCATTGGCGACAATCCATTCGCAGCCCTTCGACTTACGCTTATTGGTTGCATGTTCGATGACGTTTTCCGTCTCGGCAGCGAACCCGATCACAAGAGCCGGCCGCTGTGGTGTCCGCTTCGACATGGTCTTTAGAATATCCGGGTTCTCGGTCAGCGCCAGCTGTGGCGGACCTGCTTTCCCCTTTTTAATCTTTTCGTCCGACGACGATGCGACACGCCAGTCGGCAACTGCCGCTGCGAAGATACCAATGTCGGCGTGCGGCGCGGCCTGAACCGCGGCTAACATCTGGGCTGCGGTTTCAACACGGATCACCGACACGCCTGCTGGATCCGGCAAGCCGACCGGGCCCGAAACGAGTGTCACGTCGGCACCGAGCGAGCGCGCGGCGGCCGCGATCGCAAAGCCTTGTTTGCCGGATGAGCGGTTGGCGATGTACCGCACCGGGTCGATCGGCTCATGAGTGGGGCCCGCGGTGACGAGCACGCGGCAACCACTCAGCGGACCCTTGCGCGCCATTCCCAATACACGATTGATCGCTGCGATAATCTCCGGAACCTCGGCCATGCGTCCGACGCCAGTTTCGCCGCGCTCTGCCATCTCGCCAGCGTTCGGTCCAACGAAGGCGATGCCATCGCCTTGAAGCGTCGCGACGTTGCGCCTTGTCGCCGGATGGTCCCACATGCGCGGGTTCATCGCGGGAGCCACCAGTACCGGCTTGTCGGTCGCCATCAAAACAGATGTCGCCAGATCGTTGGCGTGACCACCGGCCATCTTCGCCAACAGATCTGCGGTGGCTGGCGCGACGACGATCAAATCGGCCTCCCGTGACAATCGGATATGGCCAATCTCGCGTTCGTCGTTAAGGTCGAATAGATCAGTGAACACCCGATCGTTGGTCAGCGCACCGACCGACAGCGGCGTCACGAATTCAACAGCCGCCTTGGTCATGACCACACGCACGCTCGTGCCGCGTTCGCGCAGCCGGCGGATCAGATCGAGACACTTATAGACAGCAATTCCGCCACCGATGATTAGCAAGATGCGCGATTTCGTCATGACAACGCGGGTCTCATTTCACCACCAATTCCAGGCTGGCTTTCGATAGCACCTCGGAGCCGTTTTCGGTTACGAGGCTCGTTCGGCCCAACGTCGCAGCCAAACCCGTACTATCGTCAAATATGATCATGTGGATGAAAAACACCATCCCTGAGGCCGCAATTACCGGATTGTCCTTAAACAGCATCGGCCAATCCATCCAATTGGGCGCATAAGTCGTGCCGAGCGAATAACCGCAGGCATTCAGCCGCGCCGACGAAAGCCCTGCCGCATCGAGTGACTTGGCGTGGGCGTCGAACACTTCTCCGACAGCGCGTCCGGGCTCCAATGCAGCCTCGCAGGCAAGAAGCGCGTCTTGCGCGGCTTTCCATAACTCGAGCTGTCGAACCGGCGGTTTACCAACCCGTAAAGTGCGCATGAGAGCCGAGTGGTAATGCCGATAGGTGCCTGCCCATTCAAGTGTCAGTTGATCGCTTGCATCAAGGTTCCGGCGTCCGGTGAAGTACCGGCACATCAGCGCCCCAGGCCCGGACCCGATAATGAACTCGTTGCCGGGATCATCGCCTCCGCCGCGAAATATCTCGCCATGCATGGCGGCCAAAATATCGCCCTCGAATGCGCCCGGATTGGCCGTGGTGATGGCAGCGTCCCACGCTTTGTCGGCAAGCTCTGCAGCGCGGCGAACGTATGCGATCTCGGCCTCGCTCTTGATGAGGCGCTGCTTTGTCACCAGATCCGAGGCATCCACAAGCGTTGCGAAACCCGCCATAGCCGCCTCGAGCCGTTTGCCGTTGCGCGCAGTGAGCCCATACGCGTCGTACTCGACACCTAGCTTTTTGCCCTTGAGGCCGTGTTCAACCAGTATCGCTTTCAGGTCTTCTGCCGGATTCGAATCCTCACGATCGACCCACACGCGGACATCTTCGACGACCGACGTGAATTTCGCCTGCCGTTGATCGGCCGATCGTGTGAGCAGCGTCATGTGGCCATCGGCGGTTAGCACGATCGATTGAAAGAACACGTACCCAAACGTGTCATAACCGGTGAGATAAAACATGCTCTCCTGCCGGAACATCAGCAACGCATCGAGGCCGCGCCGCCTCATCTCGGTGGTGGCGGCAACGCGTCTTGCAAACAGCTCGGCGGAGGTAAAATGGATCGGCATGGGTCAACTCGTTCGTGCTGCGATTGCTTTCGTTGACACTCGCAAGCCGACGCGCTGATGTCGAGTACAACGCATCACCGGAGTGAAAAATGAGCGATGATAGCGCGACACCACCGGATGCCAAGCGCGAGCGGCGTGGTGGCAGAGCCGGGCGCAGTGAACGAGCTGAAGCGTCAGGCCCGCTTCAGAAGCCGTTTCGTCAGCCTCGGCGACGCTTTCCACCGGTCGAGATCGTGTCGGCGGACGAGTTAGAAGCAATTCACCTGGCATCTCTGACTGTGCTCGAGGAAATCGGCATGGACTTTCTGGAGGCGGATGCTCGCGCACTGTTGAAATCCGCGGGTGCCGATGTCCGCGACGGCAGCGAGCGGGTGCGGTTCGACCGTGGCTTTATCGTTGAGAAAATCACGACCGCCCCATCGCAATTCACGCTTCACGCCCGCAATCCGTCGCATAATCTTCACTTCGGTGACGATGCGGTTATCTTCGCGCAAGTTGCCAGCACGCCGAACGCGTCGGATCTCGACAACGGCCGCCGTCCGGGCAACCGCGCTGATTTCCAGAACCTGTTACGTCTCGCGCAGAGCCACAATATAATTCACATGACGGGCGGCTACCCGGTGGAGCCGGTCGATATTCACGCCTCGGTGCGGCATCTCGATTGCCTGTCGGATATCGCGAAGCTGACCGACAAGGCGTTTCATGCGTACTCGCTGGGCCGCATGCGCAACCGCGATGCGATCGAAATCACGCGTATCGCGCGCAGCATTACGAACGAGCAACTCGACGCTGAGCCGTCGCTGATCTCGGTGATCAACTCGTCGTCGCCACTGCGACTCGATGCGCCGATGCTCACCGGCATCATGGAAATGAGTGCGCGCGGCCAGGTCATCATCATGACGCCGTTCACGCTGGCCGGAGCCATGGCGCCGGTGACGATTGCCGGTGCACTCACGCAGCAGAACGCCGAGGCACTGGCTGGCATCGCCTTCACGCAAGTGGTGAAGCCGGGCGCACCCGTCGTCTATGGCGGCTTTACATCCAACGTCGACATGAAGAGCGGCGCACCGGCGTTCGGCACGCCTGAATACATGAAAGCCGCCATGATCGGCGGCCAGCTCGCCAGGCGCTACAAGTTACCCTACCGCTCGTCGAATGCCTGTGCGGCCAACTCGGTC
>JANLXZ010000333.1:0-3247 GCA_031365375.1 Hyphomicrobiaceae bacterium | reverse complement strand
CCAGTTGCATCGCCGATCGTCCAAGTGCGCTTGGCGTTGTCGGCGCTGCTCCAATAGTGCGCCTTCACGATCCAAGCACTCAGCAGCAGCAGCAAGGTGAGCCACAAGGCTGCAATCGACACCACGCCAGTCGATGCGGCTACGATGGCGTTCAGCAACAGCCGCCCGCTCAACAATCCAAACACCACATAGAGCGGGACGACATGGGGCATATTCCACGACCGGATCGTCGGCAACGATGCATAGATCATACCCGTGCACCAGAGCGTCGCGAGTGCGCACGCAATTGTCAGCACACCGAGGATCATCAACAAGCCGCGGCCGGAGGGATCGCCAAACAGCCATTGCAACGCATACAGGCCACCCGCTGCATACGTTGCAATCGCCGCTATGCCCTCGCGCGACAACCACGATGTGCGCCATTGCGAGAATGCCCGCCAGGCGCGTTCAGGCCGCCCCAAGTGCGCTGTCGACGACAACAGGCCCACCGTAATCAACGCGAACGCAATGATGAAACCTGCGAGACCAAGCCCTGCCGCGCGCACCGTCCAGCCGCCGAGCACGCCCGACAGAGCGAGCCAGATCAAAAGCCCATAGCCCGCACCTGAGGCGCAGGTGAAGACAATGACGGAATACGCGGGATGCATAGCGGTCTTTCAGAAAGTGCGGATCATTGCGCCGTCGACGGGAATGGCGGCACCAGAAATATAGCGGGCGACGGGCGAGGCCAGGAACACGACGAGCGCCGCCAAATCCTCCGGCTCGCCGAAGTGACCCATCGGGATGTATTGGCGAACAAAGTCGTCGCGCGATTTTTCGGTCGGATGCAGCTTGTTGCGAATTTGCTCCGAATTGATGCGTCCGGGCGCAATGGCATTCACGGTGATCGCGTGTGGCGCGAGCTGGATCGCCATCGTTCGCGACCAGGAATGCAGCGCCGACTTCGCGGCACCGCTGGCGTTCAATCCGGGTGCGATCAGCGCGCCCGTCAAATTGATGATGCGGCCCCATTTCGCATCGCGCATCGGGCCGACGAGCGCGTTGGTCAAACGGCGCGCACCGGCGAAGTTGAAGGCGAGCGATTCCTCCCACGCCGCATCGTCCGCCAGGTCCGTCATCGGCCGCGATGCACCGGCGTTGTTGACGAGAATATCGACGCGGCCCCCGAGTGCGCTCAGCGCGGCGATCGCGATTGCCTGCGGGCCATCCGGCGTTGTCAGATCGCCGAGAATGATCGCCGGCCGTTGCAGACCTTTGCCGGTGATAGCATCGGCGGTCTGCGCAAGGCCGGCCGCTCGCCGACCCGAGATCGCCAGTTGCACACCTTCGGCGGCCAATGCTTCGGCAATGCCACGGCCGATACCGGACGTCGCGCCAGTTACGAGCGCCGTACGCCCCTCGAGTTGCAATTTCATCGAAGCCTCCTCACCGCGACAGGACCTTATCAGCCCATGCGAAGAACTTCGCGGCCGAGGTACCGGCTTCCCCGTTTGCGGGGCGAACGGTCTCAACGCCCGGCTTTGGCGCCGATTGCGCATCGCGCTTGGCGCGAGGAGGAAGGTACTTGTTGACCGGTTTGTAGCCGAACTCCGGCAGCAGATCGAAACCGTCGCGGGCGGCCACAAGTTTCGATACGTCACTGCTGGCATCGCCCAGATCGCCGAAGTGGCGCGCGCCAGTCGGGCAGGCCTTGACGCATGCTGGCACGCGATCTTCCGGCGCAAAAGTTTCGTTGTAGATCCGGTCGACGCAGAGGGTACATTTTTTCATCACGCCTTCGCTGTAGTCGTACTCGCGCGCACCATAAGCGCACGCCCACGAGCACAACTTGCAACCGATGCAGGTATCGGGATTGACCAGCACAATGCCGTCCTCGGCCCGCTTATAGGATGCGCCGGTCGGGCACACCGTCACGCACGCCGGCGTTTCGCAATGCAGGCAGGAGCGCGGAAAATGCACAGTGCGGCCGGTGTCGCCCTCGCCCACCTCGTAGGAATGCACGCGGTTGAGCCAAGCGCCGTGCGGGTCAGTGCCGTAAGGAGTTTCGTCGCTGAGTGGACCGCCCACGGCGCTCTGCGTATTCCATTCCTTGCACGAGGTCGCGCACGCCTGGCAGCCGACACACGTATCGAGGTCAATCACCAGGCCGAGTTTTTTGGCAGTGGGTGCGGGGAGTGCCGTCATCGGATGAGCGTGCCTGTGAATAACTTCATGACGGCGGGGGAAACCGGAGACAGCACAGAACGCTCACTCCGCATCGTTACCAGCAGCCGACTAGCCGTGCGTCGATGTGAAGACCAGGATGTGAGGCGTCACTGGTGGCGGGGTCGGACAAGTGGACTTCCAATTGAAAAGTTCGCACCAATCATGGCGTGGTTTTGCACCCCCGTCACTTCTTTTCGCATCGGCGGTGCGCCTGCGCGAAGCAGGCCGCCGGCGTCATGATTGCGCCGGCGGCACCCCTGAGGGAAGCCGGCCGCCGGCGTTGCACCGGCGCAAGCCGGAGGGTGTTAGAACCCAATCGAGGGGTTCATCGTAGTCTAGATGGGGAACTTCCGGCACCATTTGCTCGTCGAAGGCAACGCCGACGGCTACAACCTGATCCGACGCTGCTCGCAGCTCACGCAAGGTCCGGTCGTAGAAGCCACCGCCATAGCCGAGACGCCAGCCGCAGTCATCGACGGCAAGCAGCGGCATGAGTAGAAGTGCTGGCGTGACGATGGTGGCGGTCGCCTGCGGCTCGCGGATCCCCCACATGCGGTCGACCAGTTCATCTCCATGCGCAAAGGCGCGAAACAATAATGGTTTCGCTTTCCCCGCCATCACTGGCAGACACAGCGCGCAGCCGCGTTTCACCAGCGCGGTTTCAAGCGCGGAAGGGTCGAGCTCTGGACCGATTGCGCCATAGGTGGAAACGCGTGGCGTAACTCCGGCGCCGACTTGCGCTAGCAGTTCGCTTGCGCGAGCAGCGATGGCTAGCGCAGCAGCTTGGCGAGCCTCGGTCGAAATAGACGAGCGACGCTCGTGCATCTGTGCTCTGAGCGCCGCCTTGTCGATTGTCATCGCATCAAGACCCGAAAATTAGCCGTCTCGTTGCGATCGGCGACGACCGGTTGAATAAAAGTGCCGCGAAGGCCGTTGGGACCGGTTGATCCCGCCGAGTCCCTTTTGTGAAAGGTGGGCGCCATGTGTCCGGGACCACGGCCCCGGTCAGATACAGCTCCCTAGCGTGGATTATAGGCCCGAG
>JANLXZ010000324.1:0-2291 GCA_031365375.1 Hyphomicrobiaceae bacterium | reverse complement strand
CGCTCCGGTCTACATTAATCGCCTTCCGCAAAGCTTACCTTGGCTCATTGGTCGACCGTGTCGAGATTGACGACCGTGAAATCCGCATCTGCGGCCGAAAAGATGTCCTGGAACAGCTTGTTACCGGTGGCCGAAGCCTGCGGGAGTAGCCCGAAAGGCGTTCGCAGTTTTGGTCCGGATTGGTTGGGGAACTAGGATTCGAACCTAGACAGGCAGAGTCAGAGTCTGCAGTCCTACCATTAGACGATTCCCCAGCGCCGTGAGGCGTGGTCCCTTGGGACAGGTGGCTTTTAGACCTGACCGCTGGGGTATGCAAGCCTGTAGCGCGCAGCCGCTAAAGAAATATCTCTAACAACAAAAGGGTTTCCAAAGGGCGAGCCCTTTGGCCTTCGCTTTCTAGCTTGGTGCGTCTCGCCACGGTCGGGTGCGAACCGTTGGACGCGGTGCGCCGCAACGCGCGATGACGTTGCCGCACAAGGCCTACGGAAAACTCAACCTGCACCTGCGATCGCCGATACCGGTCGTCACCAGCCTTACGCGACCGCAACTTCGCGGATCGTGGATGCGGCGCGCGCTTTGGCTGTGGCGAGGGCTGCGACGTAGTCGGGTTTGCCTGAGCCGAGCAACGGCAGCTTGTCGAGCACCATGATTTCAGAGGGTAGCAGCAGGTCCGGTGCGCCTTTGGCCTTGGCTACGCGCTGGAAGTCTTCGCGGCGCGCTTTGGCGTCGGTGGTCAGCAGCACGACGCGTTCGCCCTTGCGCGGATCGGGCAACGCGACGGCGATGCTGATCGTGCCGGGGTATGCGTCGGCGGCGACGGCCTCAACGGCGGACAGCGACACCATTTCGCCGGCGATCTTGGCGAAGCGCTTGGCGCGACCCTTGATGGTGATGAACCCGGCATCGTCGAAGGTGACGATGTCGCCCGTGTCGTGCCAACCATCGGGTGGCGCTTCGAGCACGCCGGGATTTTCGGCGCGCAGATAGCCGAGCATAACGTTGGGTCCGCGCACGAACAGCCGGCCGCCCTCGTCGATGCCGGGCACCGGGTCGAGGCGTTTTTGCATCAATGGCGCGAGGCGTCCGACGGTGCCGACTTTCTGCATGATGGGCGAGTTGAGCGCGAGCACTGGCGCGGTTTCGGTGACGCCGTAGCCCTCGAGGATGCGGACGCCGAACTTCTCCATGTAGGTCTGGCGGGTGCGATCTTTGACCGCCTCGGCGCCGGCCATGATGAAGCGGACGCTGCGGAGATCGTAGGGGTGGGCAACGCGCGCATAGCCATTGAGGAAGGTGTCGGTGCCGAACAGGATCGTGGATTCGGTGTCGTAGATGAGTTCGGGAATGATGCGGTAGTGCAGCGGTGTCGGATACATGTAGACGGGGATGCCGCCAACGAGTGGCATCAGCAGACCACCGGTCAGACCAAACGAATGGAACACCGGCAGTGCGTTGAACACTTTGTCCTCGCCATTGGCGTCGACCTGGCAGAGCGCCTGGGCGATGTTGGCGAGCAGATTTTTGTGGCTGAGCACGACGCCTTTCGGCACGCCTTCGGAACCTGACGTGAAGAGGATAGCGGCGGGATCGTCGGGCTTACGCGCAACGGCTGCCTTATCGCCAGCCAGCAGGCCTTTGAGCTTGTCGAGCGGCGTGATCGTCGGGCGCACGTCTTCGAGGAAGACGAACTTGGTGCCGCCGTGGGCTAAGTCTTCGATCAGTTTGTCCAAGCGGCCCTTCTCGATGAAGGTGCGCGAGGTGAGGATGACTTTGATTTCGGCAGCGGTGCAGGCGGCGCGGATGCTGGCTAAGCCTGCGGAGAAGTTGATCATGGCGGGCACGCGGCCGATGCCTGATAACGCCGTGAGCACGACGGCGACACCGGCTGAATTGGGCAGCATGACGCCGATGTTGCCGCCAACAGGCGCTAACGGCGCGAGCTTCGGTCCCAACACTTGTGCGCTGAGAATGAGCTTCTTCATCGACAGCTTGGTGCCCATCGGATCCTCGATGGCAACTTTGGCGGCGGACTTGGTGTTCTTGGCGTCGACGAGGGCGGCAAACAGCGTGCGATCAGTCTTAGCCGTGGTGACGGCCGTGTCGATCAACATGTCCTGCAGCGCGCGGCCGGCGGCCATGCGGCGTGTCTTGCCCTTCAGCGCGGGGTCGAGGGCGAGCTTGCGCGGCGGCAAAAACGTCAGCGTGACCTTTGGGAAGAATGCCTTCTTGATCTGCGTTGGGCGCAGGTAACTCCAGATCTTGGCACGCTCCGCGCCATCGACGCGGCAAGG
>JANLXZ010000296.1:0-8821 GCA_031365375.1 Hyphomicrobiaceae bacterium | reverse complement strand
CGGCCTGAAGCCCGAGGCGGCTGATCGATACCCGCACGAGTTTTCCGGTGGGCAGCGCCAGCGCATCGGCATTGCGCGCGCGCTCGCCGTAAAGCCGAAGCTCATTGTCGCGGACGAGCCGGTGTCCGCCCTCGATGTTTCCGTGCAGAAGCAGGTGCTTGAACTGCTGAACGAGCTCAGGCGCAAGTTCGGGCTCTCGATGTTGTTCATCACGCACGATCTCCGGGTGGCGGCGACCGTCTGCGAGGACATCGCGATCATGCAGCGCGGCGTGATCGTGGAGCAGGGCCCAACGGCGAAGATATTCGCAAACCCGGAACACCCCTACACAAGAAGTCTCCTCGATGCCGTCCCGGGCAAGGAATGGATCAACGCACTCACATGATTGAGCAGCGGATCTGGATCAATCGGGGACGTTCACGCCGATTGATCGGCGGGTGTCCGACATTCGAGTACGTCAACCGCAACGGCAGCCCCATTTTATTGCAGCGCAAATCGTAATCGCTGCAATGTTGGACACATCTGAGCCATCTGCGGATTGCCGAGCGTGGTGCCGTAGAAGAAGCGCAGCGCACCCACGATCGGATTGATCGACGTGGCCTTGAGACCACGGGCCATGAGATGCAGCCGGTAGTCCCGCACGTGCTCGACCCCGAGTTGGTCGGGAGATTGGCGGTGGAACTGGGCGAAGTTGGCCAGGGCGTAGGTGTAGACCTTCTGGGTGTTCGGTGACATGTTGCGGGAGGCCATGTCGTCGATCATGCGATGCCGCAACGGCGATATCTGCTTGGTCATGGATAAACTCCTGTCGACTGGACTGCACGAACGGTGCAATCTTGACAGCGCGACCGGTCTCCAGTGGAAGCGAGATGATAGAGCGAATACGTGCGTTGAAACGCGCTGATGCGCTCCGTCACGCTCACCTGTCCCCAGCATTACGGCCGAATTTTCCGATGCGTGGTGCCGACAGCCGCCGATGTGGATAGCCTTGGTCGCGATCACGTCTGTGGCTGCTACACTGATGACATGAACGACAACAACGACGCGCGGTTTCGCGACGAGGCGCGACAGGACGCGACAGGCCCCGACTACGATTATTCCCTGACCATCGAAGACACTGCAGATCGTTATGCCCGAGCTGGTCACCCGCGCACGACCCGTACTCTCCAGCGCTACTGCCTCGGCGGCCACCTCGACTGCCAGAAGGTTGCGACAGCGCTTGGCGACAAATACTATGTCGCGCCGTACTCTGTCGCGCGCCATATCGCGCAGGTTAGCGAACAGGCGGACCTTCATCCAGCGCACGACCGGTCGCGACATGACGGGACACGGCGCGACGTTTGTCGCCGCGCCACAAAGCCACGACCAACCACGACACAAACCTCAGAATGGCCCCGACTTGTCGCGACCGGCCGCGACTGTCGGCAACGAAATATCGAAGAGCAGGGAAGTGTCGCAGTCCGATGTCGTCCGCCACGACGATCGCATGTCGCGCTTCATCGAACGCCTCGAAGGTGAGAACGGCTTTTTACGCGCGCAGCTAACGAAGAAGGACGAGCAGATCGAAGATCTGTCACAACGCTTTAAGGAGACGCAGGGGTTGCTCGGCGCCGTGAGCGCATGCTGGCACCGCTGCTTGGTCAACCTGATCCGTTCAAGACTCCGAGACCGAGCGAGGGAAGTATGCGCGACGTTGATCCCGGACCCGGTGCTCCAAACCAAGCTTAGCTTGGTTGCACTTCAAACGACATGCACCCTCAAAAATGCTGTCGGCCAGAGCAGGGAAGCCGGCGGTGGTCTCGAATGTCGTAAAACAGTTATTGCACTAAAATGCCGGCGCGCATCGTGGCAGCCGGTCGAATGAGGCTTCAGAACGGATGTGTGCGTAGCCACTCGACATAGCCGGCAACGCCTTCGTCAAGTGTTACACGAGGTGACCAGTCGAGTGAATTGAGCGTCGCCGCTATGTCGAAAAGCGCCTGTTTAACATCGGTATAGGTGACACCTGGCGTAAAGCTGATCTCGGCAGCCGGCAATTGCCGGCGAACAGCGTCTGCAAGCTCTATCATCGCAACGCGCGTGCCAGCGGTCAGGTTAAAGGCGCGGGCGGTCAATGCTGGTTGGTTGAAGGCCGCAATCAGACCGCGTGCAACGTCGTCGACATGGATCATCTGCACCCAGTATTGCCCATTATGCTCAACCCGTGTCGGTCGGCTGTCAAGCGCATCGCGGATCAGTCGATGAAGTAGACTGCGCGTGCGTCGGCGCGGGCCATAGACCCAGCCAATGCGTAATGTCACTGCGTCCAGGCCGTAGTCACTGGCGTAGGTGCGAACGAGGATATCGGCTGCGGCTTTACTCGCTCCGTAAATGTCGATGGCAGACAGAGGGGCCGACGGTGACACGAGTGCCAATCCCGATGGCGTCGCACCATATGCAGATACGGAGCTGCAGTGGACGAACCTGCCGATCCCATGGCGGCGGCCGCACGCGAGTAAATTCACCGTACCCTGCACATTGATCGCGATGGTGCCTGCCGGGTCATCGCGACCAAGCATCGGCCCTGAAATTGCACCGCAATGGATGATCCCAGCTATCTCGCGGCCGACGAGCCCGTCGAGCGCAGCAGCGTCGGTGAGGTCGGCCAACTCGATCTTCATGGTGCCGTCGGGAGAGGCTGCCCGATCCGTTGCCAGAACGGGCCGTCCCTCGCTCATCAACGTTTCAGCAACGCGCTGGCCAATGAGACCCGCAGCCCCGGTCACGAGAATGGTCCGTCTGTCATTCAAATTTGGGTACCTTTCTGGCGAATTTGCCGCCTTGTTGGATCCGATCTTAGAGTTGGCGTTCTACTGGCACCATCTAGATTCGGATTGGCTGCATTGTCGTTTAGGCGTCTCTCCGCGCGTTGCTTCGCGCAGCTCGACCTTGTTAAGTCTTGTTTGATCACTAGGGTATAGGGGCACTGCAATGCGTATCGTTAACGGGCTGATGGCGTTTGTTCTTGGGCTTGCCATCGCAGCAGGCAGCCCAGCCGATGCACAAACCCTTCGGATTGGACTTCAGGAAGATCCCGACCGGCTCGACCCGGCGCAAGGCGCCACTTTTGTGGGCCGTGTCGTATTTGCCGCCGTGTGCGACAAGCTGATAGATACCGATGCGAAGCTCAACTACGTGCCGCAGCTCGCGACCGAATGGGCATGGGCCGCCGACAACAAGTCTCTGACCTTGAAGCTGCGTCCCGGCGTCGTCTTCCACGACGGAACGGCGATGGATGCCGAGGCCGTCAAGGTCAACATCGATCGCTACCGCACAGCAGACTATTCCCGCCGCAAGGCCGAGGTGAAGTCGATCGCCAACGTCGTCGTCGTAGACGCAGCGACGGTTCGGCTCGAGCTGTCGCAACCGGATGCGCCGCTGCTGAGTGTACTCGCCGATCGGGCCGGCATGATGCTTTCGCCAAAGGCGCTTGCAGTCGACGGACAGAACATCGCCAACAAGCCGATTTGCACCGGACCCTTCAAATTCGTCGAACGCATTGCGCAGCAAAAGATCGTGTTTGAGCGCTTCGATCAGTACTGGGACAAGAGCCGGATCCACCTGCAGCAGATCGTATTCCAGCCGATTGCCGACACGACCGTTCGCACCGTGAACTTGCTTTCGGGTGGCCTGGATTTGGCCGAGCGGCTGCAGCCGAGCGACCTCAAGCAGCTCAAGGCGGATAAGCGCGTCAAGGTCGCCTCCAGCACGGCACTTGCCTACAATACGATGTCGATCAACGTGGCCAACGGGGCGAAAGCGGCCAACTCCGTGCTCGCCAACGACCCGCGCGTCCGTGAGGCGCTCGAGCTTTCACTCGACCGGCAGGCACTGGTACAGGTTGTTTTCGACGGCGAATTTGTGGCGACCAACCAGCCGCACTCAATTGAAAATCCGTGGTACATAAAGGAGCTTCCGGTTCCGGCCCGCGACTTGGCGCGAGCGAAGGCACTATTGTCCGAAGCCGGAGTAACGAAGCCCGCCTTCACATTGTCGGTCACCAACAATCCGGTCGAGAGCCAACTCGCGCAGGTGATCCAGGCGATGGCCGGGGAAGCCGGCTTTGACATTAAAATTGAGCTAATCGAGCAAAATACGTTGATTGCCAATGCCACCAAGGGTGATTACGAGGCGGCCGTCGTCATCTGGTCCGGGCGTGCTGACCCCGACGGGAACATCAGTATCTGGCTCGCCTGCGACGGTTTCATCAACTGGGGCAAATACTGCAACAAGGATATGGATCAGGCTCTGGCTGCCGCCCGATCGAAGACCGAACCGGCGGCCCGGCTTGCAGACTATACTGCCGCCGCGAAACTCTACCTCAAGGACCGCGGCCACATCTTTCTATACAACCACAAATGGCTGTGGGGCCTCGCTGACAAGGTCGATGGCTTTGCTGCCCACCCTGATGGCATTATTCGCCTACAAGATGTGAAGGTGCGTGGGTAGGAGCCAAGCTTCCGTTTGCCGGGATACAACGGCCAGGGGGCCGGATGGGTGCCGGTCGACTGGGCGACCTCTCACTTAGCCACTTCCTCTAAGTGCTCCTTCGCCCACGCGGCGATCTCACCCGTTGTCGCCTGCCAGAGGCCGTCGATGGCGCGTATGCGCGTCAGCGCCTCGTCGAGATACCGTATGCGGTGCGCCATGCCGAAAAGCCACGGGTGGATAGAAAGGCCAAAGTTGCGGCCAGAGATCGCACCTTCCTCGGCAAGAGTTCGCGCGGCTTCTTCGACGAGCGCCGGATAGCGCCATGTCTCGACACGGCGCAGCCAGAACAGGACGATATCATCCCACTCGATCTGGTGCGGGATCGATACCAGTCCTGGATGCATCAAGTAGGCTTGATCATCGTTCGACCAGTCGACGAGATAGTCGATGCCGGCCGCGGCCAGCAGCTGAGGCGTGTTCGCAGCCTGACCTTGGTCTTGGCCGAGCCAGCCTTTGGGAGGGGTGCCGGTCGCACGCGCGACGGCCTCGATCGAGGTCGCGATACAGGCGCGTTGCTCCGCATCGGTCATTTTGCTTGAGATGAGGCGCGTCGCATGCGTGCCGTGTGCGAGTACTTCCCAGCCGCGGCGGTTTACCTCGGCGACGAGCGCTGGATAGCGTTCGCAGGCCGATGCTCCGATCGCGACGCTCGCCCGGATGCCGTGCCGATCCAACACGTCGAGCACGCGGAAGATGCCGATGCGATTGCCGTACTCACGCTGCGTCCAGGTCCGGTAGTCGGGCTCGAAGGGGCCGAACTCACTGATGAAGCGTTGGTCCTTCACTGACCCTGGCGGCGGCGTCAACTCCCAATGTTCGATATGGAGCGTGACATGGAAGGCTAGCCGCGCGCCGTTCGGCCATTCAAGCCGGGGCCGTCTCGGCAGCGGCGAAAAACGATAAAGGTCGTGATCCATGATCTACCGTTGCCCACTCACGCGCTCTGTCCAAGATGGGCCTGAAAGGTTGGCAGTGCATTGGCGATATACCAGTCGGCGATCTGGGCACCGGTCGCCTGCCAAACTCCTTCGTGCGACATGATATGGCCGAGCGCCCGGTCAAGATGGCAAATGCGATGCGGCTGGCCCATCATGAATGGATGCAACGCGATGCACATCACACGCGGAATTTCCGCGCCTTCCCGCCATACGGTATCGAAATGGTCGGTTATCATGCGGGCGAACTCTTCGCCCTCGGCATCGTAGCGGTAGAGCACGGCGTCGTTTAGATCCATCGTGTACGGCACGGTGATGAGCGAGCCCGAACGCACGTTCAACGGTGTTGGCTGGTCGTCGTGATAGAGGTCGGCCGAGTATGTGAAGCCCGCTTCGGCGACCAGGTCGAGGGTGTGTTGAGTATAGGAGACACCCGGAGAGAACCAGCCTCGGAGCTGCCGCCCGGTCATCTTACGAAAGCGCGTGACACAGTCGGCAATGTAGGCTTGCTCCTCGTCTTCCGGCATCCCCCATAGGTACGATGTGTTGAAGATGCCGTGACAAAGCGTGTCGTATCCGCGTGCCTCGCAGGCCTGCATGATCTCCGGATACATTTCAAAATTTGCTAAATTGAGCGAAACCGTGCAGCGAATCTTGTGCTTGTCCATGACGTCGAGCATGCGCCACACACCGACCCGATTGCCGTAGTCTCGCAGCGAGTAGCCGAGCACATCGGGATGCGGCATTCGGGGCCAAGGATTTCGAACGCGCGTGGGGCCGGGCAAGTATTCGTAATGCTCGATGTTCGGCACCACCCAGAGTGCGACACGGGCATTTCCGGGCCACTTAAATCGCGGGCGAGCCGCAATCGGCGAATAGCTGAAGAACTCGCGGTCCAAAGTTTTCCTCACTGCTCACCCAGCATTCAGGCGTCTAGTCGTCAAAGCTGCACGGATGCTGATTGATCCTTGAGTGGAGTGCACCCCTGCGGGTGGACGGGTGAGGACCTAAGAATCGTACTATCTGAGCCGGGCTTTCGAAAGGAAAGTCCTTGGCCAACACCGCACCTACCCCAGCGACACCACGCGCCACACCTTTGCGACCCATGTACGACTGGTCCAGCCAAGACATGCACTGTCCTCTAGGTGAAGCGAAGATTGCAGCAAGTTAACACGCGGTCATTTCGCCTCAAGCGGGATCTCGCAGCCATTTGTCATAGCTGCAGGCCGATCGAAACATAACATTCTGACGGAATGGTAGATCGTCCGTAGTCATTTGAATACTAGCCAAGCACGTATCCACCATCGGCAATCACCGTCTCGCCGACAACGTAACTCGCAGCGGGCGAAGCGAGGAAGAGAACGAGCTCGGCAATTTCCTCGGGCGTCCCGTACCGCCCAACAGGAACGCGCGCGATGCCATCTTGGTACGCCGCCTCGTCGGAGTGCAGATAGGTCGTCATCGGCGTCAGAAGCCGGCCCGGTGCGACTGCCAGAACCCGCACGCCCTGTCGGCCGAACTCCATCGCCGCCGAGCGGGTGAATTGCGCCAGCCCAGCCTTCGCCGCGGCGTAGACTGAACGACCCTCTGCACCGCAGAACGCGAGTTGCGACGAGATATTGACGACAACACCTCCGCCGCGCGCGGCCATCGCGGGACCGATCAACCCGATCAATACCATCGGGCCAACGAGATCGACCAAGATCAAATCACGCATCTCTTCAGGCTTTGTCTCAGCGATCGGCTTCACCAATAAGAGCCCGGCGTTGTTAATCAGGATATCAACGGGCCCAGCGGCGCGCGCGAGCCCGTCAAGGGAGGCGAGATCGGCTTGATCGTAGACGAGGGCCATCGCGTCCCCGCCGAGGGCAGCACGCAGCCGATCGAGGCCTGTCCGGTCTTTGTCGGCAAGCAAGAGTGTCGCTCCCGCATCGCGGAATGTTCTCGCAAAGGCGGTGCCGAGTCCTCCGGCTGCACCCGTGATCAAAACGCGGCGCCCACTCATATCAAGCTTGGCTGCGATCGCCTGTGTGGACATGGATCCCCTCCCTCATCCACGCGCCAGCAACAACTGGCACGCCGCCGACGAACCAAGACCGAGCATGTGGGCATGTCAAATCGTAAGGCACGATCGCGCAATCTTAGCTGCCATCTCTCACCGCACCCTCGAAGCTCGACCAACGCGGTCGCGGTTCCTGTGGTCTTGTGGCAACATGCGCAAGGACGTGCAGTGACCAACGAACGGAGACCATGATGAGCGCCAATACGCTAACGAGGCCATTTGGTCGGATCTTCGCGCCACGCGAAGACTGGCTGGCTCGGGCGCTGCCGGAGGAAATCCTTGAGCCGGCCCTCCCGATCATCGACACCCATCATCACCTATGGAATGAGGCCGGGCGTTATCTTCTGGAGGACATTCTCGCCGACACCGCGAGCGGTCACAACGTGGTGGCAACCATTTTCATCGAAAGCGGCTCCAACTATCGGACCACCGGGCCGACCGAGTTGCGGCCGGTTGGCGAGGTGGAATTTGCCGCGCGCCTGGCTGCACAGTGCGATGCGGACCCACGCAACAAGACGCGCGTCGGCGCCGGTATCGTCGGTTTCGCAGACCTCACGCTCGGCGATAGGGTGGAGCCTGTTTTGGCGGCTATGGTCGAGGCAGGAGGCGGCCGATTGCGCGGCATTCGCCATTCCGCCGGCTGGCACGACGATCCAGTTATCGGCAACAATCACCATGGTGCAGGCCCCGAGCTTTACCGGCGCAAGGACTTTCGCACCGGCCTCGCCCGAATAACCGCCATGGGACTGTCGCTGGACGCGCTCGTTTATCATCACCAGCACGCAGATCTAATCGATTTGGCGCGTGCCTGTCCCTGCGCGAGTATCATCGCAAACCACACCGGGATGCCGCTCGGCTACGGTCCGTTTGCCGGCAAACAGAGCGACGTCTATGCTGAGTGGCGTCAGACGATGCCGCAGATTGCCGCCTGCACAAACGTCGTTATGAAGCTCGGCGGTATGATGATGCGGCTAGCAGCCTTCGACTACAATAGCGCTTCGCACCCCCCCACCTCGGAGCAGCTAGCGATCTATTGGCGCCCGTACATCGAGCCCTGCATCGAACAATTCGGCGCTGAGCGCTGCGCCTTCGAAAGCAATTTTCCTGTCGATAAAATAGGTGTCGGCTACGCTGCGCTGTGGAATGCGTTCAAGAGCATCGCTGCGGCAGCGTCGGTCGACGAAAAAACCGCCTTGTTCAGCGGCACCGCACGCCGGGTTTACCGTCTCAACTGACTGTGTAGGTGTCTCGCTTGTTGACATGTTACTTTATGGCGTCTGAGCTGACGCTGAAC
>JANLXZ010000288.1:0-17329 GCA_031365375.1 Hyphomicrobiaceae bacterium | reverse complement strand
TTTTACGGACGGGGGCGCTGGTTCTAAGAGTCTGAGCAATCGCCGCCATCGATAGTTGCTTTGAAAGTGCACTCGATTGAGCAAACCGAGGGGTAGTTATATGGACGGCAAATCTCTTCTGATTGGCGCCCTTATCGTCGGTCTTGCGATCGTTGGGTATTTGTATTGGGATAAACAACGCAATTCCGTTGAAATTAAACTGCCATCGGTGACAATTCAAAAGCCCTAGTGGATTGCAGCCTCAGGGCGGTCTGGCACAGCGCTATTAGGCCGGCCAGATTAAAACCTCTGCCGAAATCCCCGGCAGAGGTTTTCATTGGTATGTTCATTCCGCAGCTTCCGCCGGAACCACTTTCACGGCCTTGCCGGCGAGAACGATTTCACCGTCGGCTACACTCACATTGACTGTCGCGCCGTCCGCTATTCGGCCCGATAGAATTGCCTCCGCCAGCTTGTCTTGAACGTTTCGTTGAATGACCCTTTTCAAAGGCCGGGCACCATAGGCGGGATCGTAGCCTTGGTTGGCGAGCCATTCTCGGGCCGCGGGGTTTAAATTCACCGTGATTTTGCGGTCAATCAAAAGCTTTGCCAACCGCGCCAATTGAATATCGACGATAGCGCCCATTTGATCGCGTTGCAGTCGATGGAAGAGGATTATGTCGTCCAGGCGGTTGAGGAATTCAGGTCTGAACTTCAAGCGCACCTCGGCCATTACGAACTCGCGCACCGCTTCTGTATCCTCTCCCTCCTTGAGGTTGACGAGATATTCGGCACCGATATTCGATGTCATGATGATCAGCGTATTTTTGAAATCGACCGTGCGCCCCTGGCCGTCTGTCAGGCGGCCATCGTCAAGCACCTGCAGGAGTACGTTAAAAACATCGGGGTGCGCTTTCTCTATTTCGTCGAATAGTACGACCTGGTAGGGACGCCGCCGGACGGCTTCGGTTAACGCACCACCCTCGTCATAGCCGACGTAGCCTGGCGGCGCGCCGATCAGACGCGAAACCGAGTGCTTTTCCATGTACTCGCTCATATCCATCCGGATCAGCGCTGCCTCATCGTCGAACAAGAAGTTCGCGAGTGCTTTGGTGAGTTCCGTCTTGCCGACGCCCGTCGGTCCCAGAAACATGAAAGAACCGATTGGCCGATTTGGATCCTGCAGACCGGCACGTGCCCTACGAACTGCGGTCGAAACCGCTTCCACGGCCTCTTTCTGGCCGATCACGCGTTTCGCCAACGCCTCTTCCATCTTCAGAAGTTTGGCTCGCTCGCCCTCTAGCATGCGATCGACGGGAATGCCGGTCCAGCGCGACACGACCTGCGCAATGTGATCCGGCGTCACAGCCTCTTCCATCATCGGCACGACCTTGCCGTCGCCGGCTTCAAGCGTGTTTAACTTTTTCTCCAACTCCGGAATGACGCCGTATGTCAACTCGCCGGCGCGTTGATACTGGCCTTTGCGCTGAACTTGTTCCAGTTCCGTGCGTCGCGCTTCCAACTCCTCTTTGAGTTTTTGCGCATCGCCGAGCTTATTTTTCTCCGCTTGCCACCGAGACGTCATCCCTTGTGAGCGCTCCTCGAGGTCGACAAGCTCTTTCTCGAGCTTGGCAAGGCGGTCGCGAGACGCCGCATCGCTTTCCTTCTTCAGAGCCTCACGTTCAATGCGAAGTTGCATCACACGGCGATCGATCTCGTCCAACTCTTCGGGTTTGGAATCGACCTGCATCCGAAGGCGCGATGAGGCTTCGTCGATCAGATCGATCGCTTTGTCGGGCAGGAAACGGTCTGAAATATAGCGGTTCGAGAGGGTCGCAGCGGCAACGATCGCAGAGTCGGTGATGCGCACGCCGTGATGTAATTCGTACTTTTCTTTTAACCCGCGCAGGATCGAAACCGTATCTTCCACGGTTGGCTCATTGACGAAGATTGGCTGAAAGCGACGGGCAAGGGCTGCATCTTTCTCGACGTGTTTGCGGTATTCATCGAGCGTTGTCGCGCCGACGCAGTGAAGCTCGCCACGAGCCAGTGCGGGCTTCAGCAAATTGCCGGCATCCATCGAGCCTTCGGATTTGCCGGCCCCCACGATGGTATGCATCTCGTCGATGAACAAAATGATCTTGCCGGCCTCGGCAGTAACTTCCGAAAGAACGGCCTTCAGCCGCTCTTCGAATTCACCGCGATATTTGGCGCCTGCGATCAGCGCCCCCATGTCGAGCGACAGCAACTTCTTGTCTTTAAGACTCTCAGGTACGTCGCCCTTGACGATGCGCTGAGCCAAGCCTTCCGCGATCGCTGTTTTGCCGACTCCTGGTTCGCCGATTAGGACGGGATTATTTTTGGTGCGCCGCGACAGCACCTGAATGGTGCGACGGATCTCGTCGTCCCGGCCGATAACGGGATCGAGCTTGCCGTTCGCGGCCGCTTCGGTGAGGTCGCGCGCGTATTTTTTAAGTGCGTCGTAGGACTGTTCGGCTGTCGCCGAGTCAGCCGTCCGCCCTTTGCGGATGTCATTGATCGCGCCGTTCAGGCTTTGCGCGGTAACGCCGGCATCAGCCAGTATGCGGCCGGCCTCGGCGCCCTTCTCCAGCGCAAGCGCAACCAACAGCCGTTCGACCGTCACAAAGCTATCACCAGCTTTTTCCGCAATCTTTTCAGCAGCGTCGAACACGCGAGCCAATTCAGGCGCTATGTACAACTGACCTGAGCCTCCGCCCGAGACCTTCGGACGTTTCGCAAGGCTGATTTCGATCGCTTTCAGGGCGTCCTTGGCCCGGCCGCCGGAACGGTTGATCAATCCGCTTGCAAGGCCCTCCTCGTCATCGAGCAATACCTTCAAAAGATGTTCGGCGGAAAATTGCTGGTGGCCTTCGCGAACCGCGAGCCCCTGCGATGATTGAATGAATCCCTTAGCCCGGTCGGTATACTTGTCGAAGTTCATCTTCGTACTCCCAGCTGCGTCTCGCCGCCCCGGAGGCTCGGCAAACCCGCTCTTTAAAAAACGTCAATCAAAGGTCGCAAGCCCAAAGCGGCGCTCGCTCCATGCACGCGATCACATATGGGGAGCGGATGAGCAAGCGGAAGGGTTTGCCTATAAGTGATCTGGCTTCGTCCGCAATCTTGCGTCCAGGCCCGCTCGCTGCTTAGGTGCCCGCAACTGCGAGGTGCCATGCCGATCCTGAATTCCAACATCAATACTTCCTCCGGCGAGTTTCAGGCCAACGCCGCAGCGATGCGGTTGCTCACCGCTGATCTCGCCCAGAAGCGCGCAGAACTAGCGGTTGGCGGTCCGGCCAAATTACGTGAACGCCACGCCGCGCGCGGGAAGCTGTTGCCTCGTGATCGCGTCCTCGGATTACTCGATCCAGGATCGCCCTTCCTTGAGCTATCGCAATTTGCCGCGTTCGGGCAATATTCGGGCGACATCCACGGTGCCGGTCTGATCACCGGCGTCGGCCGCGTGTCGGGTCGTGAAGTGATGATCGTGTGCAACGATGCGACGATCAAGGGCGGCACCTACTATCCGATGACAGTGAAGAAGCACGTGCGCGCCCAGGAAATCGCCTGGGAGAACCGGCTTCCGTGTGTCTACCTCGTCGACAGCGGAGGGGCAAACCTGCCGCACCATACGGAGGTGTTTCCGGACAAGGAACATTTCGGGCGAATTTTCTACAATCAGGCGCGGATGTCGGCCGATGGCATCCCGCAGATTGCGGTCGTTATGGGTAGTTGCACGGCGGGTGGCGCGTACGTGCCGGCCATGTCGGACGAAAGTGTGATCGTGCGCAAACAGGGAACAATTTTCCTCGCAGGTCCACCACTCGTCAAGGCTGCGACCGGCGAGACCGTGTCGGCCGAAGACCTGGGCGGCGCCGATGTGCACACGCGCCTCTCAGGCGTTGCCGATCACTACGCGCTGAACGATCATCATGCGTTGGAAATCGCGCGTGCGATCGTCGGCAATCTCAATACGGTGAAGAAAATCGATGTTGCGACGCGAGAGCCGCGGCCGCCGAAGTACGAACTCGACGAGCTGGACGGCGTGGTCCCCGCATCGCTGATGACGCAATACGATACCCGCGAGATCATTGCCCGGTTGGTGGACGGTTCCGAATTCGATGAATTCAAAGCCCTCTACGCGGCAACGATCGTGACGGGTTTTGCGCACATCGAAGGGCTTCCTGTCGGGATAATCGCCAACAATGGCATACTCTATTCGGAGACCGCGCAAAAGGCCGCCCACTTCATCGAGCTGTGCGGCCACCGTCGCATTCCATTGTTGTTCCTGCAGAATATCACCGGCTTCATGGTTGGCCGCGAAGCCGAAGCCGGCGGAATCGCGCGGCACGGCGCCAAGATGGTGACGGCCGTTGCGACCGCCCGGGTGCCGAAGATCACCGTCATCATCGGCGGATCCTACGGGGCCGGCAACTACGCCATGTGCGGTCGCGCCTACGGTCCGCGCTTCCTGTTCACGTGGCCGAATGCGCGCATCTCCGTGATGGGCGGCCCGCAGGCGGCGGGCGTACTGGCGACCGTGCGGCGCGACAACATCGAGGCCGAGGGCACGGCATGGAGCGCGAACGACGAGGCTGACTTCAAACGCCCGATCCTCGACCAATTCGAGCGCGAGGGGCACCCCTATTATGCCTCCTCCCGCCTTTGGGACGATGGCATCATCATGCCGAGTGAAACACGCCGCGTCGTGGCATTGTCCCTGAGTGCCGCGCTCAATGCCCCCATCGAAGCACCGAAGTTCGGCGTGTTTCGGATGTGACGTGGTGAAGAGGAAAAGGGAGGTACTATTCTCCTACAAAGGCACAAACTCGGCCGTCGCCTGATTGTAAACGGACAGCGTGCCCGAACCGATATCGAAGTAAGCACCGTGCAACGCTAAACGGCCCTTGCCTTCCAAGATCTTGACGCACGGAAACGTGCGTAGATTGTCGAGCGACGCGATTACGGACTCGCGCTCCAAAGCGGCGCGAATCTCGGGCAACGGCCGGCCGGCGAAGGCGGTCATTATCCGTGCGCGGCCCTCATCCAAAATCGACATCCAATTGGTGATGAACTGAGCTTCGCTCTGGCGTGCAGCATCGTGTTCAAGGCAAGCGCGAACGCCACCGCAGCCAGAGTGTCCGATCACCACGATGTGCTTCACACGCAGATTTAAAGCCGCGAACTCCAACGCCGCGCTGACGCCGTGATACTTACCGGTTGTCTCATACGGTGGCACCAGATTCGCAACATTGCGGACGACGAACAGCTCGCCCGGCATCGCGCCGAAAATGGTCTCCGGATCGACGCGGCTGTCGCAGCACGACACGATCATCACTTCCGGATTTTGCCCATTGTTGGCGAGTTCCTCGTAACGATCCTGGTTCGGCGTGAAGTGCCGGAACTTGAATCTGCGAAAGCGATCGGCCAGAAGTTCTGGGAAGTGGGTCATCGTCGTTGCCTGAAAGGGTTTGGTGCCTGCTGAGGTGGACCTTTAACGTGCAAATGAGCAAATACGCTATGACTTTCAAGGAAAATTGGCCGCCGGTTGCGCGTGGCTACTTCGCCATCGGGGCCGAACGAACGTCAAAAGCCTTGAACCTCGGCAACCTGATGCGCTCGGCACATGGTTTCGGGGCAGCTTTTACGTTCACCGTCGGCGCTACTTACCATGCGCTCGAAGCCCGTGCGGATACGTCGAAAGGCCAACTCCACCTGCCACATTATAACTGGGGCACGCAGCACGATATGGTTCTGCCGCAAGGGTGCAGTCTGGTTGGCATCGAGTTGACCGACGATGCGATCGACCTGCCGAGCTTCCGGCACCCATTACGCGCCGCCTATATTTTAGGACCCGAACAGGGATCAATTTCGCCAGAGCTGCTCAATGCTTGCGATCATGTAGTCAAAATTCCGACCCGCTTCTGCATCAACGTCGCGATGGCAGGTGCGATTGTCATGTACGATCGCGTTAAGACTTTAGCTCGATTTGCCGATCGGCCCGTCGCCGAGGGTGGCCCGAAAGCAGCACTTCAACCGCATGTGCATGGTCGCAACACGACGGGGCGGTGACAAGGCAGGGGCGAATTCCGTATACCGGCATCATGCGCAGACCAATCCTCACGACCCTAACGTTAATGCTCACTGCGACGTCGGCGCACGTCGCCACGGCGCAAACCCGGAACGTCAAGAAATTCGGCGAATGGCGGGTGTTGGCGCATGAGGCAGCCGATACGCGGATCTGCTTTGCGATCGCCTCGCCCCGGATCAGCGAACCGGCGGACGCCAGCAATGGCGCTTTTTTCTACATCTCTGCATGGCCCAAGGAGGGGGTGCGAGCAGAAATTAGCGTCAAGACCAGCGCAAACTTGAAGCCCGGTGCGCCAGCGTCCATCCAGCTCGACCAGACATTCTATAAGCTGTTTTCGAAGGGCGACCGCGCATTTGTGATCGACGCTACCGACGAGCTGAAATTGCTCGAGGCAATGAAAAGGGGCTCGACGGTTACGGTTTTGGCTCAAAACGAGCAGGGCGTCATCAGCAAGGATACCTATTCATTGTCGGGGATTGCTCAAGCACTGCAGGCCGTTAGTGGTGGTTGTAAGTAGCGGTTTGCTGGCACGAAGTTTGCGTCGCCCACGGCTGATCCGGCACCGGAGTTGGCCATGCGTATCGCGTATCTGGCAGTCAGCCTGCTCGTTAATTCGACTGCCGCGCGCGCCGACAGCTGGAGCGTGCCACCCTCTAACTATGCTTACGCGCCGATCGCCCGCTGCAACGAGGCCGCTGCTGCAACTTTGAAGCCCAACGAAGCCAAATACGAAATTTGCACCGACCAAGTGGCTTTGTTCGGCGCGGCTGTCGACAAAGCGCGCGCCGAAAAGCGTCTGCTGATCGTTGATTTTGGTGCGACCTGGTGCCCATGGTGCAGGTCGCTACAGTCGCAGTGGCCGACTGCGCAACTGCTCGGGCATAATGGCGGCCCACTCGATCTTGGTGCAACCTTCAACGTCGTAGAAATCGGCATTTCCACGCTACATGCTGGGCGGATGAGCGAAGTGGCGAGTGGCCAGGCCGTGCTTGCCCACGTGCTGGCCGCCACCAACGGCGCCAAACTTAAGTCCGTTCCGTTTTTGGCTGTAATCGATCCGCAGGATCGCAGCAAAACGGTTGCACGCGGTCTCGATGATTTCGAACAGCCAGATGCCGGCCGCCACGATCCTTCGCTGATCCGAGCATTCCTCGTCGAGGCGCATGATCATATGCGCAATGGCGCCGCCGCCCCTTCCGAACCCGGTTGGCTGCGCAAGAAAGTCAGCCGCGCGTGGATGCGGATGTTTGGCGAGTAGAACTTCCCGCCCGCAGGAGCGCATATCCGGCGAGAGCCGATAACAGCGATCCACTCAGTACGCCAATGGGCTCAGGCGCGAATTGTCGGGAGCCAATGCAATGATCGCGGCCGCGAGCAGCACGATGCCGCCCGCCGCTTCATGGTGTAATAGCCGCGTCCAGCCAGTGTGCGAGCCTGTAGCCACGTGACGTACTCTTTCTCGGTCACGGCTTGAAATGGATGAATTCCCAGGGGCTGATCTCGCTGCCTTGGGCGACGTGAACTTCAATTAGCACGGGGTGCTTTGCTTTAATGGCTTCAACCAGGACCGGTTTCAACCCTTCTGGCGATGACACGAGGTGAGCTTCGATGCCAAACGCCTTGGCGAGCGTCATGAAGTCCGGGTTTTCGAGCGCCGCTCCGATCACGCGATTGCCGAAGTTTGTCTTTTGGTCGCGCATCACGTTGCCGAACGACGCGTTGTTGAACAGTATCGTGACCAGCGGAATGTTCTCTTGTTTGGCCGTCGCCAACTCTTGTACGGCGAACATGAATCCGCCATCGCCGGTGACCGATACCACCGGCTTTTCAGGATGCGCGATTTTTACACCAAGCGCTGCCGGGAAGCCGAAGCCAAGCGTACCTTGGTAGCCCTCGGATATGTACGTGTATGGTTCGTACACCGGGTAGCCATAGTAAGACGTGAAGCCCACCTGCGAAAGTTCGTTCACGAAGATTCCGTCGCGCGGGAGCACATCGCGGATCACATCGAGATAGGCAAGCTGAGGCTGAACCTTCTCGATCTTCGCGCGGGCAGCTTGCTTGGCCGTCATCACATTTGAGCGAATCTTGAATGACGCAGCCGCGGTCTTGCGTGACCTCAACCGGCGCAGCTCGGCAAGCAGCGCCGTCGCGCCCACTGCCGCATCAGCGACGATGCCGGCATGCGGGACCAGACGCCGCATTTCGACCGGATCAATATCGATGCGGATGATGTGCGGTGGTGCCCTCGGCCGGTCGACGAGTGTCATCATGCCGGTCCAGCGCATCATCGGCATTTCGAGCCGCGTGCCGATGCCGATTACCGCGTCGGTCTCGGGCCACAACTCATGGGCGACGAAGGATGAAATCCCGAGCTCGTCATCCTCCGGCATTAAGCCACGGCCACCCCGGAAAGCAGCCACCGGCGCGTCGAGCTCTTCGGCCAGGGCGCGGACGGCTTCGCTTGCATGCTGCGCGCCGCTGCCGGTCATGATAATCGGGCGTTTGGCTTTGGCGAGAATCGCCGCAGCTGCTTCGATTTCTGCGGGAGACGCTGGCTGCGGCGCTGGGATCTGGGCCGCCGGCAATGAGGTGACGTAGCCCTGCGCCGCCATCACATCCCACGCCAATTCGACCGCGACCGGGCCTGGCCGACCCATCAACATTTGGCGAAAGGCTTCGTTGATGATCTCTGGAGCATCAGCTGCCCGCTCGATGCGCGCGGCCCACTTGGTCAATGTCCGCAAGGTTGCAAGCTGATCGGGGAGTTCGTGCAGGTGCCCGCGTCCGCGCCCAAGAAATGCCGATGGCACCTGCCCCGTAATGCAGAGCACGGGGGCGTTGCATCCCAATGCCGTGCAAAGCGCCGCCGTCGTGTTCAGAACGCCGGGCCCTGGCACCACCGAGAAGACACCCGGCCGCCCTGTCGAACGGGCGTAGCCAAATGCCATGTAGCCACAGGTTTGCTCGTGCCGCGCGCCGTACGTACGGATTTGATCAGCGCGCTGCTGCAGGGCATCGAATAGCGGATACATCTGCGCGCCCGGCAATCCGAACAGCGAGGTCACGCTATTGGCAATGAGTGCTTCGACGATGGCCGCACCACCCGTCATCATCCGTGCATCGCTCATGTCCGCCATCCGCAATTCCCTCTAACCGCTCATGTGATGTAGCTTATTCAAAAAGGTGCGCCCACCCCCGGAGCCTGATTGCCCGATGACCGACATTCATATCCACTATTTGCACGGCCGTGACGTCGAGCAACTCGCGATGACCGACCACGAGATCATCGCTGCGGTGGAAGCGGCGTTGATCGCGCAGGCTACCGGCAAAGCAGTGATCGAACCGCGCACGCATCTGGTGCCGGAGAAAGGCTCGACGCGGGGGCACTTCAACGTGTTGCGTGGCGTCGTGCAGCCATTGGGGCTCGCCGGTGTGAAAATCGTCGGCGATTTCTTCGACAACTACAAACACGACCTACCGTCAGAAATGGCGATGCTTTATCTCGCCGATCCGCAAACCGGACGACCGATCGCGATGATGGATGCAACTGCCATCACGACGATGCGCACGGGTGCAGTCACGGCGATTGGGGCCAAGTATCTGGCGCGCAGGGGATCGAAAATTCTGGGCCATGTCGGCGCGCGGGGGACCGCGTTCTGGAACATCAAATTGATGGATGGGCTCTATAATTTCGATGAGATCCGTGTGCATTCGCGCCGCCGCGAAAGCCGCGATGCGTTCGCGGCCAAAATGAGTGAGGCGTTGGGCAAGAAGGTGACCGCCACCGACGATTGGCAAAGTTGCGTGGAAGGTGCTGACATCGTCGTCGACGCTTCGCGCCTCGAAGCGCCCGAACCAATGCTCAAGAACGCCTGGATCAAGAAAGGCGCGTTGGTCATGCCCTACGGTACGATGAGCGTTGTCGAGGAAAACTTGCCCGACATCATCGACAAGTGGGTGATGGACGATTTCGGTCAGGCGCATGCCGGTAAGTTCGGCGCGCTGCGCCGCCAAATCGACAATGGAAGTTTCAATAAGGATAATCTGCACGCCGAGATCGGGCAGATCGTAGCCGGCCAAAAGCCGGGTCGCGAGCGCGACGATGAGACAATACTGTTCTGGCATCGTGGATTGTCACTGACCGATATTGCGCTGGGCGGCGCCATGCTGGCAAAAGCGAAGACGCTCGGCATCGGACACCAGTTGTTTTATGCCCATTTCGAACCGGGCGGGAACCACTAACGATGATGTCAGACATGTCGCAAAACTGGGCGAACGAGGTGCTGCGATTCTGGTTTCAAGAATTGAAACCGGAAAAGTGGTTCAAGAAGGACGACGCCGTCGATGCGGCGATTGCCGCGCGATTTCTTGATGCCCATCATTTTGTCCAGAAAGCCGAAGGCGCTGACCTGCTTGCAACGGCCACTACGGCACGGGCTGCGATCATCGTGCTGGACCAGTTCTCGCGGAATATATTTCGAGGCACGCCGCGTGGATTTGCCAGCGACGCCAAGGCGCTTGAATTGGCCGAAGCGGTGATCGAGCGCGGGTGGGATAAGGCACTCACCAAGTCGGAGCGGCTCTTCATTTTCCTGCCATTCGAGCATGACGAGGGTGTCGCATCGCAGGCGCGTAGCGTCGAGCTGATTTCTAGCCTTGGAGATGATCTCCTCACAAAGTTCGCGCTGGAGCATCAGGCGATCGTCCAACGGTTTGGCCGCTTTCCACACCGAAATGGCATCCTCGGCCGCCAATCGACGCCTGAAGAGATTGCGTTCCTGCAACAGCCTGGCAGTTCATTTTGAGATTCTGCTGAATTGCCTCCATGTCAGACCGCATCACATAGGAACGCTATAGCTATGACCGAAAACACAGCTTTAAAGCCGATGAACCCTGCCTTCGACGAGGTCATCGCCACGAGCTTCGAGGCCCAAGGCTTGATGAGAACGATCGGTGCGCAGTTGCGGTCCGTGGCGCCTGGCCGGGTGGTGATCGAGCTGCCTTATTCGGGCGCTGTCGCACAGCAGCAAAGCTTGTTCCACGGCGCCGCCATTGGCGCGATCGGCGATGTCGCCGGGGGTTATGCAGCGCTGTCTTTGATGCCGGCAGGCAGCGAAGTGGTGACCGTCGAGTACAAGGTCAACTTCATCCGGCCGGCGGTGGGTGGTTTGCTTCGCGCCGAAGGCCAAGTGTTGCGTGCGGGTAAATCCCTGACAGTCTGCCGCATCGACGTGGCGGCGATCGAAAACGGTCAAGCGATCGTGGTCGCGCTTCTGCAGGCAACCTTCATGCGGGTGGCTCGCTAGGCCCGCGGATGGGCTTTGTCGTAAACGGCGAGCAGACGGTCGCGATCGACTTCAGTGTAGAGTTGCGTCGTCGAGAGAGAGGCGTGGCCGAGCAATTCCTGAATTTGGCGAAGGTCTGCACCGGCCGATAGCAAGTGTGTCGCGAACGAATGACGCAATGCGTGCGGCGTAGCACTCGCCGGTAACTTTAATTGCACGCGCATGCGCTCCATCGCTAATTGAATGATGCGCGGAGAGAGCGGGCCACCCTTGGCACCACGGAAAAGAATGTCGTCGCGCTCGAGGGGGAACGGGCAAATTTCGATATAATTAGCAATCGCAGCGATCGTCATCGGAATTGCGGGCACGGCACGTTCCTTCGAGCCCTTGCCGATGATGCGCAGCACGTCTCGTTCGGCCGTGGGCGCGTCCTTCACGAGGAGCCGCAAGGCTTCCGAGATGCGCAGGCCGGAGCCGTACAGCAGCAACAAGACGGCGGTGTCGCGCGCGACGATCCACTCGATATCGCTGGTGCTCCCAACTGCCACGACGTCCGCTGCGTGGGCCACCGTAAGTGGTTTCGGCACGCCGTGCGGCACCTTCGGAATGGCGACCGTCAGCACGGCGCGATTGGTCAGCAGCTCTCCGGCTTCGAGCCAACGGAAGAACATGCGCAACGCCGACATCGAGCCGGCCAGCGTGCGACCGGAAATGCCTTGCCGGCGGCGGCGGGCCAGAAATCCCCGAAATACGCGGGCATCGAGTTTGGCGAGGTCGGCCATTATGGGCGCACGGCCGCGCTCCGCTTTCAGGTGGCGCAGGAATTGAATGAGATCGCGCGCGTAGGCCTCGCGTGTGGCTTCGGATAAGCCACGGTCGCGCACCAAGTGTGTCAACCAAGCTTCGACCGTATCCGCGAGATCAACGCCGAGTGGCAAGGCGTCATCGTCTCTCAGCAGGTCTGATAAAACGCTCATGCGACCGGTCCCGAATCACTGGAGTTTTTCCCGTCGCAGTCTGCGTCATAAGGTTGAATTTGTGCTAACGAATGCTGACGCACGATCGAAGTTTACGACCAAGTTGAACGGTGAGATGAGACCGGAATTGCCGCCATCGACCGGGCGATTGCGTGCAAGCGCAGTTCTCGTCGTGTTCGCCCTATTGACGTTGCCTTTGATGCCGGTGCAAGCCGTCTTCCTCCGCTTCTCCCGTCGCGGAGCGCGCGCCTTACCGCACTGGTATCACCGGCAGGTATGCCGCCTGCTCGGCATCAGACTCCACGTTGAAGGATCGATCGAGCGCGACAGGGCTGTTCTGGTCGTGGCTAATCACTCGTCCTGGCTCGATATCCCCGTGCTGTCAGCGGTGGCGCCGGTGTCCTTCATTGCCAAGAAAGAAGTCGGCGGCTGGCCCTTCGTTTCGCAACTCGCACGGCTACAGCGCAGTGTGTTCGTCGATCGCACGCGGCGAACGGCGGTAGCGGGAACTACGTCTGAGATGGCGCAGCGGCTCCGTGCGGGCGATGCACTGGTGCTGTTCGCCGAGGGTACTTCATCTGACGGAAATCGCGTCTTGCCGCTGCGCACGTCACTCTTTGGCGCGGTTATGCCCGGCGGCGGCCGCGAGAAGCCACCGTCGGGCACCGTCGTCCAAACCTGCGCCATCGTTTACCGCCACCTTCACGGATTGCCGATCGACCGAGCCGGGCGGTCCCTAGTCGGTTGGTATGGCGACATGGAAATTGGCAGTCACGCTTGGGAACTGTTGAAAGCTGGACCATTGGACGTAAGTATCCGAATTGGCGCCCCGGTGCCTCTCGACACCTTCAACGATCGTAAAGCGCTCGCCCGCCACACCGAAGATCAACTACGAGAGTTGGTGGTGCGCTTGTTGCGCAATAAACCCTCGGACGAGCCGATGTTGGTGTCGACACCGGTACCGATACCCATTCTTGAATCCGCAAGATCGCAACGACCCGCGATCTCGTCGAGATGGACATGAGGTCGTGACGCTTCGCACGTGCGGCGAGGCTGGCAGATATTTGCTCTATTTTGTTGCATTGCAACAAAATGATGACATCGGGCGTTTTGGCCCTTATCGTAACTTTGCGAGAACACCGCTGTTGTAGAGAAACGCCTGATGGTCGAGGACCGCGAGAGGCTGATGTCAGACAATTCCAGAGACGCTGCCTCGGGTGCGAAAAAGGTCTTCGTTCGCACGTTTGGTTGTCAAATGAATGTTTACGACAGCGAGCGCATGATTGAAGCGCTGGCGCCGGCCGGTTTTACCGAAACGTCGGAAATATCCGATGCAGACTTGGTGGTGCTTAATACGTGCCATATCCGTGAAAAGGCTGCTGAAAAGGTCTACTCCGACCTTGGCCGGATCCGCGATGTGAAGGCTGAACGGACCGCGCTGGGTAAGTCGACGATCGTCACGGTCGCGGGTTGCGTTGCGCAAGCGGAGGGGCAGGAGATCTCTCGTCGTGCGCCGGTCGTCGACATCGTGATCGGGCCACAAAGCTATCATCGGTTGCCGGAATTGCTGGCCCAAACCCGCGCCGGTCGCAGAATTGTTGAAACGGCGTTCCCCGACGATGATAAGTTCTCACATCTTCCCGCACGCACGGGACCGCGCCAGACTTCGGCATTTCTTACCGTTCAGGAGGGCTGCGACAAATTCTGCACATTTTGCGTCGTACCGTACACGCGCGGCGTGGAATTTTCGCGATCCGTCGAGGATATCGTCAAAGAAGCCAAGGCATTGGTCGATCGCGGAGTGCGCGAACTGACATTGCTGGGGCAAAATGTAAATGGTTATCATGGCCTTGGCGCAGACGGGCAGCCGCATTCGTTATCAGCTTTGCTAGCTCGTTTGTCTGATCTGACCGATCTCGAACGCTTACGCTACGTGACCAGTCATCCGCGCGACATGAGCGATGACTTGATTTATGCGCACCGCGACATGCCGAAACTGATGCCCTACCTGCACCTGCCCTTTCAAGCGGGTGCCGATCGCATTCTTGCGGCCATGAATCGCAAGCACACGGCAGACGATTATCGCCGCTTGATTGGACGCATTCGTTTGGCCCGTCCCGACATCGCGTTGTCCACAGATATTATCGTCGGATTCCCGGGCGAGACCGATCACGAATTTGCTCAGACCCTCGAACTAGTACGTGAGATCGGCTTCGCCCAGGCGTACTCATTCAAGTACAGCGCCCGACCGGGAACGCCGGCTGCAACGATGGACGGGCAGGTGCCGGACGACGTCAAGACGGAACGGCTATCGCGGCTTCAAGACCTGCTGGAAGGGCAACAGAAGTCATTTAACGACGGCTTCGTTGGCCGTGTATTGCCCGTGTTATTCGAGCGGCTGGGGCGGCGCGCGGGGCATTTGGTGGGCCGCACGCCCTATCTGCAACTCGTGCACGTCGAGGCCGCCGCGGCAGCGTTAGGTCAGGTCTTGCCCATTGTGATCGCATCGGCGAGTCAGAATAGCCTTACGGGGACCGTTGAGGCCGCCTGAAGATGGCAGTTGATGGTTGAATGCCGTCATCGCACCGCTCGATTCTCTGTGCTAGGGTCATATTGAGCGGGAAACTCGATCGACCTTGGAGCGCATCGATTTGACAGTATATCGCGGACCAGCCGCCTCTGGCGGAGCAGCGCGGAACAAAAAACCAGTCGGCCCTAAGAAACGGGTCGTCGTTCCCTTCGAAGACAATCGTTTCCTACCCAGATTGCTCGGTGAACACGATGCGCACCTCGCGCTGATCGAGGACCGCCTGGACATTCAGGCGCGCGCCCACGGTAACGTCATTATTCTCGAAGGCTCGGAAAGCGGCTGCGATCTCGCCCGCGATGTGCTGGAAGAGCTATATACGCGCCTGCAAAAGGGTGGCGAAGTAAGTGCTGGCGATATCGATGGCTTGATCCGCCACGTGAAGCAGGATGATCCAGCGGCGGTCAGTGATGGACGAGCGCAGGTTTCGACGCGCCGCAAGAGCGTCAATGCTCGCACCCCCGCCCAGAGCACGTACATGCGTGCGATCGAGAAGACCGATCTTGTATTCGGTATCGGACCGGCAGGCACCGGCAAGACTTACATAGCGGTCGCGTTTGCCGCGCACTGCCTCGAAAAAGGCATGGTCGAGCGCATCATTTTATCCCGGCCGGCGGTCGAGGCTGGCGAGAGACTGGGATTTTTGCCCGGCGATATGCGCGACAAGGTCGACCCCTATTTGCGGCCGTTGTACGACGCGCTCTATGACGTGCTGCCGCCAGAGAAAGTCGAGCGCGACTTGGAAGCGGGCATCATCGAAATCGCGCCGTTGGCGTTCATGCGCGGACGCACGCTCGCCAATGCATTCGTCATTCTCGACGAAGCGCAGAACACGACGAGCATGCAAATGAAGATGTTCCTGACCCGGCTCGGTGAGGGCTCGAAAATGGTCATCACCGGAGATCCGAGCCAAATTGATTTGCCGCCGGGACAAAAATCGGGACTAGAGGAGGCGGTCGGCCTGCTCGATGGGGTGCCTGGAATAGAGGCGATCAGATTCACTGCTGGCGATGTCGTTCGCCGTGATCTTGTCGCTCGCATCGTCGAGGCCTATGAACGGGCCCTACCGGTGAAGAAGGTTTGAGAATGCCAAAGGTCGAGTGTGTTGAGTCCGCAGGGATTGCCGCGGCGGAAGAGACTGAACCTCCACGAGGTATCGCGGTAGAGATCGTCGATCAAGGTGGTGATTGGGCATCGCTGGGCGATGTCGATGCGCTGCTCGGCCCGCTTTTGGCCGCCATTGGGCGGCATGAATCCCTGCGAGCGCATTTGCCAGCCGAAGCGTGTCTCGCGCTTGCCGACGATGCGGCGGTGCGCAAGTTGAATGCAGCGTTTCGAGCAAAGGACAAGCCGACGAATGTGTTGTCGTTTCCGTCCGGATTGCCTATTGAACCGGGGCAGCCGCGTTCGCTAGGTGATATCATTCTGGGGTTCGAGACAGTCGCGGCCGAAGCCGCAGCGACAGGTATCGCTGCAGGCGATCACATCCGTCATTTGACGTTGCACGGTTTGCTGCATCTTATGGGCTTTGACCATGAGACTGAAAACGAAGCAGAGGTGATGGAAGCGCTGGAGGTTCAAATCCTGGGCCAACTCGGAATCGCCAATCCCTACGACGACGATGCGATTGCAGTGCGGATTGCTCCATGACAACGCAACCTGTCACGCAGCCCCCACGGGGCAGTGCGGAAGCACTGGATCAACTCTCTAAAGAGGCTGCCGGGAATACGAATACACTAGGCTGGTTCGCGAGCTTGCGCGCGCGCCTGGGCTTGCCGGGTGGCCCATCCTTGCGGGAAACCATCGCGGATGCCTTGAAGTCCGATGACAAGTCGCCGGATGCCTTCACCGCCGAGGAGCGCAGCATGTTGCTCCGTTTGCTGCGCTTCGGTGCGTTGCGGGTGGAAGATGTGATGGTGCCGCGCGCAGACATCATCGCTGCCGACGAGAGCGACTCGATGGGCGATATTTTGCGGATTTTCCAGGACGCGGGCGTTTCGCGAATTCCTTTGTTCAACGAAACACTCGACGATCCGCGCGGCATGATTCACGTTAAAGATCTGTTGCAGTGGATGACGGGCGACGCGGGGAAAACGCCTGATGGCACCGATCGCCCGCTGCCGGACCTCGTCAAAATAGATCTGACGAAATCTGTCATCGCGACGAAGATCCGCCGGCAGGTCCTGTACGTCCCGCCATCCATGCCGGCGATGAACTTGCTGATCCGTATGCAATCGACGCGCATTCATATGGCGCTCGTCGTCGATGAATATGGCGGCACCGATGGTCTGGTCACGATCGAGGATCTGGTCGAGCAGATCGTCGGCGACATCGAAGACGAGCATGATGAATTCGAGGACGCGCACATTAGTCAGGATCCAAAGCTCGG